>JAZLMM010000001.1:0-17384 GCA_045598705.1 Oscillospiraceae bacterium
TCTCCGATTCATCGAGAAGCGTACGGCTGAACTTGAGGAGGCTCAGAAAGCCTTGGAAGCTTCTTTTGGCGCGAATACACCACCCGAGGACTACGATACTTACGCTAAGAATAGCGAAGAACTCGAAGCCCTGTACGAAGAATACATGGAGTTAGAAAGCGAATAATTCCCTATCCCGGAACACAAAAAGGGGCTTTCTCTCTGTGAATTCATCACTTTTGAGACAGCCCCTTTTTGTTTCATTCTTGAATTGCAAAAATCCTGATGTGCTGGTTCAGCTCTTGGTCCGCTTCTCAAACATCAGATCGCCGCATGAATATGCATAGCGAATGCCGTAGATTGGGCCGCCCGGATATGCTTCGGCAAGCGTGCTTGTATCCCAACCAACCGAGCCAGCATAGTCAATCGTAAGTTTTGACGTTCTCGCTTCGAGAAGCTCTGACACAGTCACGAAAGTATAACCCTTCGCCTTCAGACCATCGATCATTTCCTGCAAAGATTCAGTCGTGGAATTGTGGCACTCGTGGAGAAGCACGCAGTCAGACATGGTGCTGTTATCAATGACATACTGTGCAGTATAATGGGCATCACCCATCGCCGGCTTCTGCCAGTCAGCGGGGGTGCTCGCATCATTCCAGTTAATCACATATTCGTGATTATCAAGTGAATACTTAAACAATCCGGTATTCACCAGACCCGCGCCTTGCGGCGGACGGATGACAGTGGCCTTCTGGCCAATATACTTCATCAACGCCTCATCGCACTTCTGAAGTTCAGAATATGCCGTATCTGCATCCACCTGCGACAATACTGTGTGTCCATATGTGTGGTTACCAATCTCGCAATTTAGATCCAGCATACGCTGCAGGTCCTTAGCATAGGTTTCGTTAATATTTCCACCGAGTACGAAGAAGGTAGCCACTACACCATTCTTCTCTAATACATCCAGGACCTTAGAAGTGTTCTCGCAAGGACCGTCGTCAAAGGTCAAGGCAATCAACTTCGTGCCTTCTGGATAGGAAGCATGGGCTTCCGGTGCTACTGTTGTCTCAGTCGGTGCCTCTGTGGTAGTGGTCGTTGCTTCCGTAGAAGGAGCAGTTTCTGTTACCGATGCAGAAGTAGTGACTGTTGTTTCTTCACTCTTCTTGTCCTTGTTCTGGGCTTTGATCTTCGTTACCATGAAGACAAATGTACAAAGCAATACCATAAACACAGCAACCAAACAAAGTGCAGTATTTGCAAGTGCACGCAACTGCGCATTCAATGTTCTATTATTCGCGGTAGGGCTCATAAAGGATGACCTCCAAATTTAATCTACATACCAAATTTGATTATACCATACTGATTCTTTTGTGAAGCGGATATTTCTCTTTCGTTCCTACATACGAAACACCCTCAACCGACTACCGTCGACGAGTGACTTCCAAGTGTCATTTCTGTCATTTTTCGAGAAGAAAAAAGAAGCTGTCTTGGGTGAAGACAGCTTCCTGATATCTAACTTCGTAGCAAAAACAGTTAGGATTAAGCCTTACCAGCAGAACCCAGAACGTACTGGATCTTGTGAGCAACCATATCCTTAACAGCCTGACGAGCTGGCTTGAGGTATTGGCGAGGATCGAAGTGAGACGGATTCTCAGCGAAATACTTACGGATGTTACCAGTCATAGCAAGACGGATATCGGAGTCGATGTTGATCTTGCAGACAGCAAGCTCAGCTGCGTGACGGAGCTGCTCTTCCGGAATACCAACTGCATCTGGCATCTGACCACCAAACTCGTTAACCATCTTAACGAATTCTTGTGGTACAGAAGAAGAACCGTGAAGAACAATCGGGAAGCCCGGCAGTCTCTTGATGCACTCTTCGAGAACGTCGAAACGGAGCGGCGGTGGAACAAGGATGCCTTCAGCATTTCTTGTGCACTGATCAGCTGTGAACTTGTAAGCACCGTGGGAAGTACCGATAGCGATAGCCAGAGAGTCACAACCTGTGCGGGATACGAACTCTTCAACTTCTTCCGGACGTGTGTAGGATTCCTTACCAGACTCTACAACAACTTCGTCCTCGATACCAGCGAGTGTACCGAGCTCAGCCTCAACGACTACGCCGTGAGCGTGAGCGTACTCAACAACCTGCTTGGTAAGCGCGATGTTGTCCTCGAAAGACTTAGAGGAAGCGTCGATCATTACAGATGTAAAACCACCATCGATGCAGGACTTGCAGAGTTCGAAAGAATCACCGTGATCCAAATGCAGAGCGATCGGGATCTCCGGATTCTCGGCTACAGCTGCTTCAACCAGCTTTACGAGATATGTGTGATTAGCGTATGCGCGAGCGCCCTTAGAAACCTGGAGGATAACCGGGCTCTTCAGCTCACCAGCTGCTTCGGTGATACCCTGAACGATCTCCATGTTGTTTACGTTAAAAGCACCAATAGCGTAACCGCCATCATAGGCCTTCTTAAACATTTCAGTAGTAGTAACTAATGCCATAAGAATTTCTCCTTTGTGTTGAATGATAATATATGCAAATAAATTTACACCACGGTTAATTGTAAAGTGAAGAGTTGTTTTCGTCAATCTTTGTAAGTAAAGATCAACTCAATTTTTCGCATTACTCTTCGCTCTTTTCTTCGGAAGATGATGATTCGGCAGTTTCTGAAACCGCTTCAGTTTCTTCAGCAATCGCTTCCTTGGCTTCACTAATTGCCTTCTTGGTCGCATTTGCCTTATCGTCTTTATCCTCTTTAATGACACCCTTAACAAGTGAAGTGATGTCCTCAGCGGATGTATCCGTAGACTTACCATCCCCATCCGTTTTCAAAGCATCAAACTGCTCCTTGGCCTTGTATACAGATGCAACCTGTTTTGCTTCTTTCGACAGAAGATCGAAATCTTCCTGAGATGCCAAGTCTTTTGAAGATGTCTGGTAACATACTTCTTCATACACATTGTCAAGGACGAGGTAATTTACACGCTTCATGTTCGCACCGAGTGTGGAGTTCTGCAGAAGCTGCATGGCACGATCCGCCTCGCCGTCTCTTGCATCAAACGAGTCAAACGGAATCGTAATCTTTGAGAACATGTAGCGAAGTGCAACTTCTTTATTCTTGTAGTCTAAGGCCACACGATATTTAGCAATTACGAATGTATGGATGAAGATAACAAGACATATAGCAAATATAGCACCACATACACACCAAAGAAGCAGACCTGGGTCGGTCTTACCTGCGAGGAGATAACCCAACGCCGCACAATCCAATGCCGCAATTATCAATGTGATGATTCTTCTCTTTAGAATCTGGGATTTAGAAGCTGGGAAACAGTGTACTGTATCCTTTGGCAGTTTATCCAGTTCTTCCTGGGAAATTTCGATGATTTTCTCTTCTTTCTCACTCATGGACTGTTCCTCCTACAAAATAACTTACTTTAATGCCTCGATACGGGACAGTACATTGTCCAGCATTTCCTGATACTTTGCCTGCTTCTCGCGTTCTGCAGCAATAACCTTCTCTGGTGCTTTCTTTACGAATTCTTCATTCGCCAGCTTACCGTTTACACGCTTCATCTCGCCCTCAAGACGTTCCTTCTCCTTACCGAGACGCTCCAGTTCCTTATCGATGTCAATTAAGTCTTCCAGCGGAATGTAGATCTCACCTGCGGAACATACGCAAGCAACTGCTGTGTTCGGAATACCTTCTTTGTTCTTCTTTGTCTCTACGTCAGTAACGTTAGCCAATCTTTCCAAGAAAGCCTTACCATCCAAGAACATACCAGAAATGCTCTCATCTTCCGTTACCAGAATCATTCCGATCTTACGAGAAGGCACAACGCCCATGTCTGTACGTACATTACGGATGGAACGGATGGCATCCATCAGAACTTCCATCTGCTTCTCTTCCTTCGGGAAAACCTCATTCTCACGATACTCCGGCCAATCGGAAATCATAATGGAGTCTGCCCGTTTACCGAGTACGAGGTAGGTGTAAACTTCCTCAGTCAGGAACGGCATGAACGGATGCAGAAGCTGCATTGCACGGCCAAGTACATCGTTCAAGATGAACTGTGCTTCTTTTCTCGTCGGACATTCCTTGTCGAAAAGACGTGACTTCGCAATCTCGATATACCAGTCACAGTACTCTTCCCAGATGAAAGCGTTGATCTTGGAAAGCGCAACACCAAACTCGTAATGATCGAAGTTATCGGTCACTTCCTTGATTACCTGGTTCATACGGGACAGGATCCACTTATCTTCTGTAGTGTACTTCGAAGGATCCACATCATCGAAAGACAGGTCTTCTTCGCAATTCATCAACACGAAACGCATTGCATTCCAGATCTTATTACCGAAGTTTCTACCCGCTTCAATCTTGTCCTGCTGGAAACGCTGATCGTTACCCGGTGCATTACCGGTTACCAGTGCATAACGAAGTGCATCGGCACCGAACTGGTCGATAATCTCGAGCGGGTCAATACCATTACCGAGGGACTTACTCATCTTTCTGCCCTGGGAGTCACGAACCAGACCATGAATCAGCACTGTATCAAACGGAACTTCCTTCATGTGGGCAAGACCTGCAACCATCATACGGGAAACCCAGAATGTGATGATGTCGTATCCGGTTACCAGTGTATTGGTCGGATAGTAACGCTTCAGATCTGCGGTCTCTTCCGGCCAACCCAATGTAGAGAAAGGCCACAATGCAGAAGAGAACCAAGTATCCAATGTATCCGGATCCTGACGCATCGGCTTACCACACTTCGGACATACCGGTGCTTCGTCTTTGGTTACGATCAATTCACCGCAATCATCGCAGTAGAACGCTGGGATACGGTGACCCCACCAGAGCTGACGGGAGATACACCAGTCACGGATATCCTCCATCCAGTTGAAGTAATTCTTCTCGAACCTTTCTGGAACAAACTTGGTCTTACCGGTACGAACCGCCTCGATAGCAGGCTCAGCCAATGTCTTCATCTTTACGAACCACTGGAGAGATACACGAGGCTCAACAGTTGTGCCGCAACGATAGCAAGTACCAACATTGTGCGCATGTGGCTCAACCTTGATAAGATAGCCACCCTCTTCCAGATCGGCAACGATTGCTTTTCTCGCTTCATAACGATCCATGCCGGCATACTTCGGATAATCCTCTGTGATCTTAGCATCCTCAGTCAATACAGTAATCACTTCGAGGTTGTGACGAAGTCCGACTTCGAAGTCGTTCGGGTCATGAGCAGGTGTAATCTTTACAACACCGGTACCGAATTCGATATCTACGTAACTATCCGCAACCACTGGAATCTTTCTTCCAACAAGTGGGAGAACCAGCATCTTGCCAACCAAATCCTTGTAACGATCATCTTTCGGATTGACAGCTACCGCGGTATCGCCAAGGAGTGTCTCCGGACGTGTCGTCGCCAGTTCAAGATATCCGCTACCATCCTCGAATGGATAACGCAGATGCCAGAATGAACCCTGCTGATCTTCATAGTTCACCTCAGCATTGGAAATGGAGGTTAAGCAATGCGGGCACCAGTTGATGATTCGCTCACCACGGTAGATTAGGCCTTCGTTATAGTACTTAATGAAAACATCTTTTACTGCTTCCGAGCATCCTTCGTCCATGGTGAAACGCTCGTGAGACCAGTCGCAAGAAGAACCCATCTTCTTTAACTGTTCAACGATACGGCCACCATACTGCTTCTTCCAATCCCAAGCGCGCTCGAGGAACTTGTCACGACCGAGGTCATCCTTGGTCAGACCTTCCTTACGCATCGCCTCAACGATCTTCGCCTCTGTCGCGATGGAAGCATGGTCGGTACCCGGGACCCAAAGGGTCTCATAGCCTTTCATTCTCTTGTAACGAACCAGGATATCCTGAAGTGTGTTATCCAATGCATGTCCCATGTGAAGCTGGCCGGTAATGTTCGGCGGCGGCATCACGATGCAGAAAGACTCCTTGGACGAATCTTTTACAGGCTTGAAATAACCCTTATTCACCCACTCGTTATAGAGTCTGGATTCTGCTTCCTTCGGATCGAAGGACTTATTGATATTATCAGTTCTCGCCATTTTTCTGTGCCTCCAGATATTTCTGCATGTCTCTTCTTCTGATCTCACCATGCATGATCTTACCGCTTGTTGTCTTTGGCAATTCATCCACATACTCGATGACACGCGGATATTTGTATGGTGCAGTATTCTTCTTAACAAAGTTCTGCAATTCCTTCGTCAATTCATCCGAAGCTTTATACTCCTTACGCAGAACGACTGTTGCCTTGACTGCGAAGCCACGGACCGGATCCGGGATACCTGTGACTGCACACTCGAGGATTGCACCATGAGCCATCAGGGCGCTCTCTACCTCAAAAGGTCCGATACGATAGCCGGAACTCTTGATTACATCGTCAACACGGCCAACATACCACAAGAAGCCAAGCTCATCTTTATAAGCGGTATCACCGGTATGGTAAAGACCATCGTGCCAAGCGTGTGCCATCTCCTCCGGATTATCTTCATAACGGAGAAGCAGTCCGACTGGACGTCCACCGGAAGCTTCATCGGTACGGATACAGATTTCACCCGTTACACCCGTTGCACACTCATTTCCATCCGGATCGACGATTGCAACATGGAAGCCCGGTACCGGATAACCCATAGAACCAGTTCTTGGGAGTACCCATGGGAAATAAGTACCACATACAACAGATGTCTCAGACTGACCGAAACCTTCGTAGATCTTGCAGCCAGTATTCTTCAGCCACTGCTTATAAACCTCTGGGTTCAATGCCTCACCTGCTGTGCAGCAATGCTTCAGGTTCGAGAAATCAAGTCCTGTGAAGTCCTCACGGATCATGAAGCGGTACATCGTGGGCGGTGCACAGAATGTAGTAATCTTATAATCGCAGATTTTCTTCAGAATATCCGCACCATTAAACTTGTCGAAATCATAGATGAAGATCGCGGCTTCACCGAACCACTGACCGTAGAACTTACCCCACATGCACTTCATCCAGCCGGTGTCGGAAATCGTAAAGTGCAGTTTTCCGTCTTCTACGCGGTGCCAGAATACACCCGTAAAGAGATGTCCCAAAGGAAGGGTATGGTCGTGAAGAACCATCTTCGGATAGCCAGTCGTACCGGAACTGAAGCACATGAGCATCGGGTCCGTCGCAACCGTACCTTCTTCACCGGTCGGACGAGTCCACTCATCACTCATCTTGGAGACTTCTGCATCAAAATCGATCCAGCCTTCCTTCTGCTTTCCCCAAGTCACGCAACGGATGACCTCGTGGTCATACTGATCAAGGCCTTGGTCGAAACGCTCGGTGCAATCATCGTCACCTGTAATTACAGCCATTTTGATATGTGCACTGTTGATACGATAGACATAGTCCTTCGCCATCAACTGATTCGTTGCCATAACTGTTACGGCACCAATCTTGTGAAGGGCCAGCACGGAGAACCAGAACTGGTAACCACGCTTCAGAACCAGAAGTACACGGTCACCTTTCTTGATGCCCATACTCTTAAAGTAGTTGGCTGTCATGTTGGAATACTTGCGGACATCGCCGAAAGTGAAACGCTTCTCTTCGTTTTGCTTGCTTACCCACAAGATGGCAAGCTTGTCAGGTGTTCTCTCTGCAATCTTATCCACTACATCGTACGCGAAGTTAAATGTCTCCGGATAAGTTACCTTATAGTTCTTCTGTAAGTCATCAAGGGTCACGAAATCATCGCGATTTCTGCCCACAAACTCTTCATATATTGCCACGGATTAGATATCCCCTTTCATAACGATTGCCAGGAACTTACATGGCTTACCGTTGTTTGCTTTCATGGCATGCGGATAATCAGAATTGAAATATACGCTGTCACCTTCATTCAACTCGTATACGATATCTCCAATGAAGAATGTCATGGAACCTTCAACTACATAGTTGAACTCCTGTCCTTCATGTGCGTGTTGTGTTGGCTTCTCGATATCGTTTGGTTCAACAGTAACCAAGAATGGGTCTGCAATCTTCTTTCGGAATGTAAAAGCTAAATGTTTATAGTTATAAGCCGCTCTGCGGTCAATTTCAAATCCCTCGTCCTTGCGGACGACACTGGCAATAGAAAGTTTCGGTGAATCGCCGCTCATCAGATCGACCATATCGACGCCGAGCACCACCGCTACATTATTCAGAAAGGAGACGGAAAAATCTTTCTTTCCTTCTTCATACAGGACATAATCTTCTTCGGACACTTCGCAACGAGTCGCCATGGTCTTGACGTCGATCTCTTCGATCTCTCTCAAAGCCGCAATTCTCTCGCCGATTTGACGCAATTGATCAGTCATAAGACACCCCTCCTAGGATAATTCATCACTTTATAATAGATTTGAAGCGGGGATGTGTCAACTGACAATTCAACGAAAACATAGTGATTCGTTCGTTTCTGTATTTCTACGCGTTACATCTCGCACTTTGATATTGTGGAATTGTGCTCTCCAGACGTGCATATAAAGTAGACAGTGTTCAATACGAGATGTTAATATAAACTTATAATTCATAATTCAGCATTCAGCGTTTATTTGAGGGATGGAGACAAACTCGCACTAGCGCTTTTCGGAGGTACATATGGAAACGACATCGAATACTGGTTCAAATATCACAGCTTCCAAGATTGTCAACAACATCAACAAGGTCATTGTCGGCAAAGATAAGCAGATTGAGTTATTGATGGTCTCACTGATTGTAGGCGGTCACGTATTGCTTCAAGATGTGCCGGGAACCGGGAAGACCAAGACTGCTCGCGCCCTTGCACAGTCTTTGAAACTTGATTTCAAGCGTGTGCAGTTTACCATCGATCTCCTACCTTCTGACTTAACAGGTATTCATTACTTCGATAGAACTTCAGATGAATTCAAATTCCGTCCAGGACCGATCTTCACCAACATCCTGCTGGCTGACGAGATCAACCGTGCAACAGCCAGAACCCAGTCCAGTCTACTTGAGTGTATGGAAGAGAAGCAAGTCACCGTGGATGGCGAGACTCGTCCGCTTCCACCTCCTTTCTTAGTTATTGCAACGCAGAACCCGATTGAATCGCAAGGTACATTCCCACTTCCGGAAGCTCAACTCGATCGTTTCCTTATGATGCTTTCCATGGAATATCCAACCAAGGAAGAAAGCATTGCCATCCTTAAGCGTTTCGCCACAGAAGATCCGCTCACTTCACTAGAATCTGTTGCAGACCCTTCTGAACTTCTGGCTATGCAGGAAGAAGCCAAGAAGATTCATGTATCCGATTTGCTTTATGAATATGCCACAGCGATTGTTGAAGCGACAAGAAACTCTTATGAGATACGTGTCGGCGCAAGCCCACGTGCTTTGCTCGCCTATGTCGCCGCGGCCAAAGCATTGGCTCTGCTTCGTGGCCGTACATATTGTGTACCGGATGATTTCAAGGAGTTGGCTGTACCAGTCCTTGCTCATCGTCTGACAATGAGTTCTAATGGTACTTCTTCTTCAGACGGCAAATTCCTCAGTCAGCATGATTATGCCACCTCAGTTGTAACGAACATTCTGAATACAGTACCCTGTCCAACGGAGGATTTCACTCGCGCATGAAGCTTCTGGTTTTTCTGATTCTTCTGGCGATACTTGCCGCACTCGAACTGTTTATCTACCGCAAGCATGCATTGGATAATCTCTCTCTCGATGTGCGCTTCTCCAAGAGAGTCGCTCGTTTCGGAGAAACCATTGAAGTGATTGAAACTGCGCAGAACAACAAGAAACTCCCTCTTCCTTTCCTGCTTCTGAAGTTTGAGACACCAACCCCACTTCAGTTCCTGGACATGACAAACACCTCAGCTTCAGACTTTCTCTATCGTGAAGACATGCTTACAATGAAATCCTTCTCGCAGCATACCCGCCGCATCAAGGCAAATTGTACGCGCAGAGGATTCTACTCTTTCTTCCGCGTCAACATTACCACATCCGACCTTCTACTGATCGATAAGTTGAATCGAAACTTTGAGAATGATGCTCACTTGACAGTACTTCCGGAAGAAATTCCAACACTCGATATTCAATCTCTTCTTTCCATCACGTTCAGTGACATCATGCAAAGAAGGACGCTCCTGACCGATCCTTTCTCCTTCTCTGGTATTCGAGAGTATCAGCCCTGGGATCCGATGCGTGCCATCAACTGGACAGCCACAGCGAAAGCAGGAGACTACATGGTCAACCAGCAGGCCTCCACCTCCACACGTCAAATAACAATCTTTCTGAATCTTGAGTTCTATGATTTCAAAGAATCCGATAGTCTTCTTGAGAAATCCATCAGTCTTACTTATTCATATATGCTTGCTCTCTGCAAAGCCGGCATCCCCTGCGCACTTTACACGAACGGCAGAGATGTTCTGACTGAGCTTCCCATCTCACTTGATATGTCTTCGAGCCTCGCAGATATGGAACATCGTGGCGAAGCATTAGCCAGGATCGATTTGACTTGCCCGGCCATTCCTTTCGACGAGCTTCTGGAGGCTCACGGTGCCAATGTTCACAAGGATGATTACACGATCATTATTTCTCCTCGTTGCGATTCGGCTTTTCGTAGTATACTTGTCCATCTTAAGCCATACCGTTCTTCACTGAAATGGATCATGCCATGCTACAAGACCACCCCGCGTGTGAAACTGGACTCCGAACTAATAAACATATATCAAAGATGGGAGGTAATAGGACATGACTGATATGAAGAAGTCTCCACGCTTTGTCTGTTCTGGCATCGTAGTTGAATACCTCATCACTTTGATGCTGACTCTGACACTGGTATCTACCGTTTCATACTTCCTTCGAAACTATGATTATGATGGTTTTACCACGTGGAATTACTTATTCTTGATTTGTCCAGCAACCCTCTTCCTTCTGATTCGTAGAATTCGGATTGGGCTCTTTACAATGATGGGGCTCCACCTGCTTACTGCAACAGGTTCTCTCTTTGGAATCTATCAGTTTCTATCCTCCTGTCTACCTAGACGTGATATGTGGATTCCAATCATACTCCTCTCCGCAGCGATTGTGATACTCATGATCGCCTCCATCCTGCGCCGTTTCTCAAAAGAATCCATCAAAGTGAAGTACGACGGTTTCTTCTTCTACATGGGTATTCACATCGCTTTGTTCATTTTCTGTAAGGTTCAAATCTCGTCGATTGAGACGATGTTCAATGCCATATTAGTCGCAGGTATTTACTTTGTGGCTCGCCAACTATATACCTTCAACGAACAGTACTACCACAATCTTCATTCATCTACTCAGCCTGCCAAAGAGGTAAGAAATCAGTATAATTTCGTGATTCTGATCCTAGCAGCCGGTATTCTATTAGCACTTGTCACACTCACTTTCTTGCCAATTCAGCAACTATCCAATCTGTTATCTGGTTGTTTCAAACGTATTGCACGTTTTCTTATTAGTCTAATCGACAAGGAAGAATACTTCTTTACGGGGAACGATAGTGTTTGGGAAGACTCCGATAGTGTCCCAGAAACATCTGCGGCGGGAGGCAATTCTATTCTCGATGCGATTTTCGAAGTCATCATGGTCGTTTGCTTCGTTATCCTATTTGTAGTCGTAATTTCGCGTGCGATTCGCGCGCTTCGTAACCGTTACCACATGGCGGAAGAACCCGCTAAAGTCAAAGAGAACATAGCAGTCACAGATGTTATTGAGGACATCAAACCCGACAAGATTAATAAGTTATCCGATCTGGACTTTGGTTCCGGATACGAGAAGGAGATACGTAAGAAGTACTTCAAGACCGTCACGAAAGCCATTCGAAAAGGTGCCAGCATACGCAAATCCGCTTCGCCGAAGCAGATTGAGACCATCGTATCAGAAAATGGAGATCCGTCCATCACTGAACTGACCTCCCTATATGAGTCTGTAAGATATAGTAAGAAAGCAGATTAATCCTTCAGCATATCGTCGATCATGGCCAGCGAGCCGAATAGGATTGAGTCATCGCCCAACGCTGCGGCCTTGATGGATACTGTATCACGGATAGATGGCATACAATAGCGATCCACTTCCTTCAGGATTTTCTCCATGAATACTTCATTCATTGCTTCCATCACACCACCGCCAAGTACGACCATCTCAGGGCTGAATGTATTGATTAGATTGCCGATTCCAATGGCCAGATAGTGACAAGCACGATCTATGGCCTCGATGGTTACTTCATCGCCTTCATCATAAGCGGCTTTCAACGCCTTACTCTTGAATACACCCTTGGCAACCGCTTTCTCCATGGACGTCGTGCGTCCTCTCTGCGCCTGCGTGCGAATATAGTCGGAGATACCCTGTTTGCTGGAAAATGCTTCTAGACACCCGCGCTGACCGCAATTACACTTCGGTCCTTCGGGGTCAAGAATCATGTGACCACATTCTGCGCCCTTATCCTGATATCCGGTAAATAGCTTGCCGTCCAGAATCAGACCAGCGCCCATGCCAGTTCCAACAAAGAGTCCGACTACCTGTCGAAGATTCTTCGCTGCACCATACTTCCATTCGCCGTACACACCGACATTTACGTCATTTCCGATAAAGAATGGAACATGGAACTTATCTTCAATCGCCTTCTTAATCTCATAATTTCGCCAAGGAAGGTTCGGTGAGAAAAGCACAACACCCTTCTCAATATTGATCACACCCGGTGCGCCAGCGGCTATCGCAGCCACGTCCTTCAAGGAGATATTAAATCCATCTACCAATTCTTCAACGAGGGAGATGATGGTATTCTCAATATTCTGTGCATCATCGCCGTCTGCCTTCGTCTTCTTCTTGATTCGATAGACGATCTCACGCTTACTGTCGAAGATCGCACCTAAGACTTTGGTTCCACCAATATCTAGACAAATGAAATACTTGGACATCATCATATCTCCTTTCGTTTTTCCATCTCATCGACCAACGTATAGAGCTTCTGCACGCCGTTCTCCAACTTGAAATAGTGGAAAATATACGGCACGAGCAGTACGGTGATCAGAAGAAGAAGTGGCAGAATATACCAGTGCTTCGTTACTACGAAAATACCCAATACCATAATGGCGCAAAGACCAAATAACACTGTTACAATCAAGTGAATCAATCGTTCGTGTTGGAAGTATAGAAGCCATCTGTTTAGATGAGCAAGTTTCTCCTGATGCTTCTGCGAATCGATCGTTCCGCCTTCCGCATCTACCTTTGCACACGATTCCAGATACCGTTCTGTATCCTTAATCAGGTTTCTTAGCTTCTCCGCCATGCGTCAACGCCTTTCGTTATGCGCCCTTCTCTTCCGACTTCTCTCTCGAACGAGACTTCTTCGGCTTGGCACCCTTAATCAGTTCAGGCGTCTTACCTTCGGTTACGCATTCCTTGTGTACGATACATTTCACCGCATCCTGTTGAGATGGCACATCGTACATAATATCCATCATCAGCTCTTCAAGGATGGCACGAAGTCCTCGCGCACCAGTCTTTCGCTCGATTGCTTTCTTCGCAATCTCCTCGACTGCATCGTCGTCGAACTCGAGTTCCACGCCGTCCATCTTCAGCATCTTCCAATACTGCTTAAGCAGTGCATTCTTCGGTTCACGAAGGATACGGATCAAGGCTGCCTCATCTAGGCCATCCAGTGTTACGTTAATCGGTACACGTCCGATAAACTCTGGAATGAGACCAAATTTCATCAAGTCTTGCGGGACAAGTTGAGACAACCACTCACCTGGTTGTTTTTCCAATTTCGAAACAATCTCTGCGCCGAAACCGAAATTCTTCTTACCTACACGCTGCTCAATAATCTGTTCCAATCCGTCAAAAGCACCGCCACAGATAAAGAGGATATTCGTAGTATCAAGCTGAATGAATTCCTGATGCGGATGCTTACGGCCACCTTGCGGCGGTACGTTCGCAACTGTACTTTCAAGAATTTTCAGCAAGGCCTGCTGTACACCTTCTCCACTTACATCACGGGTAATGGACGGATTCTCGGACTTCTTCGTAATCTTATCAATTTCATCGATGTAGATGATGCCTCGCTGTGCCGCCTCGACATCGTAGTCTGCTGCCTGCAGAAGCTTCAGAAGGATATTCTCAACATCTTCACCAACGTAACCTGCCTCGGTCAACGTTGTCGCATCAGCAATGGCAAATGGCACGTTCAGCGCGCGCGCCAAAGTCTGGGCAAGCAAAGTCTTACCACAACCAGTCGGTCCAATCAGAAGAATATTGCTCTTTGACAGTTCTACATCGTCACTCGTGCTATTCTTCGCAAAGACACGCTTATAGTGGTTATAAACTGCAACTGCAAGCGCCTTCTTTGCCCGATCTTGTCCGATAACATATTCATCGAGTGCTTCCTTCAACTCTACAGGGGTCGGTAGATGATCGCGGTTTCCCTTCGAACTATAATTCGAGCTAGAAAAACCAATCTCACCCTCCGCAAGAATTGACTCGCAGATGGCGACACACTCATTACAGATATAGATGCCCGGAGGCCCTGCCAGCATCTTGGAAACCTCCTGCTCACTCTTTCCACAGAATGAGCAATGGATAATGCCATCAAAATCTAGTATATCGTCGTTGGCCATATACACTCCTTTATGTGGGCATTTCGTCTATATGAAGCCCGAATGCCCGATTCTTTTCTAGTTTCTTCCTTATCATGTTACCCGAACTGTGCACTTGTTTCAATGAAGTTTAGGGGCTTTTATGTTACTAATTCTTTTCATTTATACAAACAGTATCAAGGAATGTAAAAGAAAAGAGACTGAATGGGGTCAATTGACCATCCAGTCTCCTTATTTCACGGGAACGCCGTGTGATTTCTTCGCTTCAAACCAGGAATTACTCCTCCGCCTTCTCTTCTTTAGGCTCTTCCTTTGGTTCAACCTTCTTTGCCTTCTCAGCAAGTGCATCTACGGTCTTTCTGCCGATGATGCTGTCACGGATAAACTGATCGTTATCAGCGATACGAGCGAGGAAGTCTTCCTTCTTCATGCCGTACTGGGAAGCGATCTTCTCTGCTTCTTCTTCAACATCTGCATCGGTAGCTTCAATGTTCATTGCCTTACCACAAGCCTCGATGACCAGAGAAGTCTTTACGCGAGTCTCTGCCATGGTACGAAGACCAAGCTTGTACTCATCCATGGTCTGACCCATGTACTGCAGGTATGTCTCGAGTGCAATGCCCTGAGCACGCATACGATAGCTCTGCTCATCAATCATGTTATCCACTTCTGTATCCACCATGCAGGACGGAATCTCGACCTTAGCATTCTCGCAGACGACCTTCACAACTTCATTCTCGAAGCTATCCTTTGCAGCCTTATCAGCTTGCTCTGTCTGAGTCTTCTTAATGTCAGCCTTGTACTCATCCAAAGTATCGAATTCACTTACATCCTTCGCGAAATCATCGTTCAGTTCAGGAAGTTCCTTCACCTTGATGGCATGCAGCTTAATCTGGAATGTAGCCTCTTTGCCCTTGAGATCCTCTGCGTGATACTCTTCTGGGAAAGTAACGGTAATCGGGAACTCTTCGTCAATGTTATGACCGATGAGCTGCTCTTCGAAACCTGGAATAAAGGAGTTAGAACCAATCTTCAGGTCGTGGCCTTCGTCCTTACCACCCTCAAAAGCAACACCATCAACAAAACCTTCGTAGTCGATTGTTACGGTATCACCATCTTCTACTGCACGACCCTCAACCGGAACCATACGGCCGTTGCGGTCCTGCTGACGCTTCAGTTCATTCTCAACTGTCTCATCTGTCGGAGCAATATAACGGTAAGTAGCCTCAACACCCTCGTACTGTCCGAGCTCAACTTCCGGCTTTACCGTAACGGTAATGGTGTACTTCATGCCCTTATCTTCGCCGATCTCCTGAATGTCGAGTTCCGGACGGGAAACGACCTTCAGATCGTGCTCTTTGATAGCTGCAGAATACTGAGGATTTACAAGGAAATCAATTGCGTCATCATAGAGCGCACCCTCACCGTAATACTGCTTTACGAGCTTATAAGGAGCCTTACCCTTACGGAAACCAGGAATCTGGAAACGGTTCTTATTCTTGTTGAAGGACTTCATCATCGCGTCCTTGAATTCTTCAGCAGATGCTTCTAATGAGATCACAACAATATTATCTTTCTTCTCTATAGATGACATTTTATTTTCCTCCGTCAATCATGGTAATACGCAAGGTGATATTTTACCATAGTCGTCAAGGGTTTTCAATCACCTATTACTGAAGTCATGCTTTACAACATTTTCCTTTACATGACCATCTTAAGCTTTCAATTCAATACCCATAGCACCTAGGATAATCTCATACTTTTCAACCGTTTCGGCGTCCCAAGCCTCTAATCCTATCGCAAGACAATCTACATATCCTTCAAGGAAAAGCATCTTCTGTCCTTCATCGCTAGTACAATAATAGATTAGCAGACGTAAGTGATCATCTTCAATTTGAATCTCTTGGTCAACAAAACTCTCCTCGTACCATCCCCCATAGTCTAAAACTGATTCAAACATTTTCTTCGCATCTTCTTCACACGCAAATTCGCGACAAAATATTAAACCGAAATCTTCCGTTACAAAATAAGACTTAACCGCTGGCAGAACATCTCCATTCGAAAGAGACACATCTTGATTCGTCTTCATGTTAACTGACACATTATGTTCTTCTGCTACAGAAACAAGTGCCTGCTCCATATCATTAACTGACATTCGATTCAGTTTCCACTGACGTTCTAATGATGACTCTTCCGTTTCAGATGTCTCCGTCGAGGTCGTCACTGTACTTGTTATATGCTCTTGGTCAGCTGTTTCAACCATATCCAAAACCTGAGAAGTTGTCGTCACAGCGGATCTCTCTGACTCTTTTATCTTCTTCTCGTTTCTGCATCCACAATTAATTACTATCAGCGAGGTAATTCCCAAGGTCACCGCTTTCTCCAATAATCGCTTACACATTCTCTATCTTTCTCACTTTCTTCCGATAAAACTTCCGGATTTACTTTCTACGGGGTTGCCGTTTCCTGCAGATACAGAGTAGCCCTGTTCTGTATCAGTTCAGCTGCACGCTCAAGCACCTGCATATACTTTTCGTAATACTCACTCTTACTGTGATGAGAATCACTCGGTTTTTCTTTAGTAAGCATCTCATAATGTCTCTCAAATTCATCTTCAAATGCTTTTTGATTATCCTCTTTTTCATACTAAACTCCTTAAATGTTTTTGTCTGCAGAACATGGAGTTAGCATATATATATATATCATTTGTCAAGAGATTTTGCGAGTAAAAAAGGTTCTTCACGGAAACTTGGGGAATGAGGAATCAGAAGAATTGAAATGGGG
>JAZLMM010000002.1:0-65965 GCA_045598705.1 Oscillospiraceae bacterium
GGTGATATTTTTAGGGGCAAAATTGAAACGAAATCGCAAGGTTTGGATGTAAATATTCAAATTAAAGAGAACTATGACTTGAGCGATAAATATGATTCCATGGAAGACTATCTGAAAACTGTACACGCGTCAACAGATAAACTCCCAGAATGGAATGCTCATGAAGTGATCGAGACTTCTTCAGGCATTTATATTTCATATGGAGAATACTCCTTATTATTACAAACGGGGAATTCTCGAGAATTGGTGCAATGCATGTATTTGGTAGATATGTGGTATTTTGATACTGAATCGAAGACACTGGTAAAGATTGAATACCATTTGCCGATTGAGGATAACATAGAAGAAATCCAAGAATTACGAGATCTGGGGATCCCAGTCATCACAGACTTCATTAAGTAATAAAAAAAGAGATTATCACACAAGGCGATGTCATAACGGCATCGCTTTCTTTTTATCGAAGGAAAGGAAAGGATCGTCTTTTTCGATTCTGAACCTAGAGACAAAAAAAATAGTGATATCAAAACTGATATCACTATTTCTGGTGCGGATAGCAGGACTTGAACCTGTATGACCTTGCGATCACTAGCACCTGAAGCTAGCGCGTCTGCCAATTCCGCCATATCCGCGAGTGCTTCACTATGATACTAAAAGACTTTAGAAAATGCAAGTCGTATTTATGATTTTTTCAAAGAACAAAGAAAAGCCCGTGAGAAGAGGTTTCAATCAGAAAACCAATCATCACGGGCAATTGGGCATATAGAATAACAAATCAGAAAATGTTCTTAATCTTATCTACGATGCCGCCAACTTTACCACCGGAAAGATTAGCTTTAACGCCATCCACAACTTTGTTAATGACATCGTCTGGAAGATCAACGCCAACGATACCTTCGACGGTCTTCACTGGTTCTTTCTCAAAATTCTTCGCGATAGAAGGATCATCTTTCACTTTCTTGGTTACTTCTTCGATTTTGTCTTTGATGTCGATCATGTTATGCCTCCATGTATTTGTTTTATTCATTCTAACATAAGAGTCATTTCTAAATTGTAAAGGTTTCGTTTCTAAATGTATTGTGAAGCATGCAAATTGGGCTATGAAATTATTATGATTTTTGTGTGTTTTGTAAAGGAATAAGTCTTTACGGAAAGGGTTTCTTTGATTATCATATTATAGGTAAAACGTAATGACAATTTGGAGGTATCCTATGTTTGAACATATTAAAGCAGAAGATCCTGAGGTATTTCAGGCGATTACACAGGAAGTTGAGCGTCAGCGCAATAAGATTGAGTTGATTGCTTCTGAGAACTTCGTTACGGAAGCAGTTCTTGAAGCGGCTGGTTCTCCATTGACGAATAAGTATGCTGAAGGATACCCGGGAAAGAGATATTATGGCGGATGTGAGTACGTTGACATCGTTGAGTCTTTGGCTATTGAGAGAATTAAGAAGCTCTTCGGTGCAGAGCACGTAAATGTTCAGCCTCACTCTGGTGCCCAGGCTAACACAGCTGTTTACTATGCAATCCTAGAGCCGGGCGACACGATTCTTGGTATGGACCTCTCTCATGGTGGTCACTTGACACACGGCATGAAGCTGAATGTTTCCGGTAGACACTATCATTCTGAATTCTATCAGGTAGATCCTGAGACACAGACATTGAATTACGATAAGATTCTTGAGCAGGCTAAAGCTGTTAAGCCGAAGGTCATCGTTGCTGGTGCATCCGCTTATCCGAGAATCATTGACTTTAAGAAGTTCCGTGAGATTGCTGATGAGGTTGGCGCATATCTCTTCGTAGATATGGCTCACATCGCAGGTCTTGTTGCTGCAGGACTTCACCCGAATCCAGTACCGTACGCTGACTTCGTTACAACCACAACACATAAGACACTTCGTGGTCCACGTGGTGGTATCATCATGTGTAAGGAAGAGTTTGCGAAGAAGATCGACTCCGCTGTTTTCCCGGGCCAGCAGGGTGGTCCGCTGATGCACATCATTGCTGCGAAGGCGGTTGCTTTCAAAGAAGCGCTTACAGATGAGTTCCGTGCATATCAGGGTCAGATTGTGAAGAATGCTGCGAAGCTTGCAGATGAGCTCATGAAGAGAAATGTTAACCTCGTTTCAGGTGGTACAGACAACCACCTGATGCTGATTGATCTTCGTGGAACAGGCGTAACCGGTAAGGAACTCCAGCTCCGTTTGGATGATGTAAATATCACAGCTAACAAGAACACCATTCCTTTCGACCCGGAGAAGCCGTTCGTAACAAGTGGTGTACGTGTTGGTACAGCTGCTGTTTCTTCTCGCGGCATGAAGGAAGAAGATATGGTCATTATTGCCGACTGCATCGCGAAGGCAATCTTCTCCTTTGAGGAGTCCAAAGAAGAAATTAAGAAGGCTGTTGCTGAGTTGACAGCCAAGTATCCGCTTTATCCGGATATGAAATATTGATTCGAATCAGAATCACTAGTGGGATAAGAACATGAGTGTCAATGATGAGTATGCAAAGAAAGAACCTTTAGCATTTCGCATGGCACCTCGTTCACTTTCCGAATATATCGGCCAGGAGCATATTCTTGGTGAAGGTAAGATGTTAAGAAGGATGATTGAGGCAGACCGTCTGTCCTCAATCATCCTTTTCGGTCCTCCAGGAACCGGTAAGACAGCTCTGGCGCGCTTGATTGCTCATACCACATCTGCGAAATTTGAACGAATCAATGCTGTTACTGCAGGTGTTTCAGATATTAAGCGAATTTTTGAGGATGCAAAGAATCCTATTATAACGCCCAATGGAAAAGTTGTTTTGTTTGTGGATGAGATTCATCGTTTCAACAAAATGCAACAAGACGCGCTCCTTCCTCATGTGGAGGATGGTACGATTGTACTAATTGGTGCGACGACTGAGAACCCTTTCTTTGAGGTCAACAAAGCGTTGATTTCACGTTCTACCGTTCTTTCTCTCAAACCGCTTACAGATGAGAATATTATTGAGATCTTGAAGATTGCGCTTCAAGATAAGGAACGCGGCCTCGGTAACGAGGATATAACGATCTCTGATCGTACACTTGCTTACATCGCTGATCTTTGTAATGGGGACGCACGTATTGCGCTTCGTTCATTAGAACTTGCATATATTACGACACCACCGAATGCAGAAGGAACCATTGTGATCGATGAAGATGTCATGCAGGACTGTATGCAGAAACGTTCTTTGGCTTTTGATACGGATGGCGAGAGTCACTATGACAACATTTCTGCCATGATCAAATCGATGCGTGGCAGTGACCCAGATGCGGCGATCTTCTATCTTGCCCGTGCGCTTCATTCTGGTGAAGATATAGAGTTCCTTGCTCGAAGAATACTAATCTGTGCATCAGAAGATGTAGGTATGGCAAATCCGAATGCGATTCTGGTTGCGAATGCTGCCTATCAGGGCATCATGGCCGTGGGTATGCCCGAAGCGCGTATTCTTCTTGCAGAAGCAGCCGTTATCGTAGCGACAAGTCCAAAGTCTAACAGTAGTTATCTGGCCATTGACCGCGCATTAAGTGATGTTGCGAACAAGCGAACCGGCGATGTTCCTATGCATCTTCGAAATGCACCAGCAAAAGGTATGGAAGAATTAGGCTATTCAGTTGGTTATCAGTATGCACATGATTTCCCAGAACATTATGTTCCCATGCAGTTCCTGCCGGATGAGATGGTCGGTACGAAGTATTACGAACCTGGCAGTCTAGGATATGAGATCCAGGTGAAGAAGTGGATGGATCATCTGAAGAATCGTAATACTGATGAAAGTAACAAATAATTCGCAATTTCGTCACGTGATACTGTGTATTTGTGCATTGACACTCTATATACTGAAAACATATAATCTAACCCAGTTAGATATTTAGGAGATGTATATGGTTTCAGAGAAAGAAATCTGGGAAATCCTTGAGGACTTTCACAGTATCAAACCAGTAGAATTCATCCAACAGATTGATATTACCTCAATGGGTATCAGCAATCTGCTTGGTTTTCTTGCATCTTCGGATCGAATTGTATCTGCAGGTGAGATTAGTGATTACATGAATGTAAGCACTGCTCGTGTCGCCGTTCTTCTTAGGAAGATGTCAGAGAAGAATCTGATTGAGAAGAGCCAAGATCCTGCAGATGCAAGGCGCGTCATGGTATCGATCACAGACGAAGGCAGGAAGCTTCTCCAAGAGAAACGACAGGAGATACTTCTATACTCCGGTGCAATTGTTGAGCGTTTTGGTAAAGATAGAATCATGGAGTTTATTGAAACGTGCAAGGAGATCAAAGAGATCGTACGTGAAGTAGAAGAATCCCAAGCTTTTCTAACGAATAGTTGTGGAATATCTAATGAAAAAAGAAAGAGTAAAGTTAAGGAGAATTGACATGCTTGAACTCAAAGACATTGTGAAAATTTATCCTGCCGGTGGTGACCCGGTTCAGGCTCTGAAAGGTGTTTCACTTAGTTTCCGTGATCATGAATTCGTATCCATTCTTGGTCAGTCTGGATGTGGTAAGACAACGATGTTGAATATCGTCGGTGGTCTTGATCAGTATACATCCGGTGATCTGATCATCAATGGTCGTTCTACAAAGGATTACAAAGATCGTGACTGGGATGCTTATCGTAATCATTCCATTGGTTTTGTATTCCAAAGTTATAACCTCATTCCTCATCAGAATGTGCTTTCTAACGTTGAACTTGCACTCTCACTTTCCGGTGTTAGCAAGAAAGAACGTAAAGATCGTGCAATCGAAGCTTTGAAGAAAGTTGGTCTTGGTGACCAATTGAAGAAGAAGCCAGCTGAAATGTCCGGTGGACAGATGCAGCGTGTTGCCATTGCACGTGCATTGGTTAACAATCCTGACATCATTCTGGCCGATGAGCCGACCGGCGCCTTGGATACTGAAACAAGTGTATCTGTTATGGAGATTCTGAAAGAATTGTCCAAGGATCATCTCGTTATCATGGTTACACATAACCCAGAACTTGCTGAGAAGTATTCCACTCGTATCGTAAGAATGCTCGACGGTCAAGTTACCGGCGATTCTGCACCGATTTCTGATGAAGAACTTGCTGAGCTTCATGCCAAGTACGAGAAAGAAGAAGTGAAGTCCAAAGAGAAGAAGAAGGAGAAGAAGCCCTCTATGTCTTTTGCAACTTCATTCTCACTCTCTTTGAAGAACCTTTTCACTAAGAAGGGCAGAACGATTCTTACATCTTTTGCTGGATCAATCGGTATCATTGGTATTGCATTGATCTATTCCGTATCTCAAGGTACGAATAATTTCATTGACGAAGTACAGGAGGATACAATCTCGGCTTATCCTTTGACGATTCAGGCGCAGACAGTGGATATGAGTACATTATTAGAAGCTTTTGCAGGTCATGCTGAAAACAATGTTACCCACCCAACTGATGCCGTATATCAGAAGAACAAAGTCTATGAAATGATGAACTCTCTTACTGCAATTGAAACGCAGGAGAACGACTTATCTTCCTTCAAGAAGTACATTGATGAGCAGCGCAAGACAGAAGGTACGGATTTGAATGAGGCACTTTCCGGTGTCCAGTATTCATATGACCTCGACATGAGAATCTACACAAAGAGTGTGGATGGAACGATTATTCACTCGGATACAACTGAACTGATGTCTGCGCTATTCTCCCAGTACACGACGACGCTCTTCAATGTTGATATGGGTGCCATGTCTGAGAACAATCAATCTGCTGAAATGATGGGTTCCAGCATGACTCTTTGGAGTGAGTTGCTCCCTGGTGTGAATGGTGAACCGACCAATGATGTTACGGAGAAACAGTATGACGTGATTTATGGTCGTTGGCCACAGAACTACGATGAGATCGTACTGTTCGTAGATGATAATAATGAAATCGATGACTATACTCTTTATGCATTAGGCTTAAAGTCCAAAGAAGAGATCACCTCCGCGATGGAAGCCGCACTTCAGGGCAAGCAGATCGAATATACAGACGCACATTGGTCCTATGAAGAGATCTGCAACCTCGAATTCCGTTCTGTACTTCCTACTTCTTGCTGGAAATACGATGAAACGACTGGTCTTTATAATGATCTCCGCGAATCTGAATCCGGTCTTCAGTATCTCTATGACAATGGTCTTATATTGCGCGTAGTAGGTATCGTTAAGCCGAATCCAGATGCAGTTTCTACTTCACACGGTGGTAATATTGGTTATACGCACATGTTGACTGAGTACATCATTGAGCAGTGCCAGAATTCTGATGCTGTAAAAGCTCAGATTGCAAATCCTGACTTTGATGTTACCTCTGGACTTCCGTTCAAGGGTGAGAATGTAGCAGTTTCTGATGCAGAGAAAGCTGCCTACTTCCGTGATTATCTTGCAAAACTCGATGAGCATGGACAGGCTGAAGTATATAAGAAGATTGTCAGCACACCTTCTGAAGAAACCGTCAACGAATATGTTGAGCAGACTCTTTCTCAGCTTGACCGAGCAACCATGGAAGATATGATGCTTCAGAAGATGACTGAAGAGATGGGTATGGACGCTGAATCGGCAAAGGGTTATATTTCTTCCATGTCTGATGAGGATATGAAGAATATGTTTGCACAGAGCATCCGTGACCAGTATGCCGCAGATTACGCTGCTCAAGTCCAGCAGGAACTCGTTGGTAAGTCTGATGCTGAATTGGCTCAGGCACTTGCTACAACCGCTTCTTCCTTTGATGAGGCTTACTGTGCTAAACTTTACGAGACATGTATTGATTTCTCTGGTTTTACCTATGATTACAATCTCATCCGTCTCGGATGCTTGGACCTCGATAGTCCTTCCAGAATCAGCCTGTATGCCTCTTCTTTCGAGAACAAAGACACAATTGTTGATGCTATATCTGAGTATAATAAGTCAGTACCAGAACTTCAGAAGATCAAGTATACGGATGTCGTAGGTATTCTGATGTCTTCAGTTACTACGATCATCAACGCAATCACATATGTATTGATTGCATTTGTAGCCGTATCACTCGTAGTTTCTTCAATCATGATTGGTGTAATCACATTGATTTCTGTTCAGGAGCGTACAAAGGAAATCGGTATTCTCCGTGCTTTGGGTGCTTCCAAGAAGAACGTTTCCAGCATGTTCAATGCGGAGACTGTTATCATCGGATTTACTTCAGGTTTACTTGGTGTTTTGATCACATACTTATTGTTGATTCCAATCAACATTATCATTCATACATTGACTGGATTGAATAACCTCACAGGTGTACTGCCGATTGTGACTGCAATCATCTTGATTACCATCAGTGTACTGCTGACATTGATTGCTGGTATTATCCCATCCCGCTCCGCGGCGAAGAAGGATCCGGTTGTGGCACTTCGTACAGAGTAATCATTCAATCTCAATTTACGGATTGCAAAGAAACCTCGGTTTGTGTTAAATAGATACAGACCGAGGTTTTTTGTTATGAGTGAGAATCAAAGAATTTATCTGGATTATGCTGCAACTTCTAGGCTTCGCCCCGAAGTCCTAGATGCCATGCACGCTGCACTTTCTGAACAGTTTGGCAATGCTTCCTCCGTTCATAAAGAAGGTCAGAAGGCAAGGAAAGTATTGGAAGAGTGTCGTGATTCAGTAGCGATGAGTCTTGATTGCCAACCTTCAGAAATCTATTTCACTTCCGGTGGAACCGAGTCTGATAATTGGGCAATCCGTAGTCTTGTCGAGTGTGCTGCAAGAGAGAATCCGACTAAACGTCGTGTTATTACCTCCGCCATCGAGCATCCTGCCATTATCGAAAGCTGCAGATATCTTGAAAGACATGGATTCGAAGTCATCTATCTTCCTGTTGATCAGTATGGCCTTGTTTCGCCTGATACTTTGGCAAGAGCACTTACGCCTGAGACTTGTCTTGTTTCGATCATGTACGCGAATAATGAGATTGGTACGATTGAACCGATTTCTAAGTTGGTTGATCTCACACATCAACATGGTGTACTGTTTCATACCGATGCCGTACAGGCGGTAGGCGCTGTACCTATCTCATTTCACGAACTTGACGTGGATGCAGGTTCTTTTTCCAGTCATAAATTTGGCGGACCGACAGGAATCGGCGGTCTATATTTGAAGAACAGCATGAAGATTCCATCACTATTGTTCGGTGGTTCACAAGAATATGGGTTACGCGCTGGAACAGAGAATGTTCTTGGCGCAGTTGGCCTTTCAAAAGCTTTGGAGATCGCAGTAGCGGAGATTTCTTCTGAAACGAAGAGAATTTCAGAAATCAGGGAGCTGCTCATCAATAATGTCCTATCTACAATTTCCTCTGCCAAGCTCTGCGGACACCCTACGGATCGACTTCCGGGTCATGCACATTTTGTATTTGATGGAGTAGAAGGAGAAGCGTTGCTTCTATATCTGAATCTGGAAGGATATGCGTGTTCCTCAGGTTCTGCATGTTCCTCGGGAAGTCATGAGTCCTCACACGTCCTTCGGGCGATTGGCTTGAAGCCTTCCTTGTCACGGTCTGCACTTCGCATCACGATGGGGCATGAGAATACTCTTGAGGACGTTCTTTCGATCGTACCTGTTCTTCAGAAACTTGTAGATCGACTTCAGATAAGACGATGAGCCATCTTAGTCTGCTTATGGTATCATATTTAGAGATATTGTGATTCTCTGAAATGAAGGAGTTGATTCGAAATGGCGAAAGAGAAGAAGAATGAGAAATCCTTAACTGAGAAGAAGATTAAGGTGAGTAAGAAAGAGAAGAAAGAACTCTTTGCAGAGTACCCGAATCTTTGGGAGTCCCGTTCGCAAGACGATATAGAGCATACTATGGCTTTTGCAGAAGAATATATGACATTCCTCGATATGGCCAAGACAGAGCGAGAATTCGTAAACCTTGCTTTATTGGCACTGGAAGATTCTGGTTATAAAGATATTGAATCAGTTGAAACCTTGAAGTGTGGTGATAAGGTATATTCTTCCATCAAGGGCAAAGGATTGATGTTTGCTGTAGTTGGTAAGAATGACATAGTAAAGGGCATGAATATTCTTGGCGCGCACATTGATTCACCAAGATTGGATCTTAAGCCGAACCCGCTCTATGAAGAAGATGATCTGGTGTTCTTCAAGACCCACTACTACGGTGGCATTAAGAAGTATCAATGGACTACAATTCCGCTTGCTATTCATGGTGTCATTATTAAGAAGAACGGTGAGAAAGTGGAGCTTCGTATCGGTGAGAAAGACACAGATCCGATCTTCTACATATCTGATCTATTACCTCATCTTGGTTCTGAACAGATGAGTCAACGAGCAAATGAGTTTATTAAAGGTGAGGACCTGAATGTCATGATTGGCGCAAGCATGCTCCCAGATGATGATTCCTCCAATGCATGTAAGTATGCGATTCTGAAGATTTTGAATAAAGAGTATGGCATCGATGAGAAAGATTTCGTATCTGCAGAGATTGAGATCGTTCCAGCGATGAAGGCAAGAGATGTTGGATTTGATCGTGCGTTAATTGCCGCATATGGTCACGATGACAAAGTCTGCGCATATCCAGCTTTAATGGCCGTTATGGCACAGGAGACTCCGGATCGAACATGTGTATGCATGCTTTCTGATAAAGAGGAGATTGGATCCTATGGTAACTCTGGTGCACAGTCTCGTCTCTATGAGAATTTCTTGGTAGAATTGTTTGCTAAGGCAAATGGAGGTTATGACGAACTTGGATATAGAAAGTGTATCGCCAATACCAAGATGCTGTCTACAGATGTTTCGAATGCATTTGATCCGAAGTATGCGAATGTATCTGATAAGCGAAATACAGCTTATCTCAACAAGGGCGTAAAGATGGAGAAATACACTGGTTCCAGAGGAAAGTCTGGTGCAAGTGATGCCAATAGTGAGTTCTTCGCATCTATCCTCCGTATTTTTGCCGAGCATGATATTCCATGGCAGACCGGTGAACTTGGTAAAGTTGATGCAGGTGGCGGCGGAACGATCTCTGCGTACCTTGCCAAACTTGGCATGGAAGTCATTGACTGTGGTGTTCCAGTGCTCTCGATGCATGCTCCTTACGAAGTGATCAGCAAAATCGACTTGTATTTCACCTATCTTGCATATAAGTGCTTTATCGAAAACATTAAATAAGATATAATACTATCTCGTAGCATGGTAGGCATGGTGATGATTCACCATGGGAAAGAAGGTTAGAAATGATTATTGTTGTAAAACCAGGTGCAAATGATTCGCAGGTACATGAGATTCTCGATGTATTAGAGAGAAATGAACTAAAGGCTCATGTATCGGAAGGTTCCGAGCGACTAATTATCGGTGTTATCGGTGACAAGAGTAGACTGACTCCTGGCTCTCTTGAAGTATTGTCCGGTGTAGAGAAGATTGTTCCAATTATGGAATCTTACAAACTGGCAAGTCGTCAGTTCCGTCCGGAAGGTACTTCATTCAATGTAAAAGATGTAACGTTCGGTGGCGATGAGCTTGTCATGATGGCAGGTCCTTGTGCAGTGGAGAGCGAAGAGCAGGTTGAAGCAGTGGCTTCCAAGATGGTTGCTTGTGGTGTTAAAGTTCTTCGCGGTGGCGCATATAAGCCAAGAACATCTCCTTATGCATTCCAAGGTCTGGAGAAGACAGGACTGAAGATTCTTCGTCGAGTTGCCGATAAGTATGGTCTACTGGTCATCAGTGAGATTACATCTGAGAACGATATCGAGTATGCTTCCAACTATCTTGATATTATCCAGATTGGTGCGAGAAATGCACAGAACTTCCGTCTGCTCTCGGCGGTTGGTAAGTCTGGTATTCCGGTCATGTTGAAGCGTGGTATCGCCGAAACCATTGATGAGTGGCTTGGCAGTGCTGAGTATATCATGAGCGAAGGTAATTACCACATCATGATGTGCGAGCGTGGTATCCGTACGTTTGAGACCGCAACAAGAAGTACGCTGGATATTAGTGCTGTACCGGTTCTGAAGGGTAAGACACATCTTCCGATTATTGTTGACCCAAGTCATGCAGCAGGTAAAGCTGCTTATGTTCAACCATTGGCTCTTGCTGCGATTGCAGCAGGTGCAGATGGACTGATCATTGAGGTTCATCCGGATCCGAAGCATGCACTTTCAGATGCAGCCCAGCAGTTAACACCGGAAGCGTATGCTGAACTTGCTATGCGTGTGAAGGAGATGGCAACAATCGTGAAGCGTTCTTATCCGACTGTCAAGTAATTTCGCAAGTAAGTGCTTCTATAAGATCGATAAAGACCGTTGACTTGTACGATACTTGTCAACGGTTACTTTTTGTGTTAATTTAAATGAGTACAACACGTTGAAAGGGATTAGTAGAGATTTTTCCTTCATACAGAGAGCCCGTGGTTGCTGAGAACGGGATGAAGTACGATTTTGAACTCGCCCTGGAGTGCGTCTCCTTGAAAGTTGAAGTAGAGGAGATCGGAGGCTCACCGTTATCAGAGAGTAGGATATCGGAAATTCGTCCTGTATCCGATGAGTGCATCACAGATGTGATGAATGAGAGTGGTACCGCGGAAGTTAGGCTTTCGTCTCTTATCTTAGAGACGAAGGCCTTTTTGTTTGCTTTGAAGTATAGAAGAAGGGGAGAAGAGAAGATGCAGTTTAGTAAATACCAGATGCCTGCGAAGATTGATTTTCCTGAGCGCACTTGGCCAAGTAACCATATCACCAAGGCCCCGATTTGGTGTTCGGTCGACCTACGTGATGGGAATCAGGCGCTTGAAGTTCCGATGGATATGACCGCAAAAGTTCAGTTCTTCGAATATCTGGTGAAGCTTGGCTTCAAAACGATTGAGGTCGGTTATCCTGCAGCATCGGAAACAGAACGTGAATTTACTCGCTATTTGATTGACAATGACTTGATTCCAGCCGATGTGACGATACAAGTTCTAACTATGGCTCGCGAAGATGTAATCACACAGACTTTTGAAGCAGTCAAAGGTGCCAAGAAGGCAATCATTCATCTTTATAATGCAACGTCTAAACTTCAGCGCGAGCTGGTATTCGGCTTTGATCAGGCACATTGTAAGGAATTGGCAGTCAACGGCGCGAAGATGATTCAAGCTGAAATTGATTCGGATGAAAGCTTGACAGACTGGACACTCGAGTATTCACCTGAGAACTTCTCTGAGACGGAACCGGATTTTGCCGTAGAAATCATCGATGCCGTACTTGATGTCTGGAAACCGACACCCGACAAGAAAGTGATTATTAATCTTCCTGAAACCGTTGAAATGACGTCACCGAACGTATTTGCAGATCAGGTTGAATACTTCGCTACGCATACTAAATATAGAGATTCGATCATCCTATCCGTTCATACTCATAATGATCGTGGTACAGGTGTGGCTTCGACAGAATTGGCATTATTGGCGGGTGCCGAACGCGTCGAAGGAACGCTGTTTGGTAATGGTGAAAGAACCGGAAACGCTGATATTGTTACGCTTGCAATGAATATGTTCATGCAGGGCATTAATCCGGAACTTGATTTCTCCAATATGGATGAAGTCATCGATATGTATGAATCCTGTACAAGAATGAGAATCGGTGATCGTCAACCATGGGCTGGAAGGCTTGTATTTACGGCGTTTTCAGGTACTCACCAGAATGCAATTCGCAAAGGTATGGAAACTGTCAAAGAAAATAATTACTGGTATGTGCCATATCTGCCGATCGATCCGAAGGATGTCGGCCGCAGTTATGATCCAATTATCCGTATCAACAGCCAGTCTGGCAAAAATGGTTTGGCATACATCCTTGAACGTGATTATGGCTTGCATCTGCCAAAGGCTTTCCAGAAAGACTTCATGCAGATTGTTACCAGTGAATCTGAACATCGTCATAGTGAGATGATGTCTCAGGATCTCTTTGAACTGTTCGATGATGTCTATGTAAATGTCATGACGCCATATAACATGGTTGGTTATCGTGAAGAATCTCTTGGCGACAAGAAAGCTCATGTAACGGTTGATCTGAAATATGAGAATGATATCATTCAAATTGTTGGAGACGGTATTGGTTTGTTGGACGCATTTTGTAATGGATTAGAAAACACATTACATATCAAAGTATCGATTCGAATGTATGCTGAGCACGCTATCCAAAGTGGATCTGATTCAGCAGCTATAACGTATGTGCAGATTGCTGACAAAGATGATGAACTGCATCTTGGAGCAGGAATATCAAGTTCTGTAACAAAATCTTCGCTCCGAGCAGTTGTATGCGCATTAAATAGAATGATTCGTTAAATCGCAATTCAATAATAGATTTCAAATCGTACAATTGACCGTTCAGGAATAAATAAAACGCTCCTGAGCGGTCATCGAATTTCAGGTGCTTTTACCAGATTGGCATGATTCATTATATATGAATAAAATCGTGAAATTTGCATGATATCTATTTGTACCTATTATTCATGAAAAACCTCTTCCCGATTAAACAAAACTGTGATTTTGTTTAATCGCATATTTAGCAGAAGTACTCCTGCACTTCTACATTTGAAAAATAAAGAGGCTATTAATATAACCTCTTTACTTACTATAAATTTCAAGTATGTGTTACGTCTCATTCGTAACGGTCGTGTTGGTTGGTATCGGTGTGACTTCTTGAGATTCTGGCGCGATTGCAACACTCGTTGATTCAGTTGCAAAAGGATCGTCTTTGGTAAGTTCCTCGACATCATTTATACCAATCATTTGTTTATATTCATCAGTATCCAATTTAGGATAGATCCAACGCCAAGTCATCACTAAAACAAGAAAAACGATCAGAACGACCAATATCTTTCGTATCATGAGGAGTAAACGTTCTTTACGATATTTCCGGTCTACATATTCTTTCGTCGTATAACCTACCAAAACATAGACTTTGTTGATGGACCTACGTTTAGGCATACGTCTTTTTTCAGCGACTTTCGCTTTAACTTTCGTAGAAATGGTATGAGGAAGGTGCTTAAAGAACGTGACCGTTGTTCTCCCTAAGAACTGAAAGAAACCACCTATTGAACAAAGAATCGAAATTACTATATTGCCTTCTTCATGGTCAAACGAATCACTCTGATCAACATCTATGCTCGAATCTCGAACGAAAGTCTCTTCGTTCGAGTCTTGATTCATCTGTACTGGATTCATTTGTTCTTCGTTCATGTTCTTTATCCCTTTACTCTGAAATTATATCATAACGAATATCACTTCGCATTAGCGATTGAAAATATTGCGTAATGGGAATGATCGACGAATCGAAAGCACATTCATTCTGCTTCATATGTCTTGATTCTAAGCAAGTTATGGCTACTACGACGAGCATGGTGATCATACAGATGAATACGATTCTGTATGTAACTTCTTCGAAAGACTTCTTCATGGTATTCTCCTTATATTGCGAACAATCGTTTGACATATATCACATCGAATGGTAATATATATTAATAATGAATGGAGGTTGATTTATGAGCACATATAGATTTACTAAGAGCAACCTGAACGAGACACTTGAACTCGTCTATTCATATATCGTATCCTACTTAAAGAAAGAGGGTTATCCACCGTCTGTCCGTGAGATATGTCAGGGTGTCGGTATTCGATCAACTTCCACCGTTCATGCTCACCTACGCCGCTTAATGGAGGAAGGTAAGATTGAGTATACTCCTGGCAAGCGTCGTGCAATTATGGTTAAAGACGTTGAGAAACGTAACTCGCGTGTTACGACCAATAAAATTCCCCTTGTTGGTACAGTTACAGCAGGTGTTCCAATTCTTGCTGAAGAGAATATCGACCACTATCTCCCCTTCCCATCCGAATACTTTAACTCAGCTGAGTATTTTCTTCTCAAAGTTAAGGGTGACAGCATGATCAATGCCCATATTGTAGATGGTGATTTGCTTATTGTTCGAAGAGATAATATGGCAAATATTAATCAGATCGTAGTGGCCATGGTTGGGAATGAGGCTACTGTTAAGCGTCTATGCTATAAGCATGGGCATGCCTTCCTGCAACCTGAGAATCCTGCGTATTCTCAGATTCCATTTGAAGATGATGACTGTCGGATTATTGGTGTCGTTGAGGGTATCTTCAGAACCGAAGTGAACTGATGCTCATCGATTCTCCATGATGTAGTTATCGTTTTCAATGAATGCTTTCATTTCAGCCATCTCACCTTCTGGTAAGATCAGTCTTTTGCCATTTCTTGGTGAAATATACGTGATGTTCTTCTTATAAATCAGAAGTTGCGTCATCTCATTATGGAGAACGATCGTGTCTCGATCATATCCGTCAATGATGCCCTCAATGATCTCACCGGAACTCGTCACAACTTCAACAGTTGTATACTCTTTTCTACAACTGTTCAAGAAGATCTCATGCACATGAATTGGTGTTCTTGTAGCAGTTAGTGACGTGGCTTGTGTGTGAATGGGACGCGTGCTCTGTGTTTTGACCTTAGGTCTTTTCTCATAGTAAATGTCTGTCTTAATCATGTTGGAATACCTCCTTAAATAATGTATCCCAACTATAGCATCAATTGAATTTCTCGTCTGCATGATATAAGCACAGTTTTATACTTGTTTTGCATATTGAGAATTATAAGAATAATGTCAGATTATATGTGTCTAATTCTTCACCTTTAATCCAAGTTATATCATCCATATGACGGAACCATGTTAATTGACGCTTCGCGTAATTTCTCGTATGTTGCTTCAGAAGTTCCACACATTCTTCCAAAGATCGTTCACCACGAAAATACGGAAAAAACTCTTTATATCCAATGGCGTGCATCGCTGTGATATTCGTGGGGTAGTTCTGTTTATAGAGCCAAGATGCTTCATCTAGAATCCCCTCTTTCAACATCTGATCCACACGCAGATTAATACGTTCATATAGTCGTTCTCTTGACCAATCTATGCAAAACAGCTTAAACGGATATCGCGGTCCATCTATGACGGAGTTTTCACGAATTTCTCTTGTTGTAGTATTCAATGCAGTCAGCAAAGCAAGTGTGTGGATAACACGTTTGGTATTATGAGGATGTATCTTCTCTTGGCATTCTGGATCTAAAGCAATAAGACGCTGATAGATCTCATTAATACCATTCCGTTCATATTCTTCACGAATCTCATCTTCAAGCGCATGATCAACTGGTGATTGTTCGAAAGAGAATCCCTTCTGAAGTGCTTGAACATATTGACCGGTGCCGCCGCAGAAAACAGGCAAATGTCCCTGTGATAAGACTGTTTCTATACAACCATATGCAGCTTCCAAATAGGATGCCACATTAAATGAGACATCTGGTTCAACAATATCTATTAAATGATGTTTCACCCGAGATTGCTCTTTCCAATTAGGTTTTGCAGTACCAATAGAAAGATGACGATAGATCTGCATGGAATCACAGCAAATAATCTCACCGCAGACATCTTGAGCAAGACGAATCGATAGACCAGTCTTCCCACTCGCTGTTGGACCGCAAATGACTGGAATTGCACGATAACCGATTAGATTGTATAACTCTTCTTCAATCATTTAGAACGGTTTTTCCTCTCAAACAATACGCTTAAATTCCTTTTCAATCTCCTTCTCAGAAAGGCGAATCAGTATCGGACGTCCATGTGGACAATGATATGGATCTTTTAGCTTTGAAAGATCTTCAAGAAGCCTATGAATCTCAATATCATGAAGGTGATCATGTCCTTTCACTGCTGCTTTACAAGCAGCAGTCGCCAAAGACAGAATGAGCGCATCATTGCGTGTTTTACTAGCGTGCATCCACTCATCGATCATATCGACAAATGCTTGTCGAACATTTCTCGCATCAATCTGTGCTGGAACTGAACGGATTGCCAATTCTCCGTCACCCAATGAAGAAATCTCAAAACCAATCGCTTCAAGTGATGATATATTCTCCTCGATAAATGAGATGTCAGAACGCGAAAGTGAAACAATTTCAGGAGCAAGCAGTGGCTGAGAGACTACTTGTTTTGTAAGCTCCTGTGCAACAAATTTCTCATATAGAATCTTCTCGTGCGCCGCATGCTGATCAATGAGAAGCATCGTTCTTTGCGGTGATTCAAGCAGTATATATGTATCAAATAGCGTTCCAATTACACGAGATGATACTAATTCATGAAGACTCTCTTCTCTGCTTCCGATAAGAATCTCATCTATTACGGGCGTAGTAGTCGGCGTATCAAGAGGTAAAGATTCAGTTTCTGAAGCCTGTATCTCTGGCTCAAATACCTCTTCCGCCACATTAGATCTAATCTTCTGTGTGATTAGATTTGAAACATCCTCTTTCTGCAATTCAACCGAAGTTTTCGGCGTCGTTACATATGTGGAAGAATTCTCATGAAAATACAGATTCTGGTAACCGATTTGCTTCGCTTCATTGGATAATTCATATTTCATCGGTGAAGTTGTTTTCTTTGGCACTGAGGTTTCAGGCGTTGGCATGTTCGTTGTCGGTCTAGAAGAAACTTCAGGCTGAAATGAATAATCAATGCTCATCGATTCCTGCGCAAGCGTATTCATTATTGAATGATACACTGCTCGATAAATTACAGATTCATTGGAGAATCGAACTTCAGCTTTCTGAGGATGAACGTTCACATCGATATCTGAGAAAGGCATGTATATGTCTAGTATAATGAATGCATACTTTCCTTTCATCAACATATTGGTATAGGCCGCATCAATGGCCGCCGATATCGTCTTACTACGGATCAGACGTTGATTAACGAAAATGATTTGTTCCGCTCGTGAGGCACGTGCAATCTTAGGTAACCCAGCAAAGCCTTTAACCGTGATTCCATCAATTACGCTATTGATCTCACGACAAGATGCTACAATTTCCTTCCCGTATACACTATATAGTGCGGACTGTGCATCACAATTTCCAGGACTCTGAAGGACTGTCTTACCATTCTTGATAAATTTGAATGAAACATCCGTATTACAAAGAATAAAGCGTTCAATCAGTGTCTGGATATAACCAGCCTCTGTCTGATCTTTCTTGAGGAACTTGAATCGAGCAGGCAGATTATAGAAAAGGTCTCGCACTTCAACAATTGTTCCGGAGGGCATGCCGATTGGGGTGCAAGAAATGAAATGTCCACCTTCATATTTCACACAAGTACCCATATCCGCTTGCGGTTCCTTCGTGGAAAGGGTTACTTTTGCGGCCGCAGCAATACTGGCCAGCGCTTCACCACGAAAACCCATAGTATGTAAGGAGAACAATTCATCCAAAGAATGAATCTTACTCGTAGCATGAATCAAGAAAGCATTCTTTGCATCTTCTTGATCCATTCCACATCCATTGTCGCGAACTCGAATCAGTGTGATCCCGCCATATTCTATCTCGACAGTGATTGCTGTAGCACCGGCATCTAAGGAATTTTCCATCAATTCCTTAACGATGGACATCGGGCGTTCGATTACCTCTCCTGCAGCAATTGCATTCGCTGTAACCGTATCTAGTACATGTATTCTACTCATTGGGCTCACTTCCTTTCGCCTTCTCGATAAAGGAATAGAGAATATTCATTGCTTCTAATGGAGTAAGTCGTGAAATATCCAGATTAATCAAATCGTTTCGAATGGAATCTGAAGCAGATGACGTATTGCGATTCATACTAAAGATTGGTATCTGACCCTCCATTGGTGAATCAAATCCGTCATCTTCAGCATAGGAAAGCTTCATCTTCTTTCGGTCAAGTTCCTCAAGAATTACGTTAGCACGATTCACTACATCAATCGGGACGCCGGCAAGACGTGCGACTTCAATACCGTAACTATCAGAAGTACCACCAGGTGCAATCTGATGGAGGAATTTCACTTCCTTATTCTTCTCTTCTACTTCAACATGGGCATTGAATATACCTTGAATAGTTCCCTCAAGCTGGTTCAATTCGTGATAATGCGTTGCGAAAATGGTTCGAGCGAACATGATGGAACGATTGGAAATGAACTCAATAATTGACCAAGCAATGGCAAGACCATCGTAGGTACTTGTTCCACGTCCAACTTCATCAAGAAGCAAAAGACTACGATATGTTGCATTTCGAAGAATGCCAGAGACCTCATTCATTTCAACCATGAATGTCGACTGTCCAAGCGAAATATCATCTGAAGCACCAATTCGCGTGAAGATTCGGTCAACGATTCCGACATGCGCTTCGGATGCAGGTACGAATGAGCCAATCTGTGCAAGCAGAACAATCAATGCAGTCTGTCTCATATAGGTTGATTTACCCGCCATGTTCGGTCCAGTTAGAATCATGATTCGCTTGTCATTCTCGTTCATTGAAATGCCATTTGGAACAAATTCACCTTCCTTTAGCATTTTCTCAACAACAGGGTGACGTCCATCAACAATTTCTAACATCGTCGAATCATCCACAACTGGTCGACAGTATCCATTCTGTTCAGCCAGTTCGCCGAGTGCCATGATGACGTCAATGACTGCAATTGCATTCGCAACTTTGAACAGACGACTGACCTGTGAAGCGATACGATCACGAATCTCACAGAAAAGCTCATACTCGAGTTGAACAAGTTTCGCTGTCGAACCAACAATCATATCCTCGACTTCTTTCATCTCGGATGTGATGTATCGTTCTCCGGTCGTTAACGTTTGCTTACGAATATAATGATCTGGTACAAGTGAGACATTAGATTTGGAGACTTCGATATAGTAACCAAATACTTTGTTATAACTGATTTTCAGGTTCTTGATACCAGTCTGCTCTTTCTCTCGTGCTTCCATCTCAAGAATAATAGATTTCCCGTCTTTCGAGGCGTGACGCAAACGATCTGCTTCTTCGTGATAACCTTCTTTGATCATACCGCCTTCTTTGACTGATATCGGCGGATCTTCGGCTAGTGAAGCCTCCAACAACTCATAGATATCAGAAAGATCTTCCAGATCATTTACGGCATTCTCAAGGATACCCTTTGTGAAAGATGCCGCACATTCTTTGATGTAAGGAAGTTTACTCAAGGTATTTCGAAGGTTAAGAAGATCTCGAGCATTGACCGAAGACAAAGCAATACGAGAGGCCAATCGTTCCAAATCATATACACCGATTAATGCTTCGCGAAGTTCCTGGCGACGGATAAAGTCATCCTTCGCCTGGCTGACTGCATCAAGTCGGGATTCAATCAAGCTCACATCGATAAGCGGCTCCTCGACCCATTCACGAAGCATACGCCCACCCATGGATGTCGTAGTCTGATCGATTGCCCAAAGAAGACTTCCTTTCTTTGTTTTAGAACGGATCGTCGATGTAATTTCCAGATTTGTTCTAGTTGCAACATCGAGTTCCATTGTATCGGTCACTTCATAGATTCGTGCTTTATCAAAATGTGTAACTTCGGCTTGTTGCGTCTCATCCAGATAGGCCAGAATACCATCAATCGCTGAAATCAGAAGAATATTCTTAGTTTCCTCGGCAAAAGAACTCTTACTTCTCTTTGTTTCTTTCACACGTTTATAGTCATCAGGAAGTACGCGCTCAGAAAGGCCACAGCAGAAATCAGAATTAGGTCGTACTGTTACCGCGCCAACAAGGTTGTCCGTAACATAATTGAAAATACTATCTTTTCGGAAATCCTCATTAAAGATCATCTCTGAAGCTCGATACTTAGAAAGCAAGTTAACAAGATGTTGCGTTGTATTTCCAGTGATGAGTTGAGTCGCTTCCATCGTGCCGGTAGTGATATCCGCGGCAGCCAAGCCATACTGACAGCCGATTTTATAAACACTGATCAAGTAGTTGTTCTTCTTCTCATCTAAACCAGTCGTATCAATGACCGTGCCTGGTGTCAGCACTCGAATGATCGACCGCTTGACCAGTCCTTTAGCCAGAGCTGGATCTTCCATTTGCTCACAAATTGCAACCTTGTATCCTTGGGTGATCAGGCGTTGCATATAACTTGAGGAGGAGTGATGAGGTACGCCACACATTGGCGCACGCTTCTCAAGTCCACAGTCACGAGAAGTTAATGTAAGCTCAAGGACACGGGACACTAAGATCGCATCATCAAAAAACATTTCATAGAAGTCGCCGAGGCGGAACATGAGGATTGCATCCCCTGCCTCTTTCTTCATATCGAAATACTGACGCATCATTGGTGAAAGGTCAGCATTCTTCACCGCATCATAGGTTAGAAGTTCGTCATTCATCAGCAAAATCGCTCCAATTCACCTTCTACAGAATAAGGCTTCGCTTTCAGTATTTTTACCATGCAAAGCCGTCCTTCCAATTCATCCGCATCAAAGTTCGGATTATCACTATTGATTTCTTTACCATCTAATATTGTGCCCTTCGGAATGCGAAAGTTCACTAATCGGCTGGAATTTGTTCGCCCTGTAAGTACGTCCGGAGCGGTTGCACTTCGACCTTCTATCAGGATTTCTTCCGTTTTTCCTACTACAGACTCATTGGATTGGAAAGTAAGGTTGTTCTGCAAATCAAGCAACCGGCCGAAACGCTCTGTTACGACATCTTGCGGAATCTGATCCGGATATGTATCCGCTTTCGTACCTGGTCTTCTGGAGTATTGGAAAGTAAAAGCACTATCAAATTTGCACTTCTCAATGACATCGAGGGTCTCTTGGAAATCCTCTTCTGTCTCACCTGGGAACCCAACAATGATGTCAGTGGTCAGTGTAGCATCTGGAAGGCATTCTCTAAAGAGTAGCGCCGTCTTAAGATATTGTTCTTGATCATAGTGACGGTTCATGCGTTTCAAAACACGCGAACTACCAGACTGCATCGGCAAATGCAGATGACGCTCAATATTGGGATACTTCTGCATCGTGCGAATCACTTCTTCGGAGATATCTTTCGGGTGGGAAGTCATAAATCGGATTCTGGAGAATCCTGGAATCTGCGCTGTCTGCGCGAGAAGTTCAGCAAAAGAAATCTCATCTGCTCGATCATGTCCATATGAATTGACGTTCTGACCTAGAAGCATAACTTCTTTATACCCTGCTTCTGCAAGTTCGCGCAATTGTTTAAGTATTTCTTTCGAATCTCTCGAACGTTCGCGGCCACGGGTATATGGCACTACACAATACGTACAGAAATTATTGCATCCGTACATAATGGGGACCAACGCGCGAAATTTGCGCTTGCGCTTCACCGGTATGTAATTATCTTCCACAAGATAATCCTCATCTGACACTGCAAAGACACGTTTACGTTGATTTAGTTTCTGATCGATGATTTCTGGAATCAAATGAATGTCAGAGGGACCAAAACAAGCATCAACATATGGGAAGCTCTTCTTGATTCTAGATATATTCTCTTCTTGCTTCATCATGCATCCACACACTGCAATGAACATATCCCTATTTTGACGCTTATTGATCTTATATGCGCCCAAATTTCCAAATAGACGGATGTCTGCATTCTCTCGGATTGTGCAAGTATTGAGGAATAGAAAGTCGGGAATCGCTTCCTCATCCGCTTCGACAATTCCAATTGACTGTAATATTCCTTCGATCTTCTCACTATCTGATTCATTTAATTGGCAACCATAGGTCTTCACTTTATATGTCAAAGCGTGGTCCTGTTCAGAGGACATTGCCAAAATTCGTGTTTTAAGGGAAGCAAGTAATGAGTGATAGCGCAATAAGTCATCTTGCGATACAATAACAGTTGACACGTAAATTACCTCGATTTCTATTTCGATTTATTTCGTTGTTTTAATCTTCTTAATGATACATGAATCGAAGCGTTTTGTGAACGGGAAAAGCTAGATTTTGCGTGAACCATAAGATATGAAAGAAGTTGTATCGGATGAATCGACAGATGAACAAACAAACACGATTGCTCATATTGTTCACTTGTATTTTACTGATGTTCCTATTCTCAGGAATACGCGTACTACCTTTTCATTCAGACGTATCCGCAGGAAATGAGACAACTGAACCGTCCGATATTCCTGTTGTTACAGAAACGGATGAGATTAGGCTTTCGAACCCTGTAGATGGTCTCCTAGATGAATCCCCGAACAATTTGCCGAACATTGATGCCAAAGAGTATCTTCTTTTTGACACACTCTCTGACACCATGTTGATTGGAAATGGATATACTACACCTGTTGAACCTGCTGCGCTTACTCAGATCATGACTGTACTTATCGCTATGGAAGAATTAGATCTATCGGATACAATCGTGATTACAAAAGAAATGTATGAACCAATACCTGATGAGTATGTTCGCATCGGTTTTTCCGAAGGTGAAGTTGTAACGGTAAAGGATTGTATTCATGCTTGTTTACTTAAATCAGCTAACGATGCATGTCTCGCGTTAGCAGTTCAGATAAGCGGAAGTGAATCTGCATTCGTTCGAAAAATGAATCATCGCGCACAAGAATTAGGCTGTCATGATACGCATTTTACCAATTGTTTTGGTCAAATTTCTGAGAATCACTACTCCACTTGCCATGACCTTGTGCTCATTCTTGAAGAAGCATTGAAACACAATGATTTTCGAACAATATCCACGCAAGCATCCTATACGATTGAACCTACGAACAAATACAATGATGTAAGAATACTAAATAATGCCAATCGTTTTGTGTCGACACCGACTACTGCTTATGAGTACTATATTGGTGGCAAAACCGGCTACTCAGAAGAATCAAAGTATATCCTGATTGCGGGCGCTGAGAAAGAAGGTCGCATCCTCGTTGGCGTGATGTACGGTGCAAGCAATGTCGAGCAACGTTATGATAATATGATTGATTTGTTCGAATACTGTTTCTCTAACTACACTACCACAATGATTGATTCCTCGGAGTTTAATCCTGTTGTTAGTTCACTCACCTCCAGGATCGAGAATTCATTAGTTGGCACGAATCTTATTGTTTCCAACGTACGCGTCGAAAACCTGTCTTACTACTCAACATATCTCTCTGTATCGAGTGGTGGATATAGTCATGACATTGACCTTAGTACTATGCAGATCGATCCAAGTAAACCGAAACAAGTTTTCTATATTCCAATCTACCGAACTTTTTCAAATAATGAGAAATATGAGATAGGGTATATTGAAGTTACTATTTCAGACCCCAATGCCAAAGAAATCGAAACGACAAAATTAGACATTGAGGGAAAGTGGAGCGTTAAATCCATCATCATTGTATCAAGTGCCGCTGTGGGACTTCTCCTTGTTATGACGTTATCCGTAGTTCTTTTCCGAAAGATGGTTAAAAAAAGAAAATTCAATAAGAACCATCGTAACCCAAGAATTCTCTAAAGAAAGAGATACCCATTGTTCAAAGCATACTTATGTGCCTGACACTGCTACATCAGGAATAAGCAGACTTGGAGATTGGATATGTGACGCATCTAGATTGAAATAATCCACATCATTTCCCAAAGTGTCAATTTTATTCAAGATATCGAAGAAATTATCTGCAATGGTGATCTGATTAATCGGTCGACCAATTTTGCCATTTTCAACCACAAAACCTTCTGCCATCAACGAGAAGTCTCCCGACACGGCATTGATGCCTGCATGTAAGCCCGCAATATCCGTGATATAAACTCCATTACCCATCTTCTGAAGGAGATCTTCCAAAGAAGCTTCACCTTTCTCAATGTAGAAGTTCATAGGTGATACGCCCAGAGAGCTACCACCAGAACGCGAAGCATTTCCAGTGCTTTGCACACCATCTACCAACGCAGTCTTACGATTATGAAGTGGAGATGTGAAAACACCGTGATCCACAACTACTGTACGCTTGACGACGACACCTTCACCATCAAATGGAATACTAAGGTAACTGTCACCAATCATTCCTTCGTCAATAATGGTAATCTTCTCATCTGCAATCTTCTCTCCTACTTTGCCAGAAAGACGAGAAAGTCCCTTCTGCATAGCTTCCGCAGAGAATGATTTCGCATAAGACCCCAACAAAGCCCTCGCAGCATCCTTATCCAATACGATTGGTAATTTCTTGGAAGGTATGGGAGAAGCACCAAGTCTTGCAAGAACATGTTCGCCGACATACTTCACACAAGAATCAAGATCAAACTCGTTTCTTTTCTTAAAGGCCCAAGACTTACCATAAGTCTGCACGTCATCCTCGACTTTTGCTCGACAGTACAGTAAAGCTGCAAAAGCATTCTCTCTACTACTGCATGAAAGGCCTTTCGAATTCTTCATCAGGAACTCACTACAAGAATAGCAAGTCATACAATCATCCACTGCAACAATACGCGAATCGAAATCAAGAAGTGAATTCTCAAGCTTGAGTGCCATATTTGCAAGTTCTTCATAACCCATATCCGCGATTTCATCACTAAATCCGTTATATTTAGGATATTCTTTGTCACCTTCATATACTGTGACTTTCTCTTTCAACTCAAGGATCTTACAATTGTCCTTTGCCTGTTCAATAAGGAAAGGAATCTGCTCCAGACTGAAATCTTCCGTAGAAGAATAACCCATCTGCGTACCATATAATCCACGGAAAGAAATACCGGATATATCTGAATTCTCGTACTGAATGACTTTCCCTTCCCTTACCGAGACACTGGTACTGACATCCGCCTGATAGACAATTTCATACTCGCTAAAACCGGCTGCTTCAGCCAGTTCAAACACCTGATCAATGAAAACCTTGATATGATTATCCATACTTGTTCCTCTCTTACATCTGACCTCCGACAGTAATTTCAGAAACACGAATCGTAGGCTGACCTACATCAACAGGAATCGAACCACTATCCGAACCGCACATACCCTGTGCAAGTACTAAATCGTTACCTACACGGTCGATATGCATCAATACTTCATTACCTTTTCCGACAAGCGTTGCACCTTTGACCGGTTCACAAACCTTACCGTTTCGGATTAAATACGCTTCGCTGACTGAGAAATTAAATTCACCAGTCGCTGTATCGACTGATCCACCGCCCATTTTGGAACAGAATAATCCGTTCTCTGTTTCAGAAATAATCGATTCTGGAAAATCTTTCCCAGGTGCGATGAAAGTATTAGACATACGAGATGTCGGTGCATAGATATAACTCTCGCGACGGGCACATCCTGTGGAGGGTTGTCCCATTCGTCTACTACCGATTCGATCGATCAGATAACTGTTTAGGATACCATCCTTAATAAGCAGATTGGTAGTTGAAGGAGTACCCTCATCGTCCACCTCATAACTGCCCCACTCTTTTGCAATTTTCGCATCATCATATGCACTTACGATTGGACTTGCAATCTGTTTTCCTTGCATATCCGTAAAGCAGGAAGCCTTGATGCCAACTGATGTAGCTTCAAGCGCATGTCCGCATGCTTCGTGAAAGATTACGCCACCAAATCCATTACTGATCACCACTGGCATCTTACCGGAAGGACATGGCTTAGCCTCAAGCATCGTTGTCGCGATACGTGCAGTCTCTATTGCAGCAGAGTCTAGATCATATCGTTCAAAGAACTCATATCCTTCGCCACTACCAGGTCCTAAATAACCGGTTTCTTTGTTGTTACCAGAACTTGCAATGGATTCAAACATAATACGAGTGCGACAACGATGGTCGGAAACATATAAACCCTCCGAATTGGCAATCCAAATATCTTTCTCAATGTTTGCTGTGCTTGCAGACGTTTGCGTAATAAGTGAAGAAAAAGCCTTTGCAGTTTCAGAAGCATGACGCAATTTGCCTATTCTTTCCGCCTTCGACACTGAGGTAGGAGAGATTTCATAACGTTGTGAGAAATACTCCACATTAGGTTTGAGATAGACCGTTCGGCCACCTGACACTTCCTGTAATGACGCAGAGGCTTCTTTTGCCATACGAATCAATTTCTCTTCATTTGACAGATCGTTGGAATAAACATAGACGCACTTGTCACCTTCAAGGATACGGAGACCAATTCCTAAATCAATGGCTGAAGAAGTTCGCTCCACAACACTGTTCAGCAAAGAAACGGAAGATTTCTTCGCTCGCTCAATATATACTTCGGAGAAATCACCGCCATGCGAGAGTGCGGCTTCAAGGATCCGAGAAATACTTACATCAGATAGCATGTCAAACTACCCCCTGATTCGATATTCGTATGTTTGCGGAAGATAGAATTATTTCTTGTATTGACGCTTAATCTTCTTACTAGTCGTTTTCTCAAATTCAGTATCGCGCAGAACAACACGTTTGATATGCTTATAGTTTACCAAACTCTGATTGACTTTTGCTACCTCTGCTTCAATCAGTTTCTTCACATCTGCATCGTCTGGATTGGCGCCAAGTGTCTTCTTCACTGCCTCCATATTGGGGTATACCGTACAGGTGATAATAATATCATCATTCTCATTCTCGCCAGTTACAAGACACTCTTCAACAAGATCAGACATGCATAACTTCGTCTCAATCTCTTCAGGAAAAACATTCTTACCATTTTTGGCAATAATCACGTTCTTCTTACGACCTGTAATGATACAGAAACCATTCTTATCAATATATCCGAGATCTCCCGTATGATAATATCCATTCTCGTCAATAGCACTCTTCGTTGCTTCTTCATTCTGATAATAGCCAATCATTACATTGTCGCCCTTACCAATGAACTCTCCAATGCCATTTTCATCTTTATCTATGACCTGTATGTCTACATCAGGCATTGGAAGACCAGCCGCCAGATTGTTATAATCACAATCTCGATTTACTGCGAGAATTGGTGCACACTCAGTCAGACCATAACCTTGCACGCAAAGAATACCCATATCCTGCATATCCTGAAGAATCTGTGGATCTACTGCAGCACCACCACAGATGATTAGGCGAAGATTTCCACCGAAAGTCTTATGAACTTCTTTGAAGATCTTTCTACGTTTATCAATACCAAAGAATAGTAAGAACTTGCAAAGTTTGCGACCGAATTCGAATTTTCTTGCCATTTTCTTCGTAGCTTTCGCTTTATTCATAATGGTCTTATGGAATTTCTCTAGCATCAAAGGAACAACAAGAATGATGCTAACCTGCGACTGTTGCATATTCGGGACAATATAGCGTAGTCCTTCACAGATTGCAATGTGAGAACCTCTATAAATCTGGCAAAGGAAACCACATGTGCATTCATATGTATGATGTAACGGAAGCACGGACAGGAACATGTCATTCTGATCGATATAAATCATGGAACACATGCCTTCTAGGTTCTTACAGATATTCTTATGGCAGAGCATAACGGCTTTACTTTTATCCGTCGTTCCACTGGTAAACAGAAGAATCGTCATAGCTTCGCGGTCAAGCGGAGCATCCAGAAACAGCCGATCACCATTATCAAGAAGATTCTGTCCATCTTTCAAAACATCATAGAAATAAAGAACATCATCACGCTCTAATTTGTCCATGCAAATGAAGGTCTTCACGCCTGGAATCTGATCACGAATCTCATCTATGATCTTCTGCTTAGAAGAAGAATAGATGACACAATTCACTTCGGCACGATTAAGGTTACTGGCCACCTCTTCTGGCGGAAGTTCTTTATCGATTGGGACGACAACACCTGTTCCATTCGTTACAGCAAGATAAGAGACATACCATTCATATCGGGTCTCAGCGAGCAAAGCGATTCTTGATCCAAGTCCACAAAGATGTGAAAGACCAGTTCCCATTGCCTGTACCGCTTGATTATATTCTTTGAAAGTATAGTATTCATATTCCCCACCTTTTACTTTCTTGTAGTAAAACAAGGGAAGATCAGCATAAAGCTCAACACTTTGTTTGAGCATATCACGCAAGTCTTCAATATGACGAACTTCATACAGCGGTATATTTTTCATATGATACCTCAAAATCTAATACTAACTGGATACTTTGATTATCCAACTATTCCTATTATACAATTAATTGCTAGAAATTCAATCATCATTTTGAAAGACTGATACATGCTTGCAAACATGTTAATTACAAGACTTTCACCGATTTCGAATCGAGTATTTCCGAAGCATTTGTCGTTTCTTCTTATAGTCTGGGCAGTACTTTGCAACCTGATTCCAAAAATCTTGGGAATGATTCATGAAATATAGGTGTGAAAGTTCATGGATCAACACATATTCGAACAAATCAGGTTCCACGTCGAGCAAATACACGTTCAAAGAGATATTCCCTTTACTTGAACAGGAGCCCCAGCGACTTGTCATGTTGCGAACAAATACTTTTTGTGGTGCTTTGCCATCGTAATCGACGAGAAAAGCACTTACTCTCGCTTTTATGATTCGTGCTCTTCGTTTCTGTTCAACATCGTCAATCGGTAGAAGATGTACTTTGGAAGCCATCTTCGCTTGTTGTTTAACGATCCACTCATAGTTCTGTTCAACAAATTGATCTATGTCCGATATTCGCATACTTTTGGGTGCATATGCAAATACCCGACCATCATCGTCAAGTTGAATCTTGAGCCTTCTTCTCTTTTCAAAGACAATGTTGACCGGGATTTGATGTTTATTTGAAATAAACGAGTTTTCCTTCATATTCAGAAGAAAATGTCATCACTTCTCACGACCTGGAACATAGCCGCGAGAAATGGCAAGTTCTGCACGCTGTTGTGGCTTACCACCTAAAGCAATCTGTTCATCTATGAAATTGGGATGAGCAATGAGATAGTCCTTCATGTACTCGATAGGATCCTTCATGAAACGTTCCACCATATCGCGTTGTGAATCTGTAAGAATCCCCTTGGAAACCGCTTCATCAAATAAGGAAAGTTCGATCTTGGCAAAAGTGTACATATTCACGCCTACTTTAGCAAGATTGGCTTCGCCACCTTGCAAACGGTCAATTACAGCAATCGTTTCAGATATGCCAGCACCGACACCTTGTAGAGACGGAATCCAGGCATTCGTATAACTGGATGCTTCTGTAATTAAATCAGCAATATGAAGTGCTTTCTTACCCGAAAGTTCTGTATCAGCAACTTGAGAAGCTTTCTCCTCTACACTTTCGGAATACCAAGTTTCACCATCTTTGAAAATACTCAGATGTGGTTTCTTAAGAAGATAGGCTGGCATCAGCGAGAAGAAGAAATCACGACGTTCACCACCGGAAATAAAGTCATATTCAAGTGATCGGGCCTTCTCAACAATTAAATCTATGACTGTCTTATAAGATTCAGATGTTTCATATACTTTCTTCACTAACGGAAGCAATGTTGTAAGAAAATCTTCACGATTAGAGGAAGCTGCCCCTTCAATCAATTTCAATAATTCGTTCGCGCGTTCTTCCGATTCAAATAGAAAGTGTGTATTTACAAAATAAGGACCGAGTGTGCCCGAAGCATACCAGAAAGGCTTCTCTGGATCACTGACGCGAATAGCATTTGTTTCAAATAAATAATCAATAATCGACTTCATGTTTACCTCCACAATTGAAGTGTTCCCGTTAAGGATGACAATTCTTCTATTCCATTATCTTTGCAATACTGCTCTAAAGCCTCTACAATTTCGACCGGACGGGTTGGATGGACCAGACTAATGGTTCCAAGTTCAACTGCGGATGCACCTGCAATCATAAATTCAAGCACATCTTCGTATGTGGATATTCCACCACAACCAATTACCGGGATCTTCACTGCACCGAAAATATCGTGAACCATACGAAGTGCAACCGGCTTCACGCACGGACCAGAAAGACCGCCTGTATTGTTATGAAGCAATGGTCGTCTCGTACGAATATCAATGGCCATACCAAGCAAAGTATTGATCGCAACAATTGCATCTGCGCCACCCGCTTCTGCGCCTTTTGCTGTCTCACTGATTGAAGTAACATTGGGTGTTAACTTAATCCACAGAGGAAGCGATGTTCGCTTACGAAGATCCGCTACGAGTGCCTCAATCGCCTTCGGTGAAGAACCAATGACCATACATCCCTCTTTTACATTCGGGCAAGAGAAATTGAGTTCAAGTGCATCAATCTTATCTTTATATGCATCGAGTTTCTCAACCATCGCTATATAGTCTTCATTAGAATGTCCAGCGACATTCACAACGACTCCTGCTCCAGATTCGAGCATATAGTCAAGTTCGGTTGCAAGGAAAGCATCAACGCCAGGATTCTGAAGACCGACACAGTTCAACATACCGGAAGGTGTTTCCGCAACTCGAACGCCCTGATTTCCATCTCTTGGAAGCAAAGTTAATCCTTTGGAAGAAAGTGCTCCTAATTTGGACAGATCCATATAATCAGCAAGTTCGCGGCCAAATCCACAAGTCCCAGAAGCGAGAATGATTGGGTTCTTGAGGTCGACTAGACCTACCTTAACAGCAATACTCACCAGATCACCTCCTCGGCACGGAAAACGGGGCCATCTTTGCAACAACGCTTATGAACGAATTCTTTGCCTTCCTTTTCGGCTTTGATCTTACAAACACAAACAAGACAAGCACCAATTCCACAAGCCATACGTTCTTCCATAGACACATAGCATGTAAGTCCATGAGATGCCGCCCATTCGGAGACTTTACGCATCATAATACCGGGGCCCACGACCATGCACGTTGTATCCTGAATATCGGCATCGCTTAATGTTCCCAAATAGTCCATAACATTACCCTTGAATCCAAGATCACCTGCATCCGTTGTAACGTGGAAATTCTCACAGACTTGTGAGAAATGATCATATAGAAACGAATCTGCCTTGCTACGATAACCATTTACAACTTTGAAAGGAATCTTATTCTCCTTGGCATATTCCGCTGCAAAACAGATTGGGAAAATACCTGTACCGCCACCAATCAGTAATAAGTTTTTCACGTTCTCAAAAGAAAAACCATTTCCAAGTGGACCTAAGCAGGTAAACTTATCACCTTCAGAAGAAGCGAGTATCTGTTCCGTACCTTTACCTACCTTACGTACACCAATTGAAAATGTTCCAGATGTGCGATTAACGGACATAATACCGAAAGGTCTTCTCAAGAAATAGGAACAAGACAGATTAACAAATTGTCCAGGTCTTCCCTCCTGTGCAATTTGCGGGCATGAAAATGTCAGTACAGAACAGTTTGGTCCAAGTACGTCCTTCTTCACTAACTTTATTGAAAACTCTTGTTTCATAGAACGATTACTGCTCCTTTAATGCTGCATTTAAATCGTCGCGCATGCGAATGGCTTCATCTCTAGTCGCTTTCTGGAAACCAAGAAGTTTCTCACCATTCGGGCCAATCTCTTCTGTCACGGCCATCGGTTCAATATCATCTCGTTTCTTCCATGCACACATTAATGAACGTGAAGCATTTACAATTCCGCCTTTTCCGTTGACAAAAGATGCAACGGCATCTTTACCGGAACCACCCTGCGCACCATAACCTGGAACTAAGATCATTGCATGAGGCATGATTTTCCTTACCTTAATCGCCTGCTCCGGCCAAGTAGCACCGACTACGGCGCCAACCGAACTATATCCTGAATCACCTATTAATTCAGCCCCCCAGTTCTCAACATGTTCAGCCATCGCTTCAAATACAAGACGACCGTCTTCTAGCTTCAGGTCCTGTAGATCGCCTGCAGACGGATTAGATGTACGAACAAGAACGAAAAGTCCTTTGCCCTTCTCTTTGGCTACATCCAGGAAAGGTTTAATTCCATCGATACCAAGGTAACCATTTACTGTTACACAGTCCGCCTCAAACATTGCTTCAGAAGACTCATCGATGATCTTTGTCTCACCGATGATTGAATTGGCATATGCTGTAGCCGTTGTGCCAATATCGTTGCGCTTTGCATCGGCAATGACGATCATATTCTTCTCGTGTGCATATTCGATGGTTTTCTTCAGTGCTTTGAGCCCTTCAAGTCCATACATCTCATAATACGCAAACTGAGGTTTGATAGCAGGAATCAAATCATATACCGCATCAATCAGAAGACGGTTATACTCGAAGATGACCTCGGCAGTGGCCGTAGTGGCAGGAATGGATGCTTTCTTCCAATTCTCCAGCATCGCCGCAGGAATATAATCCAACTTTGGATCAAGACCCATTACCGTTGGGTTATTGCAAGATTCAATTCGACTTAATAATCTGTCAGCAAAGTTCATCATATGTGATTCTACCTCCAGTAATTGTAGTTTTAATTCGTCCTTCTAATGACTCACCAATGTATGGTGAATTGGTTGCTTTGCTCAAGATTTCTTCTTTCGTATAAATAAACGAAGAAGAAAGATCAGCTAGTGTAACATCTGCCGGCATGCCGATATCAAGGGTTCCACGTCCAAGTTTCAGAATCTTGGAAGGATTCACGGACATCTTCTCTACTAACTCATCAAGTGTAAGATAACCAAGTTTAACCAAATAAGTATATCCTACCGCAAAAGCAGTTTCAAATCCGATAATACCATTATTCGCCAAAGAGAATTCAATATCCTTCTCATCCACATGGTGTGGCGCATGATCGGTAACGATACAATCAATTGTCCCATCTTTCAATCCAGCAATAACAGCCAGACGGTCCTTCTCCGTACGAAGTGGAGGATTCATCTTGTAGTTTGTATCGTAATTGATACATGCCTCTTCAGTCAAAGAGAAATAATGCGGGCACGTCTCACAAGTTACCTTCACTCCGCGCGCTTTCGCTTGACGGATAATTTCGATACCTCTTGCCGTACTCACATGACAGATATGAATCGGCATATCTAGATACTCAGCTGTCTGAACATCACGAGAAATCATGATCTCTTCTGCAATTGCCGGTATACCACGAAGTCCAAGAGAGGTAGAAATAGCACCTTCATTCATTGCTCCTTCTGCGATTGAAAGATCTTCACAGTGATTCAGAACTGGGATATCAAAGTCAGATGCATACTCAAGAACTTTCTTCAGAAGATTGGATGAAGCAATTGGCTTACCATCATCTGAAACGGCAACAATACCCGCTTCTTTCATGAGACCCATTTCAGCAATTTCTTTTCCTTCCAAGCCCTTACTAGCCGCGCCAATGGGAAAAACATTACAAGAGCCTACCAATTCAGCTTTCCGAAGAACACCTTCCACGACGGCAGCATTATCGCAAACCGGCTTGGTATTAGGCATACAACATACGCTGGAGAAACCTCCTTTTGCAGCACTAGCAGTACCACTCTTAATATCTTCACGGTACTCATAACCTGGCTCACGCAGATGGCAATGCATATCCACCAAGCCAGGCATAACAGTCAATCCAGACGCATCGATCACTCTATCTGGATCGGCGGATAAGCAATCCTTTAAAACTCCATTTTCAATATATAGTGAAACAATTTCACCCGTTGCATAATGCTTGGCATTTCTGATCTCAATTCTGTTCATTCTGATTCCTCCTTGCCATGAGTAGATAAAGCACAGCCATACGTACGGCCACACCATTGGTAACCTGCTCATTAATTACGGACTGCGGGCAGTCATATACACATGTTGGAAGCTCCACGCCATGGTTACATGGACCCGGATGAAGGAGATATGCACCTGGCTTAGCAAGTTTCAACACATCTTCAGAAATCGAGTAGAATTTGGAATACTCGGCAACAGACGGAAAGAGTGACTTCTGCTGCCGCTCGAGTTGAACACGAAGTCCCATCACTGCGTCCGCATCTCTGACCGCTTCACTGACCGATCGACAAACTGTACATCCCATCTGCTCAAGGCCAACCGGAACCATCGTTCTCGGGCCAGCAACGTTCACCGTTGCACCGAGTTTTGTCAATCCAATCACATTACTTCTAACAACGCGGCTATGATACAAATCTCCACAGATTGCTACTTTCAATCCATCAAGATGACCGTACTTCTCATAAAGCGTAAACATATCTAGAAGTGCCTGAGTTGGGTGCTCATTCATACCGTCCCCTGCATTCACAATCGATGCTTTCACTCTAGGCGCAAGATAATGAGGAGCGCCTGACTGACTATGACGCATAATGATAATATCAGTTGCCATCATATCAATAGTTCGAGCAGTATCCAGAAGAGACTCTCCTTTATTCACCGAACTTCCGGATGTGGAAATGTTCGCACTTGCCGAACCCATATACTTTGAAGCCAGTTCGAAGGACAGTCTGGTTCTTGTACTGTTTTCATAGAACAACGTTACTACCGACTTACCCTGAAGATGAGAGGTCTTCTTATTACCAGAAGTAAGCACCATCTTCATCATTTTGGCAGTGTCGAGGATTTCCATAATCTCTTCTGCCGTTAACTGCTTGAGTCCAAGCAGGTCTTTACTCTTTAAGCCCATTATTTCACCTCTTCACAAAGCACGACTTGATTCTGTCCATCAATTTCAGATAGCTGAACCGAAATCTCTTCTGATGTTGATGTCGGAACATTCTTTCCAACATAATCCGAGCGAATTGGAAGTTGTCTATGACCACGATCAACCAAAGTAGCTAACTGGATACAGGCAGGTCTTCCCATATCAAAAATCGCCTCTATCGCAGCACGTACCGTACGTCCGGTAAATAGTACATCATCGATTAAGACGATCTTCAAATCATTAATATTAAAGTGGATGGCAGTACCGTTTACAACTGGATGTGCTGCAAGTGTGCTGAGATCATCACGATAGAAAGTGATATCAAGAATACCGACCTGAGGCCTCGTTCCTTCTACTTGTTGAAGAATGTCAGCAATACGATTTGCGAGCGGTACACCGCGTCGCTGAATACCAATCAATGCAACATTGTCTAAACCTTTGTTTTTCTCAATAATTTCATGACTGATACGAATCAAAGCACGCGAAATCGCCTGTTCATCCATTAGAACTGTTTTCTCATGAAACTCTTTCAAAATCCACACTCCTTCCATAATTCAAACTAACAAAAACGGCTTGAAAAACACCTCTCGGTACCTTCAAGCCGTCATGATCTGACTATATGAAATCCTTGAAATCACTCCAAGGAAGGATATATGATGGAACAATGACCTTTCTGTTCTCTCGGGAGCAGGCTTAAAGGATACACTGTTAAAATAATAGAGCAATCAACTCCAAAAAGCAACACCCAACTTACCAGATTGGTTCGTCATCGTAGTTGTAGTTCCAACCATCCTGATTCTCTTGATTTGTCTTCTGTTCATCTTGTCGGTTATTGCCTGCTTGCGTCATCTGAGACTGCATCTTATCCTCAATCGAGCTCTCGCGCTGATTACGCGACTCCTCCTCAGACTGAGATTGTGAAGCATCCATGCTTGAATCGGACTGACTTCCGTCGCCACCATCCGTTGAACTGCTCTGCTGTTGTTGTTCAGACTCCTGTTTAGATTGTTCCTGTTGTTGTTGCTCCTGCTGAGCTTGTTCAAGCATCTTCAAGATCTCGTCATATAAAGTCTGTGCCTGTTCATCATGGCCATCACCATCTTCGTTTGCACAATCGTCTTCAGAAAGCACTTCCAAACATTCTTCAAGAATTTCTATTGAATCTTCAATGTGCTCTTCAGAAAGCCAGTCTTGAGCCATCGTTGCAAGTTTGGACAATGCAATGTTGACACGAATGGGGCATTCTTTGCCCTCTGGCGGATTCAAAGAAAGTGCTTTCTCATACTCATCAATCGCATTCTCGTAATCGTAGAGCTGATAACGGATGTTACCATTATTGAAATGAACGATATACTTCTCAGTCAAGTTTCCTACTTCAAGTAATGAGAAATTCTCAGAGTAATCTTCTTCCGTGTACTTCGAGATGACCCATTCATTGTATGCATAAGTGAAAGCAAACTTAAACAGAATGACAGCAGCAATTGTATAGATAGTGATAAGAATTGTCTTTTTCATTCTCTTAGTCTCCTCTTATAATAAACTAAGTCGTAAACCAACAGCGCAATCAGCGGAATTGCAAACCAATAGTATGTATCAACATACCCAGCTGTCTTGGAAATACCATTTGTCTCTGCCTCATCAAGTTCTGCCTGAACTTCCGCTACAACATCCATGATTGTCTCTTCATCATCAATGTGATAATACACGACTCCAAGATCTTCTGCGATGGATTCAAGATTGTCCTCATCCAAATGAGATACCGCCTTGCCATAGCTACCTTCAGACTGCGTCATCATGTACGACGGTTCAGTGAAATCATCGTTATATGACTTCACCTTCATGAAACCACCATCTTCCGTTCCATAACCAAGAACAGCACCGGATAGTATATACTCATCCGCATCCGCATACGACATCAGTTCCTCTTCCTTTTCCGTAATCTCACCATCACTCAAGAAGAAAACAACCTGAACACGATCATCAAATCGGTCAGAATGGTTCTTCAGCGTATTGAACATGATCTCGTAAGGAAGATTCAATGAAGTACCATTAGCATAGTACATCGTCTCACCGTTCATACTGTCCAGACAAGAAAGGATGTTATTCTCATCATCTGTGTAAGGAGACATCATATCCGCACGATTTCCAAAGGCAATTAATCCGAACCGTGCACCTTCGAACTCGTCCATAATGTACTTACAGTCTTCTTTGGCAGCATCAATACGTCGACCTTCACCATCAAAGTCTTCAGCTAACATACTCATTGTATTATCAAAAACAAAAAGCACGTCAACGTTCAGTTCTTCCACATCAACCTCATATGAGAAAACCATAATTCTAAGGTTAATTGTAAATAGTAGCGCAACAACCAAAATCTGTCTGATGAAGTTCCAAACACCTTTTCGTTTCATCACCAGAAGGCCTACGCAAATGATTGCCATGATCCAAATTGGCAAAATAGGATGTATCTTCATATTCTTATCCTTCTACCTACCGCATAATATACCACTAGTGCAATGGTTGCACAGGCAACTATGGCTTCTGGGTATTCCGTTATTACAATGTCACTCTTATAGATGGTATACGTATCCGTACCTTCAAGTGCTTCAACCATTTGATCAGCCATATCATCCATATCAAGCGTAAAGATATCACCACCCGTATCCTTACAAGATTGTTCAAACATATCGAAATCTCTAACTTCAGATTGTCTTGGCGTAACACCAAATACAATTACGTTGTACTTCTTACAAAGCCCAAGTGCCTCTTCAAGATGAACATACGAATCTTCACTTGTAATGTTTTCTACCTGATTATCCGTACAAAGGATAATGACTCGCGTTCTCGTTTCATCTTCTTTCAGTTCAGGAAATTGGAACATGGTAGATACAAGCCCCTCACCTGAAATAGAAGATCCATGATAATCCGGATCAGGAGTCTTTACTGTACCATCAATCATGTACATGAATTGACTCTCAGATTCTGCATTGGGGAATCTGGTAATACCGGTATACGAATCCACATACTTTGTCGCCAGACGACATGACTCTTCTAGTTTATCCAGCACCTCAATAATGTACTCGTAATCATTAGTTAGAGGGACCAATTGAACAGTCTTACAATTGAATATCGTAATACCGAATCTTTCACCTTGTAATCCATTTACAAAGTCTTTGAGTTCACGAACAGTTTCCAAGTCGATCTCAAATGCCGAGTAGGAAGTATCCAAGCAAACATAGATATCTCTGTTATGAATCTCTGTCACTTTCTGACGTGCACGGAACGGACGGGCAATCAACATCATCAGGAAAGATAATGCGACCGCAAGACTAACAATCATTGTCACACTACAAATCCTATACTCAAGCATTCTCTGCTTGAAGTACTTCATGCCTTCAACCACTTCAGTATTGGCAACCTTACGTCCATCCAAATACTTCTTTCTGGCACCAAATGAAATCAATGTCAGTACAAAGATGACAGGAATGCCGATGTATATTGCATATGGATTCTTTAATTCCATGACAAAATCACCCTCCTTGCATCTTCCACCGAAGAGAGCGTCTCTTTGTCACTTCGAGCCGCAAACTCAGGTGCATAGAATTCTTCAATCAAATAACTGATACTGATATTTCTAGCCTTTAACTCATTTAATGAGAAGTTCTGTGCCTCAATACCGGTTAAATCGTATACGAACATACGAACGATAGCTGAAAGCTCCTGGTGAGCAATACGTGTATCCATTTGACCGGCACGATACTGCTGCTCAACTGCATTGATCTTTGCAAGATACTCATTCTTGGCGACAGGTAGAGACTTCGGTCTAAATACTGAGATATTCGGACTAGCCGGAACATTACTTTTCTTCAAGAATTTTCGCAATAAATAGATTGTCAACAAAATGACAATGGATGTGGCTATCACTGCAATCGTAATCCAAATCGGAAGACGACTGTAGGAAAATGGATCCTGCAGATCAACGGATATTGGCAAATCTGTGCCGCTGCAGAAGATTGGTGATCTCATTCGTCACTTCCTCCTTACTTCCGATCTCTGTTGACATGATTGCATGATGCAGAAGTTTCTTCTCGTTCTCCATCATGATGCGTTCTTTCGCTTCTTTCTCCAACTTAATCATTTTCTTATCCTCAGTGATAAAACGAGGAAGATAACGATTCTGTTGCACTTTGAAAGAATGGGCACCTGTAACATCAACATCGTTAATATTGACGAACAGGAGGTCATGCTGGCAAATCAGTTTCTTAAGAATATCGTTCGAAACGGAACTTGTTCCCGCCTGATCCGTGATAACAAACACAACCATCTTTCTCTTGAAGTTCTTGAGAAGATACTCTAAAGATTGATTCAAATCTGATTTAGAGGAACGTTGTACATCACTGTCGTATGATGCCAGAATATTCTCAATATCATAGAGTCTTGTCCGTAGCGGGAAGAACTTCATTTTCCCATCTACGTTATAGATAGAACCTACAAAATCCCCATTCGAATAAGCAAGATAAGCCAAAGTTCCGGCTGAATAGATGGCAACATCTTTTTTCTCTTCCATGGACTGTGTATGAGCATTCATCTTGCTTCCTGTATCAAAGACAATCATGATATTGTGCTTCTTCTCAGCAATATAACGCTTAATCAGAAGCATTCGGCTACGCGAAGAAGCTTTCCAGTCGATATCTCGAATGTTATCGCCGGGAATATATTCACGCAAATCTTCGAAATTCAGGCTACGTCCCATAAACACGGACTTGTAAGAACCGTCGAGGATACTGGTTGCCTTGATCTTCGTATGAATCGAGATGTTTGCTCGAATCTTAGTAATATAATCCAAATTCATGGTGTCTGAACTGCTCCAACAATCTTGTCGATAATCTGTTCTACTGTCACGCCATCAGCCACTGCCGCGAAGTTCAAGGAAATACGATGACGAAGTACACTGTGAATCAATGTCTTTACATCATCAGGTGTCACATAACTGCGGCCGTTGATTAGGGCAACCGCTTTGGACACTTCCATCAATGCGATACAACCACGGGTACTGGAACCAAGTGTGATGTATTCTGCAAGATCTTTACCAATCGCTGCAGCAGGATTTCTAGTTGCACTTACAATATTGATGATATACTTCTTGATTGCATCATCTATATAGACTCTCTTTGCCATCTGCTGTAAGAAATAAACATCTTCAAGTTCAACCACTGCTTCTGACTTGGAGAAAACATCCTTCTCAATACGATTAAGGATTTCGAACTCTTCGTCTTTATTCGGATAATCAATCTTCTCTTTCAGCAAGAAACGGTCAAGCTGTGCCTCAGAAAGAAGATAGGTTCCTTCCTGCTCGATTGGGTTCTGTGTTGCTATAACCGTGAAGATCTTCGGCATTGCGTAATTGTATCCACCAATCGTAGTCTGGTGTTCCTGCATGACTTCAAGCATAGCACTCTGTGTCTTCGCACTAGAACGGTTGATCTCATCGAGAAGAACGAAGTTTGCATAAACAGGACCAAGCTTTGTTTCAAAGGTATTGGTCGTATAGTTGAAGATCTGTGTACCGATAATATCACTCGGCAGAAGGTCTGGTGTACACTGAATACGGGAGAACTTACCATTTACAGCATCCGTCAATGTCTTGGCCGCTGTTGTCTTAGCAAGACCCGGAACGGACTCCAGCAAGATGTGTCCATTGGAAATGATTGAAATCAATAATGACCAACCAAGTCGTGTCTGACCTACCATCTTTCTATAGTAATAATCGTTAATCTTGGAAATGATCGTTTTGCTCTTCTCCAATTCAACATTCGTAATTTCAGAATGATTTTCCATTTAATATCTCCTTCCAAATAACAAATCTATCGGGTAAGATTGTCAAACAAAATATACCTCATATATACTATTGCAAATATAGGCACAATGCAAATCACAATTCTTCCCTTTTTGCACTTCGAAATATATGACGACACTCAGCTTCGTTGTGTTGCATTTTTTTGAAAATATATAAATTAAAGGACCATCCGTACAGATGGTCCTCAAATAATGTCTTGCATTGGTGGGGCTGATGGGACTTGAACCCATACGATTTTAAGGTCGGCAGATTTTGAGTCTGCTGCGTCTGCCATTCCGCCACAACCCCGAATGACGGTCACTATATTAGCACAACAGAATTTACCTTGTCAATTCAAATTCAAGTTCTTGGCAAAACGATATGAATCCTTGCACATTTTCTCTAAATCAAATTGTGCTTTCCAACCTAATTCGTCAAAAGCTTTAGACGGATCGGAGTAACATGTTGCAATATCGCCTGGTCGTCTGCTTACGATCTGATAGGGAATCTCAATACTGTTGGCCTTCTCAAAAGCATGAACAATATCTAATACACTGTAGCCGATACCCGTACCCAGGTTGTAAATATAGACATCTGCGCCACTGCCAAACTTCTGCATCACCGAAACATGTCCTTTGGCCAGATCAACAACATGAATGTAATCTCGCACGCCTGTTCCATCAGGTGTGTCATAATCATCGCCAAACACGCGCAAGTACGGCAACTCACCGACTGCTACTTTCATGATATAGGGCATTAAGTTATTCGGAATACCATTGGGTTCTTCACCCAATAGCCCACTCTCATGTGCACCGATCGGATTGAAGTATCTAAGTAGAATGACATGCCAATTGGGATGGGCCATCCGATAATCCATCAAGATTCGCTCCAGCATCTTCTTGGTCTCACCATAAGGATTCGTTGTAGTACCAAGCGGGCAGTTCTCTGTAATCGGAATTACTTCCGGAACACCATATACCGTCGCAGAGGAGGAGAAAATGATTTTACTCACGTCAAACTTCTCCATAACGTGAATAAGGTTCAACGTTCCCCCAACATTATTATTATAGTACTCCCATGGCTTCGCAACGCTCTCACCCACCGCTTTCAAACCAGCAAAATGAATGACTGCATCAATTCTATTCTCTTCGAAGATTGGAACAAGTTCATGCTCGTTGCGCATATCTGCCTGGTAGAACTTCGGACGTTTTCCGGTAATCTTCTCTATCCGATCAAGGACTTCAAGCTTTGCATTACTAAGATTATCGAAAATCACAACATCATGTCCAGCTTCAAGAAGCTCAACACAAGTATGTGAACCAATATATCCAATACCACCGGTAACAAGAATAATCATATCTTACGTCCTCGTTTCCTGTAAATTATACCAAATTTCTCACGGGCAAGCACTTTTGCATCCTATCCATTCAAGTCCGTTCAAATTCTATTTAATACCAAGGTATGCCAGTTCTTTCTCATATTCCTCCATCGGCATGAAATCGGGAGTTCTTCGAATGAAATCCTCAAAACTGATTCTTTGCTCAATTGTCCAGTCAAGCTCACGGTCACTGGGGAAAAAAGACTCACCGAAATTTTCTATATACAGATTATTTGCCTTTATCATGGATTGACGGTAGAAGTCAACAGCAGCACTACCGTTCGCTGTACAATACCACTTATACAATTCATTAAATCTGTTATATACATCGTCATCATATGAACTGTATAAACCAACGATCTCATCATAGGTAATTATCTCACGATCTGGCTCATATATCTCATAGCAATGAATGAACAATTCCAACAATCCTGAAAAAAGAACTAAATCATCAGCCACCTTGTCGCATAGATAGAGACCGGTTTCATTGATTTCTCTATCTGTGTTCTTTTTCACAGACATTCTATTTAGCTTTTCTATGTATTCAGCCCTGAATTCTTCCTGCGAATGTTTTGTTCCGCATCCTGTTGTCAATAAAACCGATGAAAAGCATATTAGAATGAATAATAACGAAATGATCCTTTTCATAATTGCAGTTCTCCTCGTCTTTTTGTGACCGTTACCGAACTTTGAATGAATCACAGAGTTCGTACCTTCTCAATATAGCATAAAAGGCCCTATTATTCACTCCATTCATTGAAAACTTAGTTGCCTATACCCAAAAAAATCCGAACCTCTTACCATCAGGTATAAGGTTCGGATTTGTCCATTTTGGTGGGAGAAGGTGGATTCGAACCACCGAAGTCGGTGACAACAGATTTACAGTCTGCCCCCTTTGGCCGCTCGGGAATTCTCCCATATATAGAATTGTCAATTAGCTTCAATTTGGTGGGCCTTCAGGGACTCGAACCCAAGACCGACCGGTTATGAGCCGGTTGCTCTAACCAACTGAGCTAAAGGCCCGCTTGTGTTTGAGTTAGTACCCATCTCTCAAAGCGCAAGAAAGATTATACCGATAAACACCTAAGACGTCAACACCTTTTTTCGAAAAACTAATATACTCCATCATATTCGATGTAATGCAGAACCGCAAACCACTGAAATGAGTGGAAACAGCAATCCTCGTACGACAGATAGAGATATGAAAAGGAGTTGTCTCAAAAGAAAAATGAGATAGGCCCTAACTCCCAGTCAAAGAAGATATTGTTCCAAAACAATATAAGCGCTTCAGATAGAAATTCATGTATAAACGTTAAAATGAAGGAAATGCGTGTATGCTTTTGCCATGTAAATACACGCAAAAGCTTCAAAACTTCATATATGCGTGTAGCTCTTTATTACGCTAGTACACGCAAAAAGAGCTAATCAGCAATTATACGTGTATTTACGCTCATGGCAAACAAAGAAGGGCTGTCTCATTGTGAAGTTTCAACCTTTGATGTTCACTTCATTTTGAGACAGCCCTCTGAATCAATCTATTGATAAAAATGATTTAGCCTTCCTTAGCTGTCAGATAACCCTTCTTATAGAGGAGCTCAGCGGAAAGCATTGCACCACCTGCAGCACCACGAAGTGTGTTGTGAGACAAGCAGGTAAACTTGTAATCGAAGATCGTGTCCTCACGAAGACGTCCAATCGAAACACCCATACCACCTTCAAACATTGCATCCAGTGCCGGCTGTGGACGATTGTCCTCTTCAATATACTGCAAGAACTGCTTCGGAGCGTGAGGAAGTTCAAGTTCTTGAGCCGCGCCCTTGAAGTTCTTCCAGGCTTCCAACATTTCTTCCTTTGTCGGCTTCTTCGTAAACTTAACGGATACTGCAGCAGTATGACCTTCCTGTACAGCAACACGATAGCACTGTGCAGAGATGACAGGCTTCTCTGCCTTTACAATCTCATTGCCCTCGATGTGACCCCATACCTTCAGTGGCTCCTGTTCACTCTTCTCTTCTTCACCACCAATGTAAGGAATCATGTTACCAACCATCTCCGGCCAATCCTTAAATGTCTTACCTGCACCAGAGATTGCCTGATATGTGCACACACTGATCTGCTCGATACCAAAACTAAGAAGCGGAGACAAAGCAGGAACATAGCTCTGAATGGAGCAGTTCGGCTTTACAGCAATAAATCCACACTTCGTGCCGAGTCTCTCACGTTGCTTCTCAATGATAGCAGCGTGATCAGAATTGATTTCCGGGATCATCATCGGAACATCAGGTGTCCATCTGTTGGCAGAATTATTCGAAATTACAGGTGTCTCAAGCTTTGCAATCTTCTCTTCCAGTGCACGGATCTCATCCTTCTTCATGTCTACTGCACAGAAAACGAAGTCAACTTTCTTGCATACTTCTTCAATATTCTCTGTACTCTCAACGACCATATCCTTGACATAAGCCGGCATCTCTGCATCAATCTTCCAGCGACCATCTACAGCTTCTGCATAAGGCTTTCCAGCGGAACGCGGAGAAGCAACGACTGCTACACATTCAAACCACGGATGATTGTCTAATAAAGAAATAAATCTCTGTCCTACATAACCTGTTGCGCCAATGACGCCTGCTCTTAACTTTGCCATATTCTTATCCTCACTTGCTGTCCGTGTATGGTGGACATTTGTCTTTCATGCGTGTATTATATCGCAACCCCTAACATAAAGCAATACGCAATTTGATATTTCCTAACTAAATAATATGGTACTATTGATATAGAAAGAGTTTTGTTTAATTAGGAGTCAATACATGGGCAGACCGAAAGGAAAATCATCCGGCGAAAGCGCTTCTTTTCCAATCATGGAACAGTATCTGCGTTACATGCAGGCTGTTCAAGAGAAATCGCCATTAACCATTAAAGAATATCGTTATGACCTGATTCTTCTCTTCCGTTTTCTTAAATACGACCGTGGTCTTGTGAAGCTAACGGATGACTTCAAGTTCGAAGATATCTCTATTCAGGATGTGGATGAGAAATTTCTCAACAGCATTACGCAAGACGATCTCTTCGCCTTCATGATTTATCTTTCCCGCGAACGCAAGGCCTCTTCTGCCACACGTGCTCGGAAAGTCGCAACCATGAAGTCATTCTTTAAGTATCTATTCCAGAAGAAAAGGATCATCAAGGATGACCCTTCCTATGAACTGGAAACGCCGCACCGCGCGAAGCGGTTACCTAAATATCTGAATCTGGATCAGAGCCTCAAGCTCCTTTCTACTGCAGAGAATGCTGACAAAGAAAGTTCCGTCCGAGACTATTGCATCGTAACGCTTTTCCTGAACTGTGGTATGCGACTATCTGAACTTCAGGGAATCAATCTTTCAGATATTTCCGAAGACACCCTTCGCGTCGTGGGTAAAGGTAACAAGGAACGTACGATCTACTTGAATCAAGCATGTCTTCGTGCACTAAACGAATACTACCCCCAACGCGAACAACAGAAAATCAAAGACGACCAGGCGCTTTTCCTAAGTAAAAGAGGAACACGTCTTAGTAAACAGATGATTCAGAACGTCATCAAGCGTCTGCTTTCCGAATCAGGTTTAGATGTTTCAGGATACTCGGTCCACAAGTTAAGACATACAGCGGCTACGCTTATGTATAAATACGGTGAAGTCGATATTCGAACTCTTCAGACGATTCTCGGGCACCAGAGCGTAGCTACCACGCAGATCTATACACATGTAGATGAAGACCTGCTCCACGAAGCTGTCTCCAAGAATCCACTGGCAAACATCAAAGGTGAAAACACGAATAAGAACGATAACGCATCAGATTGATGCTTATTTCTTCTCGTTATTTTCGAACATTTCGAGGAAACGCATGGCCACATCTTTCTTATTCTGAGGATGAAGGTCATTATACATACCCAGATCATAGGTTGGAATCAGATACGCATCAGAAATTTCACTTACAACCTCATGTTGGACTTTACGAACATTGGTAAAAGGATCCGCCTCATAAACCGGGCCATCACCAAGCCAGTAAGTTACCTCAGCCATATAGAACGGCACCTGGCCGAACAGAGAACGCCATTCCGCTACCATGTCTTTCAATAATTTTCCATAATACTGCGGATATTCGCAGTTCGATTCACCCTGGTAGAAGAGAATCGCCTTACAAGCATAATCATGAAGCGGATATAGCATCGACCCGAACAAAGCGGTCGGCGCCCAGTTGAAGAACGTCGGGCCTTCTAAACGCTCGGTGCGATAACCGATTCGCATATTCCAATCTCCTTCTAGAGAAATCAGTTCATCGCCAAGTTTCAGGAAGTATGGACACTTCTCCACAGCACCACCAATGTTACCATCCACGATCAAGCGGATCGTAATCACATTCTCGCCCTCATTGAAGATGCCAGGCTTCACGAAGTAACGTCTAGGCGGGTATTTGAATGTATACTCACCGACCTTCACGCCATTTACATAGGTAACATCTCCATCCATCAAGGTACCAAGACGAAGTTCAATCTCTTTCTCGCACCAAGATGCAGGGACATTGACTCGTTTCTGAAGCCAAATACTACCTTTGAAATCTTCAAGATCCGTCTGATAGAACGTAGAAGGCATTTGAAAATGAAGATACTCTCCTTCCGCCTCCCATGGATTCATCCAATTCTGTTGAAGGCCCAAATCGTGGTTATCCACGTCCTGGTGCCACTGATTCTGTCGATCTGTATCCGCTTTGACAGTCTCATCAACAAATGCAGCATCGCGATTCTGTGCGATCTTCTCACGATAACACCACAAGCATCCCTTGCTCTTATCCAGATTGCACTTCCCAGAATCCATCATCGTCTTTTCGATTTCCTGGAATGAAGCGATCAACTGTGTTTCGCTCATCAGACTTTCAATTGGCGCACCACCCACTGCAGTCTGAATCAGTCCAACCGGTACACCATCCTGAAGCATCTTATATTTGGCAAAATAGAAGCCGATCGCGCTGAAATTCAGAACATTCTCCGCATCACATTGAGCCCAAGATCCACTATCCAGCATCTCATTATTCGATCCGAATACAGGAATCTTCGGCACCTCGAAATGTCTGATTTGCGGGAAATCTGCATTCTTGATCTCATCATAATAGTAATCCGTCGTCCAGATCACCGGAAGTTCCATATTGGACTGACCACCAAGAATGAAAACATCTCCGAACAACACATCTGAGATCGCAACTGTTTCAATGCCCGAAGAAATCGTGATCGTATGCGGTCCACCCGCAGGCTGTTCAGGCAAGTCGCATCGCCATTCATTCGAGTCTGCATTCATTTCGGCTGGATACTCGACATCATCCAAGAATACTTTGATACACTCTCCGTCGGCAAAATCACCACGAATCGTGTTCTTCTTGCATCTTTGAAGCACCATACCATCGCTATAAATACTGGATAATTTCATGTAATACTCCTCCTAATCAGATGCGTATCAGCAGTTCTTCATCTACATCGTTGATCGTCATCTCTATCGTTCTTCCATTTATGATCACATCGTATGTTCCTTTGAAACCACTGGTAACCGCCACGCCATCTTCATTCGAGATAAATTGAGTAGATGTGGTGAACCACTCGTTGTGGATCTTATTCTTTAGCATCTGGTATGCAGGTTTCACCGAATTATCTTTACGAATCAGACCGGATGGCGCATTGAGCCATCCACCATCTGCAAAATCCCACTCCGTAATGGCTTCAACAAGCGGATGGGCAAACAAAGTGGTAAACATCTCCTCGATTTCTCTACACTGGCGTTCTTCTCCTTCCGGTACTGAAGGCCATACTTCTACCTGAAAGTCATTTAGGTCATCGATTTCCTTTGGAATCAGATCACCGGAAACCAGCGTATTCTCTGTGAAATGAATAGGAAGGCCAAACTTGGAGAATCTTTCCAATACATCCTGAAGTTTCTCCATTCCCCAATATCCTTGATGCTGATGAGACTGAATGCCGATTGCTGAGAATTCTACACCGGCATCCAAGCAATCGGAGATCAGATGTTCATAGTCAGGTGACGTATTGAAATCATTGATGAGCAATGTCGCATTGGGATTATACTTTCTGGCTTCCTCGAAAACCTTCTTCACCAATCCTACCTGACCATATTCATTACAGATACGGGTAATGGCATTATCATACTTATTGAAGATTGGCATGATCACCACTTCATTGATGACATCCCATTTATCGATCAATCCATTGAAATCAGCGACTTCGCGTTGAATACGGCCAAGTTCTTTCTCCAGAATCGTCGGATTATCATACTTCAGAAGCCAGTCCGCGCATACGGTATGCCAGCAGAGCGGATGTCCCTTCATGGTGACATCCTTCGAAGCAAGAAAATTCGCTAAGATCTTCAACTTTTCCGTGGATGGTTTCCCCTCTTCCGGTTCAAAGTTTCCCCAGTAAAATGGAACGGTCGCATAGTTGAATACATCCAGCCATAATTTCGTACGCTGATCGTAGAAATCTTTCTTAAAAGCATCGACGTTGAACAGTCCAGCAGAAATTTCGAATGCACCGCATCCGAACAGAAACTGATGTTTCTTCTGACGGATCTCAATTCTCTGATTCGATACCGGCTTACCTTGAGCATCAATGATTCGAATGGTTCTCACACCTTTACGAGACTGAAAATCTGACATATTCGACCCTCCTTTAATACGCTACCCATCTCAGGTTCGGTACCTTCACATTGTAGCATTAATATTATAAGAGATAAATAAAGAAAGAGACTGTCCTGCTTTCGCAGAACAGTCTCTAGAAGTTACCGTTTGTAATAATCGATTAGTTGAACGGATTCTCTGTCTTATAGAGATCGCCAGCTGGCTTGTTGTAGCCGATCTTGCATGGGCAAAGACCGAGGAGCTTGAATGTCTCAAACATCAACTTGCCGTAGTGACCGAATGCAACTGCACCATGGTGCGGGAATCTGCCTTCAACGAGAACATGACGATAGAAACGAGCCATCTCTGGAATAGCGAATACGCCAATACCACCGAAGGAACGTGTCTTTACGTCAAGAACTTCACCCTCTGCGATGTAGGATACGAGCTCTCCGTCGCTGTTGCACTGCAGACGATAGAAAGTAATATCGGAAGCAGCGATATCGCCCTCGAGTGTACCTCTGGAGATATCCGGATCAGAACCTGCTGGTTCAAGAACACGGTGCTGAATCAACTGATACTTCACGGCACGGTCTGCACACATCTTGCAGGAAGGTGTATTACCACAGTGGAAGCCCATGAATGTATCTGTGAGCTTGTAGTTGTACTTACCCTTGATATCTTCGTCGTAGATGTACTGCGGAACAGAGTTGTTGATGTCGAGCAATGTAACAGTATCACCGCTGATGCACATACCGATGTACTCAGAAAGTGCACCGTAGATATCTACTTCGCAAGCAACCGGAATACCACGAGAAACGAGACGGCTATTTACATAGCAAGGCTCGAAACCGAACTGGGACGGGAATGCCGGCCAGCACTTATCAGCAAATGCGACATACTTTCTGGAACCCTTGTGATTCTCAGCCCAGTCAAGCAATGTAAGCTCGAACTGTGCCATACGAGCGTTGAGGTCCGGATAGTACTTACCTTCACCCATTTCCTTAGCCATATCTTCGCATACAGCTGGGATACGTGGATCGTTTGCATGCTCCTTGTAGGAAACAAGCAGGTCAAGCTCAGAGTTCTCTTCAATCTCAACGCCGAGTTCATAGAGGCCCTTGATTGGTGCGTTGCAAGCGAAGAAGTCCTGCGGACGTGGACCAAATGTGATAATCTTGAGGTTCTTCACGCCGACAACTGCACGAGCAATCGGTACGAAATCAGCGATCATCTTTGCGATATCTTCAGCTGTGCCGACAGGATATTCAGGAATATATCCGTCAAGATGTCTCATACCGAGGTTGTATGAGCAGTTGAGCATACCACAGTAAGCGTCGCCACGGCCATCAACCATGTCTCCGTCACCTTCTGCTGCAGCCACGAACATGCAAGGACCATCAAAATTCTTTGCAATCAGTGTCTCAGGTGTTTCAGGACCGAAGTTGCCGAGTAAAACAACCAGTGCATTGCACTCCGCCTTCTTTACATCTTCCACTGCCTTGAGCATATCGAGCTCGTTCTCAACTGTTACTGGGCACTCATAAAGTTCTCCCTTATAAGCAGCCTTGATTGCAGCTCTTCTCTTCTCAGAGAGTGCGATCGGGAAGCAGTCACGAGATACAGCAACGATACCTAATTTGATTTCTGGAATGTTGTTCATGTCTTAAATCCTCCTTAATTGGTTATTCCATTATATCATTACTATTGTCCATAGTAAGCATTTTTTCCATGTTTTCTAAAATAATGTTTATCCTGTAGTTCGGAAGGTGCCGGAAGCACATTCTTGTTGATGATTTCCGTATGGTAAGCCATCTTGGCCACCTCTTCCAAGACCACTGCATTGTGTACTGCTTCGTGAGCATCCTTACCCCAAGTGAATGGACCATGATTCTTACAGAGCACGCCAGGGACTGCCTCGTAGTCAATCTTTTCCTTCTCAAAAGAATCCGCGATCAAGATGCCGGTATTGGTTTCATAATCCGATTCAATCTCCTGCTTATTCAGGCATCTCACGCAAGGAATCGCACCATAGTAATAGTCTGCATGCGTCGTACCATAACATGGAATGCTACGACCGCTCTGCGCCCAAGATGTTGCATAAGAGGAATGGGTATGAACTACGCCACCGATATTGGGAAATCTCTTATATAGAATAAGATGCGTCGGTGTATCGGAAGAAGGTCTATACTTTCCCTCCACACGATTGCCATCGAGATCCATAACGACCATATCTTCAGAAGTCATGGTCTCATACGGAACCCCACTTGGCTTAATGACAAACAGGCCCGACTCACGGTCGATGGCACTGACATTTCCCCACGTAAACGTAACAAGTCCATATTTCGGCAGAAGCATATTTGCTTCAAATACTTGTTGTTTCAGTTCTTCTAACATATATCCAACCTCTTTTCTGAAATAGCTTATAGAATATCAACTGCGGCTCGCTCTACTGAAAGGCCCGCAACATACTTCTTCATGAAGGTACGGAATCCTTCAATATCTTCAGAAGAAGCACAGAGTTCGCTGCCTGTAGAGGAAGCATAGATTTCATCATTGAGATAATCCGCCAGTGTCTGTCCATCTTTCTTCGCAACCATATAAAGTGCAAGAAGAGCAATACCCCAGGCTCCACCCTCACCTGCAGTCTCCATGACGCATACCGGAGATCCGATTGCGGCGGAAGCAATCGTCTGTCCGGCCTTCGGTGTCTTGAAGAAACCACCATGACCATACATCTTCTTTACCGATACGTGCTCCTGCTCAGTCAGAATATCCAGACCGACCTTCAATGCAGCAAGTGCAGAGTAAAGATGCATTCTCATGAAGTTCGGAAGTGTGAAAGCATCCTCCGCGCTTCTGAAGAATAGCGGAGCGCCCTTCGAGAATCCAGTCACCGGTTCACCGGAGAAATAGTTATATGCACAGAGGCCACCACAGTCTTTCTCACCCTCCAGTGCAATACCGTAAAGTTTCTCAAACATCGCACCACGGTCGAATTCCTGACCCATCAGTTTTCCAAACTCATCGAAGAGCTTGACCCACGCATTGATTTCAGAAGTGCAGTTATTGCAGTGCACCATGGCGACCGGATCCCCCGTCGGTGTGGTCACCATATCGATCTCCTGATGAAGATTCTTCATGTTCTCCTTCAGAACAATCATGGCAAATACAGAAGTACCTGCAGAAATATTACCGGTCTCAACGGCAACAGAATTGGTCGCTACCATACCGGTTCCGGCATCGCCTTCCGGCGGACACATCGGAATACCAGATTTAAGATCACCATCTACATCGAGAAGCTTCGCACCAGTATCCGTAAGCGTTCCGGCGTCTTCACCGGCAGAGAGTACTTCTGGTAGAATCTCACGAATCTTCCACGGGAAATTCTTCTCCGCAATCAAACCTTCAAAAGTATCCAACATCTTCTCATCGTAATTACCTGTCAAAGAATCAATTGGGAACATACCGGAGGCATCACCCACGCCCAATACTTTCTTTCCGCTCAGACGGAAATGTACATAACCGGCCAGCGTAGTGAAGTGACGAATCGATGGTACATGCGCTTCACCATTGAGAATTGCCTGATAAAGATGTGAGATACTCCATCTTTGTGGAATATTGAAGTTCAAAGCCGATGTCAACTGATCTGCCGCTTCGCCTGTAATCGTATTTCTCCATGTGCGGAAAGGCACCAGGAGCTGATCTTTCTCATCGAATGGGAGATAACCATGCATCATGGCAGAGAAGCCGATTGCGGCAAAAGAAGTCAGCGTCACACCAAATTCATGCTGAACATTCTTCTTCAGATCCGCGTAGCACTCTGCGAGACCGTTCCAGATGGATTCATCGGAATAAGTCCAGATGCCGTCCACCAGATCGTTCTCCCACTCCTTACTTCCGGAAGCTACAGGATTGCCCTTGTCGTCAACCATGACCGCCTTGATTCGAGTAGATCCGAACTCGATACCCAACACGCATTTACCATCTAAGATTAACTGTTTTGTTTCCATAGACACCTCACCATTTCTTATTCGGGCAACGGCCCTTCTTAATTGAAGAACGTATCTCAACATAACATCCGCATGCCAGACACGTACCACTTACCAACTGATCACAAGCCTTACAAATCACTAAACGCTTCGCAACCATTTCTTCTTCTGCACGGTCCTCTTCTGAAATGCCGTCTATCCCGCGCAGGACAATCTCACGATAGACGGACTCACTCATATCTTGAAGCAAGCACCGCTTACACGGTCGCACGTTCTCCATCAGAGTTTCACCTCAAAATGCATCACACTGCAAGCCGGAATCGTAAATGTTAACTTATCTCCTTCCGTCTCATATGTGGTACAAGCACATGTCTTCACGCAATCCGGTTGTTCAAAGGTATTCTTATCATTCATCTTACCTGTGAGAATCTCAGCTGCAAGAACTTCTACTGAGTAATCGAGAAAATCGGCCTTCACCTCATATTCTTCTTCACAAGATAGATTCGCAAGGGTGATATGATAATGACCATTCGCATCTTTCGAACAAGACTCATGAAGATTCGGCACCATGTACTCAGCGTCTTCACCGATTTGCTTAGTATCAATCGCACTCTTTACCAGCGTGCCGTCCTGATGATACTTATACATATCAAAGACATAATAAGTCGGAGTCTTAATCATACGGTCGCCTTCCGTGAGGATGACAGACTGCAGAACATTCACAAGCTGAGCGATATTCGCCATCTTGACACGCTCACAGTGCTTGTTGAATATGTTGAGGTTAATAGCAGCAACCAGCGCATCACGTATCGTATTCTGCTGGAACAAGAATCCAGGATTTGTCCCTTCTTCCACATCATACCAAGTACCCCACTCGTCCACAATTAAGCCAATATTGTGAGCCGGATCATATCGATCAAGAATCGCTGACTGTTTCGTTATGATTTCATCCATGTAGAGTGATTTACTTAAGGTCTTATACCATTCTTGTTCGGTAAAATCACTTGCCGAGCCCTTCTTGGACCATTCGTGTGGAATCGTGTAGTAATGGAGAGAAATACCATCCATAAAGCCATGTGGATTGCCCATTCCGCAGACTACCTTATGACACTGAGACAGCACGGTCTCCATCCATCCATAATCATCACCGTTCGGGCCGCATGCGATTCGATTGATATGCTGATCCGCATTGTAATCTTTGACAAAAGACTGGTAACGGCGGTATTCGCTGGCATAGTACTCAGGAAGCATATTGCCGCCACATCCCCAGTTCTCATTACCAATGCCGAAATAATCAACTTTCCACGGTTGTTCACTACCATTCTTCTTTCGTAGTTCGGCCATCGGTGAAATTCCGTCAAAGGTCATATATTCGACCCACTCACTCATTTCCTGGACCGTTCCGGAACCAACATTTCCATTCACATATGTCTTACAACCGAGTTGACGACATAATTCCATGTACTCGTGTGTACCGAAACTATTATCTTCGACCACACCTCCCCAGTTTGTATTGACCATTCTTTTCCTGGAAGACTTCTCACCGATGCCGTCTTTCCAATGATATTCATCGGCAAAACAACCTCCCGGCCAGCGCAAGACCGGAATGCGAATCGCGCGAAGTGCATCAACGACATCCTTACGCATACCGTTCACATTAGGAATATCAGCATTCTCTCCGACATACACGCCACCATAGATGCAACGACCTAAGTGCTCGGAGAAATGTCCTTGAATCTCTGGAGATATGTGGCCTTGGGACTGATTCGGATCAATAATTAGACGGTACATAAGTACTCTCCTTATCTGCGTATATAATCAACGATGTATCGGAACATTGTGCAAATTTCCAATCACCATGAGTTTATGTTACATGACATATGTAGAAAATCAATAACAAATTTAGAAATCTATATTGAGTTGAATGATTTCTCAAACTCGTTTATGATGAATCTATACTCTTGATTGGGCAGGTAATTCATATGTTGAAAGTAGTATCTACCGAGAATGGTTCAGTTCGCGGATTTCAAGGAAATAACACAAGAATTTCAGTTTTTAAGGGCATTCCCTTCGCCGCACCGCCGGTTGGTGAGAACCGATGGCGCGCACCACAGCCCTGTGAGAACTGGGAAGGCGTAAGAGAATGTAGTCAATTCGCCCCAATTTCTGTTCAAGATCAACCCGGTGTCGGCACCGATATCTATTGTCGTGAATGGCATGTGGACAAAGATATTGAGATTAATGAAGATTGCCTATATCTGAACGTCTGGACACCGGCACAAAGCAATACGGATGCACTACCCGTCCTTGTATGGTTCTTCGGCGGTGCTTTTCAATGGGGATACACCCGCGAGATGGAATTTAATGGTGAGCAGCTTGCGAAGCGAGGTATTATCGTTGTCAGTGTCAACTATCGCCTCGGTGCACTTGGTTTTCTCACCCATCCTGATTTGATAGCTGAATCGCCTGATGCACCGGCTAACTTTGGTGTACTCGATCAGCAGGCCGGGCTTCGTTGGGTCATCCGCAATATCGCCAATTTCGGTGGTGATCCAAAGAATATCACCATAGCCGGACAATCCGCCGGAGGCGGTTCTGTTCTGACACACCTGACCAGCCCATCCAGCATCGGACTTTTCCAGAAAGCCCTCATATTCTCCGGCATCATCGAGAGTCCTTACATCAAGGATAATGTCATTATTCCACAAGATATTGAGCATGTTTCTAAGATGGGCGACAAATTCCTTGAGACGCTTGGCGTCTCCTCAATTGAAGAGGCCAGAAAGATTGACGCGTTCGTCATTCGAGACAAATATGCCAAATTCAGAGAGGAGAACATGTTCTTCTTTACCCCTTGCATCGACCATGTCTTCCTTGCTGACGAACCTTTCAAGTTGATGCTCCAGGGCAAGCAGGCCAATGTTCCGATTCTCGCCGGCAACACATTCGACGAGTTCCCAAGTTTCATCTTTGCAAGTAGTTCGGAAGATTTCGAAGCACAGGCGAAGACGATGTTCGGTAATCGTGCCGATACCTTCCTGTCTTTCCCAGAATCCAGAGAAGTCAAAGAAGGTAACAAATATGCTTGGGTCCGCGGCATCGAATGTTCCGTCAAAGCTGTCCTGGATAGAAATGGTGCACCTGGATTCTACTATAGTTTTGAACCCGATATCCCAGGTGAAGACAATCCTGGAACTTTTCATTCCGTTGATTTATGGTTCTGGTTCGAGACACTCTCTGGATGCTGGAGACCTTTTACCGGATGTCATTACGATCTTGCAAGACAGATGGCCAATTACCTGACGAACTTCGTCAAGAACGGCGACCCGAATGGCGAAGATTGCACAGGAGCGGCCATGCCAAGATGGATGCCTTACACGCATCGCACACCTAATGGCATGTATTTTACAAAAGACGGATGCATACCGAAATCAGGAAATTCTGCGTTCTACCAATTCGTTACGGACTATCTCACAGATCGTGCACTCGGCAATGTTCAGATTGCGCCGCTTTCACACGAGAGTATTGCTGCGATGCAGGCACCGCTCAAGAAACAAGCATTCAACCCGTATCTTCCTTCCTGGGAGTATATTCCTGACGGCGAACCCTATGTATTTAGTGACCGTGTATATGTCTATGGTTCTCATGACTACTGGAATGGCTGTTACTTCTGTCCGGGAGACTATGTAAGCTGGTCTGCCCCAATCGACGATCTAGCAAGTTGGCGCTTTGAAGGCACGTTCTACAGAAGAACGGACGACCCGGACAATCAGGACAATCGTGGATGTCTCTATGCACCGGATGTCACGGTCGGTCCAGATGGGAATTACTATCTCTTCTATGTGCTTGACAATCGGGATGTCGTCGCAGTCGCCAAGAGCAACAAGCCGCAAGGACCTTTCTCATATATCGGACACGTCCATTATGAGGATGGCACGCTTCTCGGGCTCAAAGACACAGACGAACCGCAGTTCGACCCCGGCGTCATTACGATTGGAGATACCACCTACCTGTATACCGGATTCTGCGGACAAGGCGATGTAAAACGTCATGGTGCCATGGTCACTGTACTTGGACCGGACATGCTTACCATTAAGAAGGCGCCGAAGTTTATCGTTCCAGGGTGCATGTACGCCGCTGGCACCGAGTATGAGCATCACGCATTCTTTGAAGCACCCTCCATTCGAGAGCGTAACGGTATCTTCTATTTCGTTTACTCTTCCGAAGTATGTCACGAACTCTGCTATGCCATAGCCGACAATCCGGAGGGGCCTTTTACATACGGTGGAGTTATTGTCAGTAACTGTGATCTGGGCATTGATACTTATAAACCGAAGAATCAGCCGTCCGCCTACGGTGCGAACAATCATGGTAGCATCGTAGAGATCAATGGCGAGTGGTACATCTTCTACCACAGACACACAAACAATACATGGTTCTCCAGACAAGGCTGCGCAGAGAAGATTTCTTTTGACGAAGAGGGTCGCATCAAGCAAGTGGAGATGACTTCTTGCGGTCTGAATGGTGGTCCGCTTCGCGATACGGATGAATATCCGGCCTATATTGCCTGTAATCTCTTCTCCACGAAGAATCTGGATGATCCATATAATGGACAACACCAGACCCCTTATATCGTACAGGAAGGCAAAGACGGAGATCATGAACCAGGTTATATCACCCAGATTCGCGAAGGAACCGTCATCGGCTTCAAATACTTTGACTTTAAGGGCGTCACTGGTGTATCGATCAACGTGCGTGGTTACGGTAACGGCACCTTCGAAGTCAGAACTTCGAGTGATGGTGATGTATTGGGTGAGATTCCGGTCCTCTATACGACCGCTTGGACGCAATACTCTACAAACTGCAAGATTCCTGATGGCATCTCTTCCCTTTACCTATGCTACAAGGGAAATGGCGATGTCATGCTTCGCTCCGTGAAGTGCTTACACGACTAATCTAGTATCCATATTGTTACAACGAAATCATCAAGCGCCCTTCTCAATGACACCCATGATCTTGTTGCCACAGTACTGACATACATAATTCTCATCCACAGCACCTACAATTGGTGAAGCACAGGACGGACAGGTATCCTTCACAATCTTCTTTGCCAAGGCCACCTGAAGCACATCTTCGTGAATCTCAATCGTACAATGCTGCAAATAGTTCATGCGAATCGAGTTTCTCACGCGGCGCATGCCACGAAGATCTGAATATCCTTGGATTTCGTTATTAGGTACGAACGGTTTACTCGATCTTGCGAAAATTCTTGAGAACTCATTTGTGACCTGAATCAGACGTATCCTGCGAACGCGGCGAAGTACCAGTACATACATACATATACCGATGATGGAACCAAATACGATTTGCTGAACCAAATCCTTCTTAACCAAGTCTACCGAGCCGAGATGATTGGAAGCATCCAACAGTTGCTCCGTGATATACTCGGAATTGTAGTATTTTGAAACCATATCGACCACATAGAAGGTCATAATGACTGCTACAATAAGTCCAAGCGCCATAAGAATGACAAAGAACACGTTCTTAGATTTAAGGTGCTTATTCTCATAGAAAGAAGGACGATTGACGCCTTGTTCGACTTCACTCGAGATGCTATAGAACTGATCGCCTGCTATGATTTTCGCATGAAGATCGGAGCTTCCACAACTGTCACAATGACCAGTGAAATACTCGCGTTTCTCGATCAATGCACCACAATTCTTACACTCACAAGAGACACGCTTACTATAAAGTTCTATCTGATAATCTGAATTGTCTGGCATGAGCGTAAACCGCTTCATGTAGAGTAACCGATAGATCCGAAGTTCCAATTTCACCGACCAAATCGGACGTCCAACCACTTTTGCAAGATCTTCGAAGCAGATATATCCATCCAGTGAACCTTCGAAATAACTAGAATAGAATGTCGCGCGATACATCATGCGACGCGACAATTCCGCGAGTAGAATCACCGCAACTGATACGATTGAATAGATGATTGAACACATCATGGAACCTGCATGCCAAGCCGTATCGAGATCATCATGGTAATAAGTAAGCAGATCAAAAATGTCATACAGACATACCACTAGAAGTGTAACAGCAAGAATAGTCAGCACGACATTCTTGATTCTCAGAATCTTTACGGTTTTCTCTTTCAAATACATACGTTGCCTTCCCCTTCTCTATGAAATCACATACGTAATGACGTTCCTAATTCATGCGATATAACTCATCAGTTTGTGGTGGCAAGAATGGAATCTCTTTACCATCCACATCCTTCAATTGGAATCCTTCGTTGGTAAAAGCACCGATGACGCAAGAAGGAATGCCTTTCATCGACATCACTTCTAATAACGCTTTCGGCTCTGAAGTTGCTATCAAGATTGAACCCGACGAGATCAGGCGATACGGATCAATATCCATTGTCTCACAGATGGCCTTCGTGCAAGGTGCAACCGGAACTTTCGATAGGTCGACCGATACGCCGATACCAGAGAAATCCGCCATCTCATAGGCCGCTCCTAATACGCCACCTTCGGTAACATCATGCATCAGGTGAGTAGAACTGTATGCAATTCCTCTTTCATTGACTGCACCGTTCGGATCACGGAGTGAACAAGCCGTAACCCCATCTTCTACTACTGATATTTTCGAGATGAAGGTCTTTGCTTCTGAGATCATATCGTCAGTAACCTTACCCTTCAGTTTCGCTTCATGTTCCATCGCTGCGATCCATGTTCCCTCAATGCCTGCGGTCTTGGTCATCACCAGTGTATCACCAGGCATCGCAATACCACGTGGGATTGGAGAATCTTTGTCCGCAATGCCAAAGGCCGTCGTGATCACGATAAAACGATTGACACTGTCACTTACTTCGGTATGACCACCCACGATATCGACACCGAGTGATTCTGCCGTAGAAGATGCTTGTTCAACGATATGAACCACATCTTCCTTCGTGCACTCCGGCGGTGCAATCAGAACCGTCAGAATCGCACTTGGACGAATGCCGCAAGCCGCAATATCGTTACAGGAAACATGGATAGAAAGCGCACCGGACTGCATGCCACCTGCAGTAATCGGATCAGAAGAGGTAACCAGAAGCTTGTCGCCAAGATCAAGCCAAGCACAATCCGCACCAATATTGGCACCGATCAATGTCCGATCCGAGAGTTTCGGAAGCCGAGATAGAACAATCTCTTTCAATTCTTCGTTGGTCAATTTACCAATCCGCATATCTCTTATCCTCTTGGTGTACGCTCGATCTTATAGGTCTCAATGCCATCAACGCCCTGCTTGACTAGAGCTTCAATATCCAGCTTCGACTCCGCTTCGATGATGTGCTTCTTCTGCGGATGTGTCTTCGGATGTTTTGCGACAAATACCGTACAGCAATCCTCATATGGCAGGATCGATGTCTCGAAAGCGCCGATTCTGCGCGAGATATTGCAGGTCTCTTCTTTGTCAGTACCAATCAACGGACGGAAGACCGGCATGGTCTTGACGACCTCATTCGTAATCTGGATCGCTTCAATCGTCTGGCTGGCCACCTGTCCCAGTGACTCACCAGTAATCAAGCACTTACACTCCTGTTTCTTCGCCACTTCTTCCGCAATCTCGAACATAATGCGGCGCATCGTGATTGTGAGCATATCTTGTGGGCTATTCTTATATAGGTTCAGCTGAATATCGGTAAAATTGCAGACATGAAGCATAATGGTACCAGAATACTGCGACACGATTCGCGCGAGATCTTTTACCTTCTCCAGCGCGCGTTCACTGGTATACGGATAAGAGTGGAAATAGATTGCTTCGAGTTGCATTCCGCGAGAAGCCATCATGTAGCCGGCAACCGGACTGTCGATACCGCCGGACAGAAGGAGCATACCCTTACCTGCTGTACCAACAGGAAGACCACGATGACCTTCCAGTTTCTCGCTATAAACATACATACTTTCACGAACTTCCACATAAATAACGAAGTCTGGATTATGCACGTCTACGCTCAACTCTTCATGCGCAATCAGGATTGCTTCACCCACATCGGCTGCAATCTCCGGTGAAGCCATCGGGAATCGCTTATTACCACGCTTACTCTCTACTTTGAATGTCTTATAATCATGTTCAGCGAGAATCTCATCCGTCAACATGCACGCATATTGCTTAATATCGTCAATTGTTGTGCCTTCAAACTTCCATACAAGGCTTGCCGATACGAGACCAAAGACCTGTGTGACCGCCTTCAGTACTTCCTGCGCGGTTTCTTTATCTTCAAGAAGATCAGACTCTGGGTCTTTGGGCTCGATCCAGATTCTGGACTGGCTCTGAATAATGGTAAAAGCACCGAATTCCTTCAGTCTCCAGCGCATATTGCTCATCAGCTGTCTTTCGAACTTTCCGCGATTCAATCCCTTGAGGGCAATCTCACCCATACGTGCCAGAATGACGGTCTTATAATCGTGACTCATTGTAATTCTCCTTATACCTTGTATTTCTCGTAGATCTCAGCGATGGCCTGAATGGTCTGATCCATCTCTTCTTTCGTATTCATTCGGCAGAAGCTGAACCGTACCGCATTACGCGCAAGTTCGAGCTTAACGCCCATCTCCGACAGTACATAGCTCACCGCCTTCGATTTGCTGGAGCAAGCCGAAACGGTGGATACATAGATCTCTTTTTCCTCTAAACAGTGTAGCATAGTTTCGGACTGAAAAGACGGGAATGACACGTTCAGTACATACGGCAACGCATCTTTGGGCGAGATGATCGTTACACCAAGGTTCTCAAGTTCCGACGCAAATTCATCACGAAGTGCAGTCATTCGCTCTAGATTGGACGCTATTTCTCTTGTCGCTTCTTCCAGAGCCATGGCAAAAGCACTTACTAAGTACGGACTTTGTGTTCCGGAGCGCATGCCTCTTTGTTGACCTCCACCGATAATTAAAGGTTGGACACGAACGCCGGACTTGATGTATAGAAGTCCGAAGCCTTTCAAAGCATGTATCTTATGTCCGGAAAAGGATGCTAGATCGACACCCATACGTGAAAGTGCAATCGGAAGTTTTCCAAGGGATTGCACACAATCCAAATGAATCTTGGTATTTCGATTCTTCTTGTTTCGAATCTGAACGATTTCTTCCAACGGAAGAATCGAACCCGTTTCATTGTTGACATGTGTGAAGCTCATCAAGGCAGTATTCTCATCGATGGCCTCTTCGAGTGCGTCAAGATCAGGTTTCCCATCGGAAAGTACAGGAATATAACAAATCTCATACCCTTCTTTCTCTAAGCGTGCAAAAGACTCCAGTGAAGCTTTATGCTCGGTCTTGGTCGAGATTATCTTCTTTCCGGCACGTGGATTCTGTCGCACATACCCCATAATAGAAGTATTCACCGACTCCGAACCACAGGAAGTAAAGAATAACTCATCACGCTTACAGGAAAGCAATCTAGCAATCTTGTCCGTATCGTCATTCAGTTTCTTCTCAGCCAAGACACCGAGACGGTGGAGCGAACCCGGATTGCCATATTCCTCCTCACTCTTCAGCGTTTCATAAACCAAACGAGCCACTTCGGGAAGTGGCTTCGTGGTTGCACTATTGTCAAAATAAATGCTCATAAATCTAAATTCCGTATTTCGATCATCAGACAGTCAGTTCAGGCTCCTCAATATCCAGGTCATCCGCATAGAGTGCAAGAACCGGTGCAATATCGTTCTTCAAGAAAGCTTCGACCTGCTCCGGGCAACGACCAATGTAGAGCTTCGGGTCCAGAAGAGAATCCAAAGAGTTCTTATCAAGGCCGAATGCCGGGTCATCTGCAATACGTTCCAGAAGATCGTTCGGACGACCTTCTTCTTTGACTACTTTACCTGCAGCCATGGAGTGTACGCGGATCTTCTCGTGAAGTTCCTGACGGTCACCGCCACGCTTTACCGCTTCCATCATGATGTTCTCTGTTGCCATGAATGGAAGTTCATCCATGATGTGCTTTCTGATCATCATCGGATATACAACAAGTCCGGATACAACATTCTGATATATACTCAGGATCGCATCCACAGCGAGGAAAGCTTCCGGTACGCTGATACGCTTGTTCGCAGAATCATCAAGTGTACGCTCGAACCACTGTTCCGAAGCAGTCAGTGCAGGATTCAGTGCATCGGTGATTACGTAACGTGACAGAGAGCAGATACGCTCTGAGCGCATCGGATTACGCTTATAAGCCATCGCAGAAGAACCAATCTGTGTCTTCTCGAATGGTTCCTCAATCTCCTTCAGATGTTGCAGGAGACGGATATCATTACTGAACTTATGCGCAGAAGAAGCGATACCTGCCAGAACATTCAATACCTTAGTATCCAATTTTCTGGTATAGGTCTGACCACTTACTGAGATAGAAGACTCGAAGCCCATCTTCTCTGCAATCATCTGGTCAAGTTTCTCGACTTTATCATGGTCACCCTGGAAAAGATCCAAGAAGCTGGCCTGGGTTCCTGTCGTTCCCTTACAGCCAAGCGGCTTCAGGCAAGAAATTACATAATCGAGTTCATCCAAGTCAAGAAGCAGGTCCTGGAGCCACAAGGACGCACGCTTGCCAACCGTTACAAGCTGAGCCGGTTGGAAATGTGTGAAGCCAAGCGTCGGCATATCCTTATAGCGGTCTGCGAACTGAGCCAACTTGTCCATGACTACGACCAATCTCTTACGTGTCAGAATCAAGGCTTCTTTCATCAGAAGAATATCTGTGTTGTCACATACGTAGCAAGAAGTTGCGCCAAGGTGAATGATTCCCTTCGCCTTCGGGCACTGTTCACCGTATGCATGTACATGCGCCATGACATCATGACGTACCAGTTTCTCTTCTCTTGCCGCAACGTCGTAATTAATATCATCTTTCGATGCTTCTAATTCAGCAATCTGCTCGTCCGAAATATTCAAGCCAAGCTCTTTCTCACAAGAAGCCAAGTAGATCCAGAGCTGTCTCCAAGTCTTAAACTTATGATCCGGTGAGAAAATCGCCTTCATTTCCATGCTGGAATAGCGAGAGTTCAGTGGGCTTTCGTAGATATCCTTCATGAATTACTCCTCCAAAAGTTTTCTTACTGCTGCTAGTTTAGCACAAACAGACAGAACTGTAACGGCTACTTCGATATCATCGATCATCGGGAAACTCGGTGCAATACGGATATTGCTGTCAGACGGATCTTTACCATAAGGGTAGGTCGCGCCGGCCGGTGTGAATGCAACACCGCATTCTTTTGCCAAACGAACGGTCTCTTTGGCAGTTCCGTCCATCACATAGATAGATACGAAATATCCACCCTTCGGGTCATTCCATCTTGCTACGCCACTTCCCTCAAATTCATCCTTAAGAACACGAAGGACTTTCTCAAACTTCGGACGAAGAATATCAGCTTGCTTGCACATGATTGCCTTCACAGCATCAAGATTTGGAACATACTTCGCGTGCATCAACTGGATGATCTTATTTGGTCCAATTGACTGAACATTCAGAACCTTACGAGCACGTGCGACGTTCTCCTCATTGGCGGCCATACAAGCAATACCGGCACCAGCAAATGTAATCTTACTTGTAGAAGCGAATTCATAGACACGATTCGGATTGCCCGCTTCACGTGCCAGCTTCAGAATATCCGGAAGTGTGCATTGCTTCTCGACTTCGTTATACAAGTGATGCACGACATAAGCATTGTCCCACAAAATACGGAAGTCCGGTGCCGCAGTCTTCATAGAAACCAGACGCTTACAAACTTCTTCCGAATACACATAGCCATCCGGATTACTGTAGAGCGGCATGCCCCACATACCAAGGATTGAAGCATCCTCCGCGACCAACTTCTCGACCATATCCATATCCGGACCATCTTCATGAAGTGGAACCGAAATCAGTTCAAATCCCAATGTCTCGGTAACCAGGAAATGTCTATCATAACCAGGAACCGGGCAGATCCACTTGCGATTGGGAATATGTGCCCAAGGCTCCTCGGATTCGATCTCACCATAGATTAAGGAACGAGAAAGCGTATCGTACATCAGCTGTAAACTGGAGTTATTGCCAACTGTCACTAACTCTGGATCAATACCTAGAATCTCTCCAAAGAGTGCACGACATTCTTTCAAGCCATATGGCACACCATAGTTACGGCAGTCCGAACCATCTTCTGCATGCAAGTCATTCGTATCTAACAAAGTAGGCATTTCATTGGCGATGGAAAGCTGTTCAGGACTTGGCTTACCACGAGTCATATCCAATTTGAGGTTCTTGGATTTAAGATGATTGTATCTCATCTCCAGTATGTTCAAAGTATCTTTCAGTTCAGCCTTACTCAGTTCACGATAGGTCTTCATACCTTCGTCCTCCTTGCATCCATCAAATTCTGCTTGAAAAACAATTAAAAAGAATTATTCCGAGCTTCGAACTTGCATTTTATGGCATAAAATAACGAACGAAGCCGAATACATTATGTTATAAATGAAAGATTAATGCAAGCGACTTGCATATTTTGCGTGCATTTTCGATGAATTCAACAAAAGACCTTCAAGGAAAGCCCACGTCGATGTCATTCTGACAAAGGAGTTCGCTACTAGACATCAAACTCGTAGGAGATCCTACTTTCGAGAAAGAAAAAAGGATCTTCACGTTTTCTTGGGAAATGGAGAGCGCTTCGTCAGGCAAGAAATGTTCATTGTTTCTTCCGGACAAGACCGTTTCCGACTGGAATGAACAAATGTCGCTGTAGTCGGAACATCCAGGAGCATTTTTCACGCTGC
>JAZLMM010000003.1:0-74535 GCA_045598705.1 Oscillospiraceae bacterium
CGAAGGTCGTATCAAGATCTATAATCACCAGGTTTTCGTTGCAGATAACATCGAGGAAGTCATTCCGGAGTTCCTGTTCCTGCTTCGTGGTTGCCTGGACTGCACCGACCTTCCGCTGAACGTTTCCCGTTCGGCGCTCCAGCAGGATGAGTACGTGAAGAAGCTGAGTTCTCACATCATCCGTAAGGTTTCCGATAAACTGAATGAGGTCTTCAAAAACGATCGCGAAGGTTTCCAGGGTTACTGGAATGATATCAGCGTATTCGTGAAGTACGGCATGATGAGAGACGATAAGTTCTATGAGAAGGTCAAGGACATCTGTCTCTTTAAGACAGTAGATGGTGAATTCTTCACATTGACCGAGCTTACCAAGGATAAGGAGAAGGATACAGTTCGTTATACCAAGGCGCCGGATCAGCAGGCGGCGTACATCTCCATGTCCAAGGAGAAGGGCTTCGACGTAGTCGTTCTGAACGAAGAACTGGATAACAACTTCATCTCGTTCCTGGAGTATAAGCAGCAAGACGTGAAGTTCAAGCGTGTGGATGCTGAACTTGAGGGTGAGTCGGCTTCTGAAGATGAGGCAAAAGCACTCAGTGACTTGTTCAAGGCTGCAACCGGTGAGGAGAAATTAGAGGTCTCTTCTGTGGCACTTGGCGCGGAGCAGCTTCCTGCATTCATTCGTGAGACTGAAGAAGCACGTCGTATGGCAGAGATGAGAAAACAGTTCGAGTCCATGCGTACCGGCAAGGATGATGACCCGTACAAGGATCTCGACAGCATGTTCCCAATCAAGATGGACTTGGTTCTCAACACGGACCACCCACTGGTATTGAGACTTCGCGGAATGTCCGGTGTGGCAAATGATCAGGAGAAACTCAATGCGCTTTGCCAGCACCTCTACGACCAGGCTAAACTGGCACATGGTTCTCTGGATGCAGAAGGCTTGAAACGTTTCTTGAAGTTTAATAGTGAGATGCTGACTGAGGCTGCGGAGCAGATCAAGTAAGCGCTCAGACGATTGCTCTGAAGTTTTTTGGAGCATGAAAATTTGTAAACCACACATACAACGTGCAGGAAGCGGCCGTTTTTGTGTTAGGATAGATGAGGATACATCATTATTGGAGGATTTGTTATGAGTAATGCAGTTCGAAGAATTTATTCGGAGAAGAAGAAAGATTTCGCAGTTGAAGCTGCCGGAATTATGAAGGATGTGAAGTCTGATGTGGGCGTCAAGACCATTGAACACGTTAGAATCTTCCACCGATATGATGTGTCCGGTTTATCGGATGAGGAGTATGAACTCGCGAAGAACGTAGTGTTCTCTGAACCACCTGTCGATGATGTCTACGATGAGTCCATTGATGTAGCGGATGCGGCCTATGTTCTGGCAATCGAATCCTTGCCAGGTCAGTACGATCAGCGTGCGGACTCTGCGGCTCAGTGCTGCCAGATTTTGACTCAGAAAGAGAAGCCGCTGGTTCGTGTTGCGCGTGTCATCGTGTTCTATGGAAGTGTAGCAGAGGATGAGAAGAAAGCAATTGCTAAGTATCTCATTAACCCTGTTGAATGTCGTGAAGCTTCGATGGAGAAGCCACATACACTCGAAGAAGTATTTGATGTACCGACTTCGGTGCCTACCATTGAAGGCTTTACGTCCAAGACTAAGGATGAACTGGCGGCCCTTCGTAAAGAATGGGGCTTGGCCATGTCCGATGCGGATGTACTCTTCACACAAGAGTTCTTCCAGTCCATCAAGCGTGATCCGACTATGACAGAAATCCGTGTGCTGGATACCTACTGGTCTGACCACTGCCGTCACACCACATTCTTGACTGAACTGACGGATGTAAAGATTGACGGTGACAGTGATTTTGCCGAGGAATTAAAGGGCATCTACGCGGATTACCTCTCTACTCGAGAAGAAGTATATGGCGAGCGTATCAGCAAGAAGCCAGTCTGCCTCATGGATGTGGCAACTATGGCGATGAGAAAGCTGAAGAAGGATGGCAAACTGCAGGATCTGGACGAGTCTGAAGAGATTAACGCATGCTCCATCAAGATTCAGATCGATGTGGATGGTAAGAAAGAAGATTATGTGCTCATGTTCAAGAATGAGACACATAACCACCCAACAGAGATCGAGCCGTTCGGTGGTGCTGCGACCTGCTTGGGTGGTGCAATCCGTGACCCGCTCTCCGGTCGTTCCTATGTATATCAGGCCATGCGTGTGACGGGTGCCGGTGACCCGACCGTTCCGGTCAGCATGACGCTGGAAGGTAAGCTTTCCCAGAAGAAATTGGTTCGTACAGCCGCTGCAGGCTATAGCTCTTACGGTAACCAGATTGGTCTTTGCACTGGTCATGTTGATGAGATCTATCACCCAGGTTATGTGGCAAAGAGAATGGAGATCGGCGCAGTAGTAGGTGCTGCACCGGCTAAAAATATCGTTCGTGTTCGTCCGAGACCGGGTGACATCATTGTTCTCCTTGGTGGGCGTACAGGTCGTGACGGTATTGGTGGTGCGACAGGTTCTTCAAAAGCACACGATGAGAAGTCCGTACTGACCTGTGGTTCTGAAGTTCAGAAGGGTAATGCACCGACGGAGCGTAAGATCCAGAGAATGTTCCGTATTCCGGAAGTCAGCAAGATGATCCTTCGTTGTAATGACTTCGGAGCAGGCGGTGTATCCGTTGCAATCGGTGAGTTGGCAGACGGCTTGACCATTGACCTTGATAAGGTTCCGAAGAAGTACGAAGGTCTGGACGGTACAGAAATCGCGATTTCTGAGTCTCAGGAGAGAATGGCTGTTGTCATTGATCCGAAGGACGAGACAGCATTTATGGACTATGCTGCAAAAGAGAACCTTGAGACAACGGTTGTTGCAGTAGTAACCGAAGAGCCGGTCATGAAGATGACATGGAAGGGCAACACCATTGTTGAGTTGCCGAGAGCTTTCATTGATACGAACGGTGCTTCTTCCTATGCAACCGCTGAGGTGACCGAGCCTGATTTCAATAACGGAATCATCGATCAGCCGACAGAAAGCTTTGTTGCAGGTGATTTTGCCGCATCTTTGAAGGGCACACTTTCCTCTTTGGATGGCTGCTCCCGTAAGGGTCTGGTTTCCCGATTCGACGGTACAATCGGTGCTGGTACGGTATTGATGCCGTTCGGCGGTCGTTATCAGCTGTCTCCAGAAGAAGGTATGGCTTGTAAGATCCCGGTTGAGGAAGGAAAGACAAATGCGGTCTCTGTTATGGCATATGGTTTCGACCCATATTTCTCTGCTTGGAGCCCATTCCACGGTGCATATCACGCAGTCACCGAGTCCCTGCTGAGACTTGCTTGTATGGGTTGTGATCCATTTGCTGCAAGATTGACATTCCAAGAGTATTTCGAGCGTATGGCTGGTGAGAAATCTTGGGGTAAGCCGCTGTCTGCTTTACTTGGTGCATATCAGGCACAGCTTGACTTCGGTACCGCATCCATTGGTGGTAAGGACAGTATGTCCGGTTCTTTCAATGAATTGCATGTTCCGCCGACGTTGGTATCCTTCGCTGTGGGTATGACAACTACGGATAAGGTTGTTTCTTCTACACTTTCTCAGGTTGCGAAGAAGCTCTATGCGATCCGCATCAAGCGTGATGCGAATGGCCGTTATGTGAAAGATCATGCGATTCGCGTGATGAAGTGCATCACACAGATTCAGGACCGCGGACAGCTACTGGCTGCAGGCGTAGTTCGTTCTGCCGGTATTGCAGCACGTGTGGCGCAGATGTGCATGGGTAACAAACTTGGATTTGCTTTCGCAGATAGCTATTCTATGGAAGATTTATTCTCACATTCTTTCGGTACGGTTCTCCTTTGCGTAAGTGACAATAACGCAGTAGATAAGATCGAGCAGGTAGGCGGTAAGCTTCTTGGTGTAACGACCAATGATCAGATGCTGACCTATGGAAATCAATCCATCTCTATGGATGAGGCCATTGAAGCTTTCGTATCCAAACTTGAGCCAATCTTCCCGACCATTGTTGATCAGGGTAAGGCAGTTTCCTATGAGAAGGGTGAGGTGACAAAGAATGCCATTACTGCACCATCTATTCTGACTGGTGCAAAGCCGAAGGTATTCATTCCGGTATTCCCAGGTACGAACTGTGAATATGATTCTGCTTTCGCATTCTCTCGTGCCGGTGCTGAACCGGATGTTATGGTCATTCGTAACCGTAACTCTCAGGAAATCACGGATTCCTTCGCGGAAATGAGCGAACGAATCAAGAAAGCAAACATGATTATGATTCCGGGTGGTTTCTCCGCTGGTGACGAACCGGAAGGTTCCGGTAAATTCATCGCGGCGGCATTCCGCAATGCTGCAGTCACTGAGTCCGTCCGTGATCTGCTCTTCAATCGCGATGGCCTGATGCTCGGTATCTGTAATGGATTCCAGGCATTGATGAAACTTGGACTTCTTCCTTATGGTGATATTCTCCCACTCGAGCATGATGGCCCGACGCTGACTTTCAATAATATCGGTCGTCACCAGTCGGCTTATGTTTCGACAAAGATTGTCTCGAATAACTCTCCGTGGCTGTCTTTCACAAGTGAAGGCGATGTTCATGAGATTGCCATCTCACACGGTGAAGGACGTTTCTGCGCTTCTGAAGAGCTTCTCAAGGAACTCTTTGCGAAGGGTCAGGTTGCTACGCAGTATGTAGATGATCAGGGTGTTCCTTCTATGGATACTGCATTCAACCCGAATGGTTCTATGTGTGCAATCGAAGGTATCATCAGTCCGAACGGCCGTATACTCGGTAAGATGGGACACAGTGAACGTATGGGCAACGGTGTTGCGAAGAATATTCCTGGTGAGAAAGACCAGAAGATCTTCGAAGCCGGCGTAAGGTATTTCATTGGATGAGTAAGCAGGAAGTTCTGTCTATTCTAGAGAATTATGGTCTTTCGGCCACAAGAAGTCTTGGGCAGAATTTTCTGTGTAATGATGAAGTGATTGACGAGATCCTAGACCTTGCGAAGATTACGAAATCGAAGCAGGTCCTGGAGATCGGTCCTGGCATAGGTGCACTTTCTGAGAAAGCAGCATCTTCCGCGGCAGGGTATGTAGCTGTGGAGATTGATCAGACCTTTGCGGCACGTCTTCATGATTTGCTCAATCCAATGGGTGGGGAAGTGATTTTTCAGGATTATCTTAAATGGGATGCGGACACTCTGCCTTCTGAGAAACGAAATCCTGACGTAATTCTCTCGAATCTTCCGTATTATGTCATGACGCCGATCATGGTGAAATTGATGCAGGATTTCCCTTCGTGCCCGAAGATGGTGTTCATGGTGGAAGAAGAAGCTTGTGATCGAATCTTTGCGGCACCTCATACGAAACAGTATGGTCCACTTGCTATTCTGACTGACTTGTATGGGAAGAAACAGAAATGCTTCAATGTGGACGGTGGAAGTTTCTATCCGGCACCGAATACGACGTCATCGGTCATTACAATCGATCGGATTGCGATGGAAGCGGAACGACATTCTCCACAAGTCACTTCTTGTTTTCAAGAGGCGGATTGGTTCTCATTCGTAACGGGAGCTTTTGCCCTGCGGAGAAAGACGCTCGTAAATAGTCTTTCTTCTTGCGGACAATATAGCAAACTTCAGATTCAATCAGCTTTGAACGAGTTGGGGATTAGCGAAACGGTTCGAAGTGAAGATGTTCTTCCTTTGGACTTTGTGAAATTATACCAGTTCCTTCGAGGAAGAAAGGACGAGTAATCAAAATGGCATATGAACGTATTTCTGATTCTCTTTTCGAGAAGTATTCTACCGACAAAGAGAAGGGTAAGGCAAAAACGAAGAGAAGCAAGAAGGCAGAGAAGCCGGTTCTTGCAGAATACAGCCAAATTAAGCGTGATGCTCAACCTGTGTCCAAGAAGAGAAAGAAAGCGGAAAATGAAGAGTATCCTCAGACGGTCTTCGTTCGGATTGCCGGTATGACCTATCGTTTCCGTGTAGAATCCGATGAGGAGAAGGCCAAGACACTGTATTGTGCGAAAGTAGCCAATGATCTTCTGTCTGAAACAATGGATGAGAATCCTATGATTCCAACGAATCAGGCATTGATTCTTGCATATATGGAGGCCTGCTTTCGCTGGCAGTCAGTACTTCATCAGAAGGAAGAAGATAAGCCGAAGGAAGATCCACTTCTTCCACTTGAACAGTATTGTAAAGAGAACAACATTCCGAAGGAGAAGTTATGAAACGTCCTGAACTTCTTGCCCCAGCGGGCTCTATGAGTATGCTTCGTGCGGCTGTTGATGCCGGCGCGGATGCCGTATATCTCGGTCTAAATCAATATAATGCACGCATTCATGCGGCAAATTTCACATTGTCTACGCTTCGTGAGGCATTAGATTATGCACATCTTCGTAACAGTAAAGTCTATGTTACCCTCAATACGCTATTAGATGATGATGAACTGATGGACGCGGTAGAATTAGCACTTCAGGCATATAAGATGGGCGTAGATGCTTTCCTTGTACAGGACAAAGGACTCGCATCTTATCTTGCTATGCATTTTCCACAGATTCCACTTCATGCAAGTACTCAGATGAATGTGTTCTCACTACATCAGTGTGAAGAGATGAAACATCTAAATATGTCTCGTGTCGTGCTACCACGTGAACTCTCAGTGGAGGAGATTCGTGCACGCGCTGAACTTTGGCATGAACAGGATATCGAGGTAGAAGTCTTTGTACATGGTGCAATGTGTGTATGCTATTCCGGACTTTGCCTATTTAGTGCGATGAATCGTTCCGGCTCTCGCTCTGGAAACAGAGGTTCCTGTGCACAGCCTTGCCGACAGTCCTATCAGATCGTAGAAGGAAACCGTGAAGCATCGGTATATACTGCTCCGCTTATCTCCGGAAAACTACTGTCACCGAAAGATCAATCTGCAGTGGATTATCTTTCTGATTTGATTCGTATCGGTGTGGATTCCTTGAAAATTGAGGGTCGTATGCGTGATGAGCAGTACTGTATCGCAGTAGTTTCTGCTTACCGGACATTGATTGACCGCATTGTTGCCGGTGGTATCTCAGATGAAGAGGTGCAACAGCTCCGAAATGATCTTCTGGTCACGTTTAATCGCGGCGGTGATTTTACCTCTCAGTATATGGCGAACCAGAAATCCCCGGATTTCCTCTCAGGTGAGTATGTAGGAAAGTATGGCCTCTATTGGGGAGAGATCCTGTCAATCAATGCAAAAGCTGGAACCATCTGTATTCGTTCCTGGCAGTCTGACGTCCCGCAGAAAGGTGACTTCCTCTCTATACGTGACAAAGACGTGGAAGTGGCCAGTTTCCCAATCGGTAAAATCGAGGTGTCTCGTAATTCTGCGTTGGTCAAAGGATTACATCCGGAAGCCATTGCAAAACTTCATAGTGGCATGGCAGTCTATCGCATGAGCAAGAAAATCGAAGTGCCTAAGGAGAACATGAGAAAAACCCCGATCGAAGGTGTGCTGACTCGAGAGGGGAATGGATTCAAACTCGAAGTAACTGTGACAAGTGGTGCTTTTGCCGGTGTATGTGTATCATCCTGGGCGGAAGAAGCTGATCTGGGTGATGGCGAGCCACTCTCTTGGACACGTACCAAAGAGCAGATCGAGAAGACCGGTCAGACGCCATTTCTGTTTAAGAAAATCACGCAAAATGGGGATTTTCCGATTTTGCTCCGTATTGCGCAGATTAACTCAATGAGAAGAGAAGCGATGTCTTTCCTTGCAGAGGCAATCCTTGATTCGCAGTCGGAAGGACGAAGCAGTGCTTTTGCCGAAAAAGAATTTGAATTATCTTCCATGGAGAAGCCGAGCCAGAAACATGTAACGATAGCTGATTATATCGATATGAATCGAATCACGAGTGGATATGCATGTGGTGCAGATCTTTATGTGTTCTCCGCTTTGCAGATTGCTCGTCCGGGAAGAATTGCCCTGATCGATGAACTCTTGGCACAGGAACCGGAAGCTCAGATTGCACTTCGTTTTCCGGGCTCTTATAAGGATAACTTAATCGAACCGATATCTAAGGCGCTTACGCTATGTAAAATGCATGCAGGATCTAGATTTGCAGGATGCCTTGGCACCTGTAAAGATGAGCAAACAATCGGGCTTCTTGCTGGATCTAATATTTATAATCATTATACATATCGCTATGAGACTGCTTCTGGCATGAAGTATCTCTTCCTGTCATATGAAATGGGCGATGAGCCGATTCTGAGATTGGCGGATTCTTTGGATGATACGGAGAAATCTTCGTATATGTCGTTGCATCGATATGGTCCGGTTGAGTGGATGCAGTCGGAGTTCTGTCCGTTAGGTCAGAATCAGAAGCACTGTAGTATGTGTAAGGAACATCCTGAGGTTTCACTTGGTGAGAAACCATCCGGAAAAGAGGAGATGCACGAGCATAGCCGCGTAGATCTTGTTTGCTACCAGGGTGCTTGCCGATGTGATCTCTTTGGCAATGCCAAACATCTTGTAGAATCTTCTACAGTGAAGTCACTACTGGGTCAGGGTATTCCGGTTGCTTCTGTTGCGCGTTTTATGAATGAGAATCAGAATGAGCGACGCATCATTATCGAATCATTCAAGGAATTTGATGACATCGTTGAGGATGAGGAGGAGTGGTATGAGTACTGAGATTATTGTAGAGAAGATGCATGAGGATGCGGTGCTTCCTTTCTATGCACACGAAGGCGATGCCGGCATGGATCTTTGTAGTATTGACGAGTATCACATCGCGCCAGGCGAGACAATCTTAGTGCATACCGGACTGAAGTTTGCTATTCCAATTGGTTTTGAAGTGCAGATCCGTCCAAGGAGTGGCATCTCATTAAAGACACCTTTACGTATTCCGAATGCGCCGGGCACCATTGATAGTGGTTACCGCGGTGAAATCTGTGTCATTATGGAGAATACATCATCCGAATCTTATAAAGATGCGCCTGAGTTAACTTTAAATGATAAAGGGAATCAGAAAGGTCCTTATGTGATTCATAAAGGTGACCGAATTGCCCAAATGGTTGTGGCTAAGTATGAAACAACGACATTTGTGGAGACGGATTCTGTGGAAGGTATCGGACAGAATCGTGAAGGTGGTTTCGGTTCTTCTGGCGTATCCAATCAATGATTCTGCGTTAAACCACTTGTTTCTATTCATTTTTCAATTGAAATGGTACAATAGGACCATTCTGAAGAAGTTTTGACAAAAGAAGGCAATCATGGGAAGAGGATTAATCAAAAACGAAGGAAATAAGTTGCCGATCTCGAAATTGATCGTTCGAGTTGCCTTTGTCTTTGGTATTCTTGCTGCAGTGACGATTTTAGTAATCGTCATGACAGCTACAACGGCCAATCGCATGATGAGTATTGAGAAGAAACCGCTTGAGAATATTCCTTCTAATATTCTTCCAAGCTATTCGGCAACTACCTTTACCTCTGCAGATGAGCAGACACTTCTTTCTGGTTGGTTCTTCAAGACAGATGATCCAATCAGTACGATTATTGTTGTACATGATACTCAGTCAAATCGAATGCCTTTCAACGTTTCTATGGTTGAGATGATCAATGATTTCCTGAATATGCATTACAACGTATTCCTATTCGACCTTCGAAACTCAGGTGAGAGTGATGGCGCGATATGCGGTTACGGATATTTGGAATGGCAGGATGTTCTAGGTGCTATCAAACACGTGAAGAAGATCTCAGTGACGAAGAATGTGATTCTTTATGGAATAGGTTCCGGCTGTAGTGCTTGCTTATTAGCAATTGATAAACTGCCGCCTTCTTCCGATTCGGAAGTATTAGAGAATTATAATCGTAAAATTGTTGATTTAGGATTCGATGTATCTTACATTATCGGATTGGTTCTTGATTCGCCTGCGAAGAACTCAGATGACTACATTACTCCTTTTGTAGAGAAGAATTCCAAATTCGCTTTTGTTACCAAACATTTTGTTCCATATGCTATACGCGTATCAGCAGGTGAATCAGACAGTTATAATCTTGCGACACAGATTTCTCGACTCCAGATTCCGGTATGTATCTTATACGGTGGACGTGATACGTTTATTGGCGCGGAGAAAATCGAGCAAATTGTGACGGAACGTCAAAGATTGAACCCGAATACGACTATGTCTAAGATGTATCCTGGCGCCGGTTATGTGGAATCATACTTAATTGACCCGCAAGGTTATCTGGCAATGCTGAAGTCTTACCTTGAGACGTATTTTAAGTGAGGAGGCGCAGACGTTGGGTGTACTTACTTTAGGAATTGAATCTTCTTGTGATGAGACAGCTTGTGCAGTCATTGAGGATGGTCGAGTAGTTCGAGCAAGCATGATTGCCTCTTCTGCCGATCTTCAAAGTCAATATGGTGGTGTTGTACCTGAACTTGCTTCGCGTATGCATGTTGAAGCAATTGTGCCCTGTCTAAATGAGACGATGAAACAGGCGGGGATTACTTATGATGACATTGATGCTGTATGTGTTACGAAGGGCCCGGGTCTCGTAGGTGCATTGCTCGTTGGTGTATCTGCTGCAAAGTCTATCTGCGAAGTAAAGAATAAGCCCTTGGTGGGTGTAAATCATATGGCAGGGCATATTGCCGCTAATTATCTTTCGGATTCTTCATGGGAACCTCCATTTCTGTGCCTAGTTGTATCTGGCGGACATAGTGAGATACTTCTTGTGAAAGATTATGCGGATCTTTCCTTGATTTGTGCGACACGCGATGATGCTGCAGGTGAAGCTTTTGACAAGATTGCGCGCGTGATCGGCCTTGGATATCCTGGTGGACCGAAATTAGATCGTGAGAGTCAAAACGGCAATCCTCACGCTTATTCTTTCCCATCTCCCAGAATTGCTGATTCGTTGGATTTCTCTTTTAGCGGAATCAAGACTGCTGCGCTGAATACCATTAATCAAGTGCGATTAAAAGGCGAAGACATTAATGTAAGCGATTTTGCCGCTTCTTACCAGGAATCGATTTGTTCTATTCTGGTTGATCGCCTAAATAAGGCGATGAGACAAACAGGCATGAAGAAGATTTGCCTTGCGGGCGGCGTGTCTGCTAATTCATGCTTAAGAAAGAAGATTGAGGCGTTAGCAAGTCGGACGAATGCTACATTGTGTCTGCCCAAAATGGCTTATTGTACAGATAATGCAGCAATGATTGCATCTGCTGGATATTACGAATACGTGCGTGGCGTGCGTGACGAATTGGATTTGAATGCGTATCCTTCGCTGGATTGGAGTGAGTCGTATGGCTATTAAGAAGGGAATTTATGTCATTGCTGAGAACCGTAAGGCTTTCCATGACTATTTTATAGATGAGAAATTCGAGACCGGCATCGTGCTTTCTGGAACAGAAGTGAAGTCTTTACGAGCTGGCAAAGTGAATCTGAAGGATAGTTATGTGCAAGTCAAAGACGGAGAGATCTTCTTGGTTGGCGTACATATCAGTCCTTACGAGCAGGGAAATCGCTTTAACTTGGATCCTATGCGAACCAGAAAATTACTGATGCATAAGAGTGAGATCATCCGGCTTTTCTCGACAATCAAACAGGACGGATTAACGCTTGTTCCTACGAAGTGTTATTTCAAAGATGGGAAAGTGAAATTCGAGATAGGTCTGGCACGCGGTAAGAAAAATTACGACAAACGAGATTCCGCCGCAGAGAAGAGCGCGAAGCGTGATATTGATCGTGCGATGAAGAACCAAAGAAATTGTCATGAATATTAATTGACGCATAATGTTTTGTAAATCCCATTCTTGTGGTATATTAGATTTGTATTCATTTGAGGGGATAGGCATGAAATGAGTCTAACGGAAAATAAGCGTAAATCACTTCATCCTTTATATATCTTGTTTGCTGTCATCATGTGGTTTCTGGTGATTGGCTGGTTGGCTGTTATTTTTTCCCTGTCTTCTGAGACCGCTGAGTTATCAAGTTTGAGATCTCATGATTTGGTTGAGACATTATATGATCGATTGCATATCGTGGTTACGGATCACTTTGTTCGTAAATTTGCTCATATATTTGAATATATCGTGCTTTCCTCATTGTCATATGTTGCTATGTTCGCTACCAATCATGTCCAGGAACGAGATTTCTTAAGCGAGAATAAGACAATTGAGAGATTTAAAAGTGATAATGAGGTTTATATTGCTGTTGCATTGTGGATCACGGCTTTGTCTGCCGCAGCAGATGAGTATTACCAGATTTTTGTAACAGGACGTTGTTCTAGTCTGTTTGATGTATTCTTGGACCTTTCCGGTGCTTTCGTCTTGATGATGATTATTCGCATTGTTGCATCCATCTGGGCTTTCTTGAAAAACAAGAAATTAGATGATGATTTGTTGCCCGCCAATACACAACACACAAAGGAGGAGTAAATCATGGGTATTTTTGATCGTAGGAAAGAACGTGATAAGGAGAAGAGTGAGTCTCCTGAGTGGCTTCGTGCATATGTTCCTTCTTATACTTACTACTCTGACAAAACAGGAACTCCCGCTCCAGCCTTTGTGCTTCATGATGATATTTCCACTCGTCTTCTGAAGAAGCCTCAAGAAGAATATGAAGTGACTGACAATTTTGTCTTGGTTTTGATGGACACGACTGCGAAGAAGATGGTTGGCGTAGTTCCTTACGATAAAGCGCTGAAGACATTGGAGAAATACCAGATTGATGAGACGAAAGACGAGATGCTTCTTCGCCCACTAACGTTAGAAGAACTAAAGGTTGTCAATGAATTGAAGAAGTGATTCGATCAGTATTCTTTCAAAATTGAATTTCTTTATGTAAAAAGGGGCTGTCTCAAAAGTGATGAATTCACAGAGAGACAGTCCCTTTCTGTTTATTAAATTATTCGAGTAATTAGGATGAGAATGTCATCTTTGAATAGTAATCTTCGTCAACAATACAGATATAGGATTTACCGGCATTGACCTGAATTTCCGTGCCATTCTTGTCGAAACACTTTATCTGATCGTTTGGCGTAGGCTTTGTCCAAGTTATCTCTTCAATTTGACCGTTCGATACATAGTATCCAGCGCCGCCTTCTTCCATGTGAATATCCTTGTGTTTTTCAGCAGAAGTGTCGTTAGGGCGAGTGTTAATCGGACAATATAGAACAAATACATTTGTAAAATGAATCTGTTCGTTATTGTTCAAGTCTATCTGCGGTTTACCATTATATTGACTCTTGTAATATACATTTTCCTCTTTGTTATATTCAAAGAACGCATCATCATTGGTTGAGGAGAAGTAAACATTAAGTTCAGAACATGGCTGTGCATCAGTCATCTTTGCCGTTCCGTTTTCAACAAAGCGGAATAGTTCAGGCATAGGTACATTCAAATCGTATCCATAATCATTACATGCTTTAAGAAGAAAGTCACCGCGTGAAACACCACAGTGTTCCTGAGACCGTTGGGATTTCCAGTCGCGATCATACCAACAGTATTTAGAAGACGGTACTTCATCTGCAGTGTGACCATGTCCGTAATCGTAGATATGGTTGTTAATATCAATCCAATCGATGCCGATATTTCTTACGTGTGGTGCAACAGCAGTCGGGTCAGCACCCCACGATACGAAAATGCATCCAGTACCAGCACACATATCCACTGCGCCAACGCGTCCACTACGTAATGAACCAAGTAATGGAATTCTAGAAACGTCTGGGTAAACGGCAAGCATACGGGTTTGACCACCTTCGGTTTCATACTCGAAAATTACAGAGGCATCACTTGTTCCACGTGAAGGGTTGGCAGCTTGGCTATTGTTGACAGCAATTCCGATTCCGCGTTTGCCTTCGTTATCTTTGCTCATATCCATGACACCGGTGAGCGGATTCATTACATAGTCACTGATTGGTTCAGTGGGCTCGGTTTCCGTATTGGTTGCCACAGTTGCAACAGTTGTAAGCTCTGTGGTTGATTCTGTCACGGAAGTGTCAGAGGAAGATTCGCTAGAAGTGATTTCCTTTTTGTCACTGCAGGCACTAAACGAAGCAGTAAACAATAAAATAGCGGTAACTAGTGAAGTTACCTTCATGAGTTTCTTATTCATTTGAAATCTCCTTATCTCTTAGATGACTATATTGTAACATAACATGTGAAATATCAACCGTGTCATTGAAATGTAATAGAAAATCGGGTAATATTGTTTGTTGTTAAGAAAGGATATAAATATGTCTACTAATGCAATAGGTTATACAAAACAGGCTGATCAGCAGGCTAAGAATAAGAAATCTAAAATGATGTTAGTGATTCGTATTCTTTGTTATGTTCTTGTTGGTATCATTGGTCTTGGTGGCGGCATCATGCTGTACCTTTATAAACTGATGGGTTCTGTTGGATTCGTAAATACTCCATTTGTTAATCAGCGTGATTACGAGACGATTGATTTTGACGATTTGGATAAGCTCGATTTGAATAATGGCGATGTGACTTCTTCTTGGAAAGAAGGGGGCCACACAAAGGTATATGTCAACGAGAAATACCCGATTAAGAAAGTTGCTCAGAAGGATAGCAAAGTGGAGAATATCCTCGTGTTCGGCGTTGACTCTCGTGGAACGGATGATGTCCATTGTCGTGCGGATGCAATTCTAATTGTAACGATTGATGAACGTCGTGATTGTCTGAAACTTACTTCACTGATGCGTGACACAGGTGTAAGTATTAAAGGTCGTTCGAATACAGATAAACTCACGCATGCGTATGCGTACGGTGGTGTTGGTCTCTTGATTAATACAATCAATGAGAACTTCCAGTTGGATATTCAGAGATTTGTCATGCTCGATTTTGGAAGTTCGTCTGATGTAGTCGATCTTGTTGGTGGCGTTGAAATTGATGTCTCAGCAGGTGAGGTTCGCTTTGCGAATAAGAATATTGAAGAGGAAAGTAGACTGCTTGGTGTCGAGCCACCACTTCTTTCTCAGTCAGGAAAACAGACTTTGAATGGTATTCAGGCATCTTCTTGGGCTAGAATCCGTTACTTAGATTCTGATTATGTACGTACAAGTAGACAGAGAACCTTGGCGTTAGCACTAATGAATAAGGTTGCTGGCTTCGGACGATTGGAACAGGCTGCTTTGATTGAAGATTCTGCAGGCATGTTTGAAACGAATATGAATGCAATGGATATGATGCGCGTGGCATTGGCTGCAACAGATGTTCTTGGCGAGGTGAAGGAGTATCGTGCACCTGCGGATGGAATGTTCTATGTTCAGGAAGACCCGTGGATTATGATTGTTGATTGGGATAAGCAACTTGCTGACCTACATCAGTTTATCTGGGAGGAATCCTAAATGAGTAAGACAACAGCCGCAGTAGTATGCGAGACCAATCAAATTGCTAAGCATAACCAGGAAAATGTGTTTTTCCATGGCTTATATCGTGTACCATCTGAATTTTCCTCTGCATATTTCAGATCTGCCAAGTCCACGACACCTATACAGATTTTTGCTTGTTTCTCTGCACAAGGGGATGATACCTTGGCTGCAATGACACTTCAGGACGTTCTGAAGAGAATGCAAGAAATTGCTGAGACGACACAATTAAAGAGTGTGCTCGATTATGAGAGTTTTACGGACCAGGTGGTCAAAGTCTTAAATCAGACCGTATGCAATGCTTCTGTTAAGAATAATGGATCTTCGATTCGTGTATCGATGTCAATGGCTATTATTGAGGGCGATACTTTACGCGTGATGAACATCGGTAACACTCATATCTGGTTATATCGTGGTGGAAAACTGATTTCATTGACAGAGAATCAGACTGTTGCTCATCGCTACGTACAAATGGGTGCAATCGATAAATCTCAGGAGGCAACTCATGAGGGCAACAATGAATTGACACAGTATTTGGGACGATTCCCTCAGGATGGAGAGGTAATTCCTGATAAGAAGGTTCATCTTAAACTATTGGATGGAGATGATATTTGTATTCTTGGTACAGGATTGGATCAAGGCGTATCCATCTCAAAACTTGGTGTAGTGATTGCTCGCCCGACTCAGCCTGAAACCAAGGCGAAAGAGATGATTGAATGTGCAATGAATAGTGGTGTCAAATATGGTTTGACCGCTACTGTGATTCATATTGATAGTACTTTGATTCTCCCTGGTGAGGCAAATATTGATTCTTCAGTGATGTCTAATGCAGTTTCAACTCGACCTGCTGTCATTGCTCAGCCCACTCAGGCTGTTCCGCCGGTTCAGCCGCAAAGTGCCCCAGTTTCTGCCGAAGCTGTAGTTGAACCTGTTCCGAGTATGCAGAATTCAAACATAGGGGAGTCAACCATTCAGGCCGATCAACTCCGATATCAAGTGAATCAACAGCTTGATAGTCCAACAATACAATTCTCGCAAGCCGATACTGAATTGGAAGATGATGGTCTGGAGATTCCTGATTCGAAACCCAAGAAAGTGAAGAAGAACAAAGAGAAGAAATCTTCCGCTTGGAAGACGATTCTAATTGGAATTTTTGTTTTCGTTATTTGTTTTGGAGTTGGTTATGGCGGCATGTACGTGCTGTTTAATATTGCACATTGGACTGGTAAACTTGACTCTACCACTACTACCACAATAAGTGAGGATAGTCTTGAAGGCAAAGTCATGTATGTTCTTTTTGATGATACGATTCTTTACGTTGAAGAATCATTGGATAGTCAGGCAATCGATTCACTCTCTCGTGGTGAGGCGGTCACACTTCTTGCAATGAACGATACATTTGCGAAAGTCCGTAAGGAAAATGGTCTGATGGGATATGTGCCGGTTGAGATGATTGCAGAAGAAGATCCCACACATGGTGAGAGTAATCCAAGTGAGTTCGTGGATGTGACACCAGTCCCGACAGAACGCATTCCTGATTCAACAACAGCATCCAATGAGACGAAGGCATCAACTGCAGAAACTACAACCGAAACGACTCCTGCAGAGACAACAACAGAGTCCACGACGGAGACAACTTTGGAATCTACGACAGCTAGTTCTTCAGATACATCAGATACCACACCACCCGAAACGACGACTGCACCTACCACTGAACCAACCACTGAATCGACTACCGAGTCTACTACCGAGTCAACTACTGAGTCGACTACTGAGTCGACTACTGAGCCTACTACGACTGCTCAGCCAGATGAAGGCGGAAATGGTGATGAGGGCGGAGATGAACCTGATCCAGGCGAACCGGGTAACTAATTTAGCGGTTTCTGATCCTTTTTGAAACGAATTAATGAAGTTGTACTTCTGACATTTCCTCAATGTTGAAAGACTGAGGGAGAGGAAGGGCAACTTCATTCTTTTTGAGGACAGATTGATAGAAGCCAAGGACCATGTCCACAGCGACATAACCGGATCGGCCGTCAGCTATCGGAGAAATCTTATTGGCGATTGATTGACACAAATCTGAATAGATGCCATAGTGTGGATTCTTGGCAACGTTGATTAAATATGAAAGCCCATTCTTCTTAATATATCTTCGTAGATAACGGAATGCGAGATTCTTGCCCTTCGGTGTCGTTACGGAATAGGAAGGCTTGCCCTTTCGGAGACTGATCCGTATGGCAGCTTTCTCTGCACTAATAAAGAAGGAGGCTTCTTGATCATTTGGAAATGTTGCTGTCGTGCCTTCAATTTGACAAAGCGCACCGTTACTGAGCGTATATACCCCCATAGCTGTATCTTCGGCTTCCATGTCGCGGAAGCGATTAGCTATCATGCCGTGTACTGAAACAGGTTCGGCGTTCATAAGATAGCACATCAGATCTAATGCATGAACTGACTGGTTCATCAGGGCACCGCCATCGTTCTTCCAGGTTCCGCGCCAAGCTGCCTGGTGATAGTATTCGTCATCATGTCCCCATCTGACAATGACTGCGCCATGGCCGACTTTGCCAAGGGCACCGGATGCCATGTCCTCATGAAGAAGAGATACAATAGGGAAGTAACGATATATGTGTCCCATTGCAATTTTCAATCCTTTGCTTTCAGCAAGCTCATAGAGTTCTTTGGATGATTCATTATTCATGGTCATTGGTTTTTCCAGAAGAATGTTCGCACCGAATTCGAGACAGTCTTTGGCAATGGAATAGTGAAGACCGGAAGGAACCGTTATTGCGACCAAATCTGGTTGAATCTCCTTCAACATATCCTTGTAATCATAGTAGTTCTTTATCGATTTGGTAAAAGCACTGTAATGCTTGATTTTCTTCTTAGTTGAGTTTAGGAGTATGGACGGTGCATCTGGGTTATTATCGACAAGCGCACAAAGCTCCATTCGATTTGACAATCGGGAAATTGCTCGAATATGCTTGGCGCTGACACGTCCACAGCCAATAATTGCGACTTTGAGCTTGGGAGTTGATGCTTGCTGATCCATGGAATAACCTCACTTCAATTTGCTATCGATATTCTATCACATATGACTAAGAAACAGCTATGTAATGATACAATAAGATAGAAGCATATAATCGGAGGACGAGATCTATGAATTTGCTCGAATTGATTGAGAAGAAGAGAGATGGTGGCATCCTAAGTAAGGATGAAATTGAATTTTTCGTAGAAGGCGTGACGAATCAGAGTCTTCCTGATTATCAGATTTCTGCCTTTCTGATGGCCGTGCTGTTCAAGGGTATGAATGATCAGGAAACCACAGATCTGACGCTAAGCATGGCACATTCGGGTAAGATTTGTGATTTATCACATATTCCTGGAGTGAAGGTAGACAAGCATAGCACAGGTGGAGTAGGAGATAAGGTTACACCTATCCTTCTTCCGATTATCTCGTCATTTGGTGTACCTTGTGTCAAGCTTTCAGGCAGAGGCCTTGGTTTTACTGGGGGGACGATTGACAAGTTTGAGTCAATCCAGGGCTTTCGTACATCTATTGCGCCGGAAGACTTTAAGCATTGTATAAATAAGTGTGGCATGCTGTTGGGCGGACAGACAGCAGACCTTGCACCTGCAGACAAGTATCTCTATGCGATGCGAGACGTGACTGGTACGGTTCCATCGATTCCGTTGATTGCTTCCAGTATTATGAGCAAGAAGATCGCTGGTGGCGCCGATTCTATAGTACTTGATGTGACTTGTGGTAGTGGCGCTTTTATGAAGGATCAGGATTCTGCTCGTGAACTTGCAAGACTTATGATATCGATTGGCAAGCTTGCTGGGAAACCTGTTAGTGTTGTGATGTCTTCTATGCAGCAACCTTTAGGTACTACAGTCGGTAATGTTTTGGAGATGATGGAAGTCATGGAAGTTCTTCGTGGTAATGGACCCAAAGATGTATTGGAGGTCGTATTAACGATGGCTTCTGAAATGCTCCGTTTGACTCCTTATGGTAGAGATAAGGATGTAGATGAATTGAAACAAGCCTGCTTGAATAAGGTTTCTAGTGGAGAGGCCTTGGGTAAATTTGACGATCTAATTCTGTCTCAAGGCGGTGTCTTGACGTCTGATGGTTCACCATTGTTTGTGGAACAACCTTTTGAAGTAATGACGGTTTACGCTGATTGTGATGGATTCATATCGAAATGTGATGCGCTGGATGTGGGAGAAGCGTCTTGTCTACTCGGGGCCGGTCGAATGAAGAAAGAGGATATCATTGATATGGGGGCTGGTGTGAAACTTCACAAGAAGATTGGCGATAAGGTGAAACGTGGAGATGAGTTATATACTTTGTTTGTTGGCGCTCAAGCAAGTATATCAGAGGATCGTATAGATGAAGCATTGGACAAGATGGAACAGGCTTATGAGATCTCTGAGAAGTACCAGCAACCACAGCCTGAGATTTTGGAAGTGATTTCCTAATCTTCGGTTGCGCATGCTCATAAGGATTGTTATAATGGTGGAGAACGAATGTTCAGAATTGTGGAAGGTCTAGTGAAATGGTTATTTTAGGAATCGATCCAGGTTATGCAATCACTGGTTATGGTGTGGTCTCTTATGAGAAGAATCATTTCTCGGTTCTGGATTATGGTGCAATTACGACCAAGGCACATACACCTTTTGAACAACGTTTATTGACTTTGCATCAGCAGTTGGATGCGGTCATATCGCGCTTCCATCCAGATGTCATGGCAATTGAGGAGTTGTTTTTCCAAAGAAATACAACAACGGCAATCGGCACAGCTCAGGCTCGAGGCGTCTTGATTTTGTCCGCTGCGGAGGCGAACATACCTGTTTATGAGTATACGCCGATGCAGATTAAGCAAGCGGTTACCGGTTATGGTCGTGCAGACAAGAATCAGGTCTCTACCATGGTGAAGATGCTCCTTCATTTGGAAGAGATGCCAAAGCCTGATGATGTAACAGATGCTTTGGCCATTGCAATTTGCCAGGCCCATACAGGCGTAAATTCAGCTTTTGAGGCGGTAGCCGGTTATCAGTATGGTAGATATGGGAAGAGAGAGTGACGCAAATGTACGGATATATTAAGGGTGAATTTGTATCAGCACGCGGTGAGAATATCATTGTTGAGAATCATGGAATCGGATATAAGATATATATGCCGCTGATGTTGCAAAGCCGTATCGGACATATTGGTGATTCGGTTTGTGTGTACACCTATTATTACGTGAGAGAAGACAACATTTCGCTATTCGGGTTTCCTTCTCCTGAAGATCAAGATATGTTTGAACTTCTTCTATCTGTTAGTGGAATTGGCCCCAAGACAGCAATTACTATTGTAGAGATGCTTCAACCGGCTGAACTTGCCATGGCCGTTCTTAGTGGAGATGTGAAGAAACTCTGCACGGTCAAAGGACTAGGTAAGAAGTCTGCAGAGCGTATCGTGCTTGAATTAAAGGATAAACTGAAGGGATTTGATCAAGGAAGTATCACATCGTCCGATGAGTTCTCCGTGCCGACATCTGCATCAGATCGAAGTGAATTGGCCGATTGTGTGTCAGCATTGCTTGTCCTGGGTTATCCTGCGTCGGAGGCTAATCGAGCTGCCAATCAAGCATATGAAGAAGGTTTGGAGGCTGAACAGTTGATACGTAAAGCGTTACGACTTCTCGCAAAGTAATTTGATAGAACAACAGATGTGTTGAAGGAGCTGAAGATACATGGATTTTACTGATTTTGAACATGATGAGCGGATGATTGCTCGTGAACATCTTGCAGAAGATCGAGATGAGAAGAGTCTTCGCCCTTTAACATGGGAAGATTATTCTGGACAGAAGCAAGTTACTGATAACCTAAAAGTGTTTATTGAGGCAGCTATGAAGCGTGGAGAAGCTCTGGATCATTGTCTTCTTTATGGCCCTCCAGGACTTGGTAAAACAACACTTGCCGGAATCATTGCCAATGAGATGGGCGTGAATCTACGTATTACTACAGGTCCGGCTATCGAGAAAGCGGGAGACTTAGCAGCTCTGTTAACGAGCCTACAGGAACGTGAAGTATTGTTTATTGATGAGATTCATCGTTTGAATCGTAATGTGGAAGAAGTATTATATCCTGCAATGGAAGATTTTGCACTGGATATCATGATAGGTAAAGGACCTGCTGCAAGATCAATTCGACTCGATCTTCCTAAGTTTACATTAATCGGTGCAACCACGCGTGCGGGTATGCTATCGGCCCCGCTACGTGATCGTTTTGGTATGGTTCATCGATTGGAATTATATAAGCCGGAAGAACTGAAGGTTATCTTGAGAAGAGATGCTGATATATTAAATATTGGTATTGATGATGATGGCTTAGATTGCCTTGCTCGTCGTAGCCGTGGCACACCGCGTATCGCGATTCGTCTTCTGAAGCGTCTGCGTGATTTTGCCCAAGTTCGTGGTGAGGGAATGATCAATCGTGAAATCGCTGAGTTCGGACTTGATCAGCTTTCCATTGATAAGCTCGGCCTGGATCTTACCGACCGTCGTATTCTTGAGACCATAGCGGATAAGTTCCTAGGCGGTCCTGTAGGATTGGAGACACTTGCTGCATGTACAGGTGAGGACGCCGGTACAATTGAAGATGTGTATGAACCGTTCTTGATGCAATGTGGATTTGTAGCTAAGACTCCGCGTGGACGTGTACTTGCGCCAATGGGGTGGAATCATTTGGGACGTGCTTGCCCTGCTGATATTGAGAAGAAGCTATCTGGTCTGGGTGTTACTTCTAAGGAGAAGTCGAACGGACAGATTTCTATTGATGAATTCATGGATGATTCGGACGGGATTCAGATATGAGTGATTCGAAGTTTCTTCTACATGCTTGCTGTGCGCCATGCGCTGAATATCCAGTTGTGGATCTGATTGCGAAGGATATTCGTCCGGATATTCTATATTTCAATCCTAATATTCATCCTCGCTTCGAATTTGAAAGAAGAAGAGATCAGGTAGCTAAACTAGGTGAGATTCACTCGCTTTCGTGCTTATATGAAGATGATTTCAGAATGAAGGAATGGCTTGATCATACATGGGAAGGGGAGTATGCCTCTCGATGCGAGATGTGTTATTCTATCCGAATGGAATTTGTGGCGTTTTATGCCCAGTTACACGGCTATTCCTCTTTCTCAACGAGTTTGCTTGTAAGCCCTTATCAGCAGCATGATGTAATCAGAAGAATCGCTGAAGATGCAGCAACACGTCACAATGTGGATTTTCAATACTTTGATTGGCGTCCGCATTTCCGTGAAGGTCAGGCTATGGCACGAGAGCACGGTCTCTATCGACAGAAATACTGCGGTTGCATCTATTCTCTTGATGAATCAGAATGGAAAGAGAAAGTTATTTCTGATTTTCCTTCTGATTGGGAAGTTTTGCGCTGACGAGTAATGTCGAATATTCGTTATAGATGACCATGCCAGGTTTGGCTTTCGGAATTTTCTTTACATGACTGATCGGACAGTAGTCAATTTCGATTCGAATATCGTATTGCGTATTGGATTCAGATTTCTCATTGGCAAAAGCTTTATTACTCTTTGAATAATACGCAGCTATGGAAGCCGACTGGAGGATGGCCTGATCGGATGGCTTTTTCCCAAGGGTACGTAGGATAACGTGCGTGCCTGGCATGTTTTTGGCGTGAAACCATATATCATCTTTATCCGCAACGTGGAATGTCAACTGATCATTTTGGATATTGTTTCGTCCGGATAGTACCTCAAGACCACCATCTACTATATATTTTCTCGGGGTGGATGGGTCTTGAGATTTCTTCTTAGATTGATCTTTGTTGCGTCTAGAGTTGGCCATTTTAGCTGCTTGACGTAATGCACGGGAAGAGGCTTTGCCAGACTTGGATTTCCCTGGGTGATAGACCTGTTCTTTACTGCCTGCCTTCGTTGAATCTTTGTTCTCAGTCAGAAGCTTGTTGATTTCAAAATCGAGCGCATCAAGATCTTCTTCTTCGCTAGACGCATCAACTGCTTGTATCAGGGATTGTAGATACTGCACTTCATCTTTCTCTTCAGAAATAAAACGCACGGCGGCTTCTCTTCGACTAAGGGCTTTGCGATAACGCTTAAGATAGAGTTGGCCTTGTGCGGAAGGGGTCATTCCTGGTTCCAACTGTATCGTGGTGCTTTGCCCGAAATCTGGATAGTCAGGAATAGTAATCTCATCATCTTCGGGTTTAATCAGATATTGGTAGGCAAGAATCAATTCGCCGTTTGTTTTCCATGTCTCTGCATGGGAAGATGATCGAATGTCTTCTTCGTGAATATCCAGCTTCTTACTTGCATGTGTCAGAGCAGTTGAAATGATTCCTCGAATTCTTCTGCGACGGTTCTCAAATCTTTTCTTTGTTTCTTGGAAACCATACACTTTGTCCATAGCTTGAGAAAGAGAACTTGAAGATTCTGGTATTCCAGCATCTTCTAGCGCAAGTGCGTGCCAATCTGCAGGCTGTCCGTCTATATAGTACACGGTCGGATTTGCATGATTCTGACAAATGTCTTCCAAAATGTGCTTCAAGACCGATTGTAATCGTTCATTTTCAGAAGGAAGTAGTGCATTGAGCCCTTTTCTTGGGTCAATAGCGGCCTGAAAACAAATATCATTCGTAAGCATGGGTGAAAAACCCAACATGGAGTCAAGTAATGCTTTGGAGACAGGTCTAGATAGGGAATTTGGAAGAATGGGTAGTTGCCCATTCTTTAACATTTCATTTGCTTCTTCCGGAGTAATTTTGCCTTGAGTCGGAGGTGCTTCATAGAGGCGTGCAGGCATAATTTCTCGTACGCGGTTATTACTATCATCTACATGTACCAGAGAATCAATGATGCGATCTTCTGAATTTAGAAAAACAATATTGCTGTATCGTCCCATCATTTCAATAATGAGACGCTTTTCAGATGTATCCTGAAGCTCATCTGTAACCGAGAATGATATTTGAATCATTCTTTCGTAATGTGGACACTCAATCTTTAATATGCGTGCGCCCTGTAGGTATTTGCGCAGTAACATACAGAAATTAGGTGGCATTTGCGGATTCTCACGCATGTTCTCAGTTATCTGAATACGTGGATTCTGTGGATCACAACTCAAGAATAGTCTAAGATTCTCCGCATTTGTGCGTACAGTAAAATAAACATCGAACCTGCCAGGTTGATATATTCGGTCAACTCTAGCGCCGGTTAATTGTTGATTCAGTTCGTTCGCGAGAAGGTGAGTGGAAATTCCGTCTAAAGGCATAGATTATTCCTCATTCGCGTTATTCTTCACTATCTTCTGAGAAACGTCTTCTTCTGTCGATGATTAAGAAGACTACCCAGCTAATCAGCATAGCAACAATAATCTCTACACCGAGAACCATAAAGAAGAGATCATACTTGTTCATTGCGATGAGCAGATCAAGTCCAATCAAAATAAGAATTCCAGCTATCAGATAAATAACTTTGCCCCAAGTGCAAGACCATAGCTTGCTCCAAATCGATTCTGTATCTTCTGAAGGTGCAGAACGTATAGACTTCTGAGTCTTAGTAGCAGAAGTCTTAGTAGCAGAAGTCTTGGTAACAGAACTCTTCTTCTTTGGTGTTCTTGAATTTGTAGTATTTTTGCTAGTAGCCATAGGACAGTCTTCAATTATTATCGGTTTCTTTGTTTGAATCTACCTCAGGCTCTTTTAAATCGCCCTTGCTGGCCAGAAGCTTCTTGATTTTCTCAGTCGGCTTAATCAGGTTAGAAAGAGAAGAGTCGTGGTTAATCGCATCGATAAGAAGTGCTACAAATTTGCTCATGTTTACATCTGCGAACCATTCTGCTGCCAGGAGCTCCGGACGTCTGTAAATCAAATTTGTAGCAAATACCTTAGATATATATCCATTTCGATATGCTTCTTCAAATTTATCGATACCTTCAGTGAAGAGAGCAAATGTCGCTGTGCAGTAAATGTTTCTTGCTCCGCGGCTCTTCATTTCACGTGCAATATCCAACATAGAGTCGCCGGAAGAAATCATATCATCGACAATCAAAATGTCCATGCCATTTACATCATCACCCAAGAATTCGTGCGCAATAATCGGATTACGTCCATTGACCACTGTCGTATAATCTCTACGCTTGTAGAAAGTTCCTAACGGAACACCAAGAATGGAAGCGAAGTACATAGCACGAGAAATACCACCTTCGTCTGGGCTGATAACCATAAACTTACCATCAGAGAAATGAAGATCTGGAATAGAACGGTACATTTCCTTGATAATCTGGTATGTAGCAGATAGGCTCTCAAAACCGGACGTTGGGATAGCATTGGCAACACGCTCATCGTGGGCATCGAAAGTAATAATGTTCTCTACGCCGAGACCATAAATCTCCTCCAAAGCAAATGCACAGTCAAGTGACTCTCTTGAATTTCTCTTATGCTGGCGACCTTCATAAAGGTATGGCATGATGACATTAATACGACGCGCCTTACCGGAACATGCAAGGATAACACGTTTCAGATCCTGATAGTGATCGTCAGGACTCATGTGATTCTGGTGCCCGAACATATTATATGTGCAGGAATAGTTCGTTACGTCGCTGATAATGAAGAGGTCATGGCCACGAACAGAACTTTCAATGACAGCTTTACCTTCGCCGGAAGAGAAACGGTCGTTCTTTACGGAAATTCGATAGTCTTCGCGGTAGAAACCTGGATATTTGCTCACAAACGCCTGCTCCTGATACTCGGATCTGCGTTTGTTCAAATACCAGTTAACCTTATCTGTAAACTCAACACTGCCTTTCAGCGGCACAAGCGCAATTGGTCCAACAGGAGCCATCGGGTTGTCGCCATATTGATTATAACGATAATAAGCGCCCTCGTCCGCAGTCTGCAAAAATGTGTCCATAGTAAACCTTCCTTCTATCTTCTTGTGTATATTAATATCTGTCTAGTAATTCTTCTATTCGAACTTGACCGAGGAGAGATTTGAAACGGTCAATAGGTGTTATGAGTTTGCCAATGGATTCGTCAACATTGATAGCATCGATGAGACGAGCCACAAAAGGTGTCATATTCACATCGACATACCACTTTGTTTCATGTAGTGCAGCAGGCCGGTAGGTGAGATTTGTACAATAAACCTGCTTAATTAAACCTTCATCATATGCTTTGTTGAAAGGTTCAAGGCCCTCAGTGAATAGACCGAAAGGTGCAGCACAGAAGATGTCACTCGCACCTCGTTCGCGCATATACTTCGCAGTGCGTAGCATAGTTTTACCAGAATTGATCATGTCATCTACGATGAGAATCTTCTTACCCTTAGGGTCATCTCCAAGGAAACGATAACTCTTGATTTTATAATTACCATCCTCATCAATCATGGTATAGTCACGATCACGATAGAAGATACCAAGCGGCAACTCTAACATAGAAGAGTAGAAGATAGCGCGAGAAACGCCAGTTTCATCTGGACTAACAATCATCATGTTATCCTTATCGATGTGTAGTTCGGGATTTCTGGCAATCAGTGTACTAATGATTTTGTAAGCAGATTTAGGCATCTCGATACCCATGAGCGGCACGGCATTGATGATACGTGGATCATGAGGATCAAACACGATTAGATTTGATACACCATGTCTATACAAATCTTTCAGCATTTGTGCACAGTCAAGAGATTCTCGGCTAATGCAGTGATCCTGCCGACCTTCGTATAAGAAAGGCATGATGACATTGATACGTCTTGCTTTGCCTCGCACAGCCATAATGATACGCAGAAGATCACGGAAATGATCATCTGGGCTCTTGAAATGTGGCTGCCCGGAAAGAGAGAACGTCTCATCATGTGAGAGAACGTCAGTAATGATAAAAATATCATGACCGCGAACGGTTTGACTTAATGTGACCTTTCCTTCACCAGTTTGAAAGCGAGTAAAATGGGCTTTAATTGTAAAATCCTTACGTAGATAGCCGACGCTGTTTACATAAGGACTCTCATTTTGCTGCTGTCTTACAAGCCTTTTCTGGTACAACGTGTCGTTCACTTCACGAACAAAGGCCTCATTGGAGGTGTGCGAAATGATACCAATTGGTCCAAATGGCTCCATGAGGTATCCACGATAGTCTTGATCTGTAGAACCCTGAAAACGCTTTGAATCTGTGTTGTCCGGCATAACACCCTCCGAAATAATCAGATTAGCTGATCGCTACAAAAATAGTATAACTCAATTACTTTGATTTTGTACTGTTATCTTTTTAGAATTATTCATAAAAAAATGAGTTGAAATGGTTAAAATGCATATAATTTGATAATTTGACCATTTCAACTTGCTTTCCTTATATAAGGTTAGGTATGATATGTTGGATTGGAGGAGATTATGAGTATTCAGTTTCGTAATACAAAGCTTTGGGGCGTTGCTTCTGATTTGAATGGCTGTCCCAATACAGATCTGCCGGAGATTGTGCTCTCTGGTAAGTCGAATGTTGGAAAATCTTCTCTTGTGAATGCATTAGCTGATAACCGTAAACTTGCCCGTGTCAGTTCTACGCCTGGCAAGACAAGGCTTGTCGTGTACTTTGATGTCGACGGTAAACTGTTTTTGGCGGATCTTCCAGGCTATGGATATGCCAAAGCATCAAAAGACGTAAAAGAGAAGTTCAATAAATTGTGTGACCAGTATTTTGTCTCTGGACGTAAATTCGCATTGGTTTTGCATCTTATTGATGTGCGTCATGCACCGTCAGAAGATGATATTCGTATGCTCCAGTATATGAATCACAATGGTATCCCGTATTTCCTAGTGTTTACAAAGTGCGATAAATTCTCCCGTGCTCAACTCAAACGACAACTTGATGAGTTTTCCAAGATTCTTGATTTTCATGATGATGCGCATTGCTTTGCCGTATCAGCAGAGAAGAAAATTGGTATAGATGATCTACGAAGTGCAATAGAGGAGTATTTACAGTAGTTTTCGACATATGATGTAGCATTGTCGAAAAATGTCGAAAAATCTAAGAGAAAAGCTTTGCTTGAATCGATAGAATGTATCCAGTTTCTCTAAAGGGGTGGATGCATATGGCTGATTTATATAAATATTATCAGAGACAAGCATGCTCCGCTTCATTTAGAATTCGCGATTGGTTACGCACTATATCAAATCGATTCTTCTTACGCCCAGCGTTATTCATTTTCATAATGACCATATTTGGTGGATATTTAGGCTTCTACTCATCGAATTTAACGTGCGTTCTAACCTTTGTTCCAATCGTTATGTGCCTTTGTATGCATTTTCTATGGGGGGAAGGTTCTACGCGCCAGCAGATACTCTTAATTTGTGGCGCCATCATATTTGGTGCAATAGTATTTGGTTTTCGTTACTGGAAGAATTATGCTTCAGAACTACCCCAAATCGAAAGTTACCATGGCAATGTAGTGGTATGCTCGTCAAATTGCAATGATATAGGGTACAAGAACATCGTGGTGCGTCTTGAAAATGGTGAGCGAGTGGCCTTTCTTACGAGTGAGAGATTTAGCTATGGCGAGAAGCTAGAAGTAATTTGTGATCTAGAGATGATTTCTTCATCTGGAAATCCAGGTGATATTGACTTGAAGGCTTTATATAATAAACAAGGTATAATTCGAAGCATAAAGAATATGACACTGTTGTCTTCTTCGACCCGCACACTTAATCCGGTAAATTGGCTCTTTCGACTTGGTAGCACTATTTCCAATCAAGCTCATAAATATTGGTTAGCAACAACGGATCAACAAACTGCAGATTTCCTATCGGCTATGGTTACTGGGAATGATGCCTATCTCAATCATGAAACTCGGGAAGATTTCACTGAGAGCAATTTAGCGCATCTTCTTGTTGTTTCTGGTGCACATGTTGGATATTTCTCGTCTACGGTGCTCACAGTAATTGCTATTTTTACGAGCAATAGGAAGAAGAGACTTAGAATATTGATAGTTCTGCTTATGTTATTTGGTTTTGTTTGTGGGTGGTCGGGTTCTGTCAGTAGAAGTATAGTCATGTACCTTATTGTTGAACTAATTGGTTCTGTCGGTAGAACGACTGATCGGATCTCATCCTGGTCAATCAGTGCACTTCTTATACTATTGATTGACCCTTTTGCGATGTTTTCATCAGGGGTACTTCTTTCGTTTGGTGCGACAATTTCAATTTGTCTTTTCCATTCAAGAGTTGAAAGTGGTATCCGTAATCGATTGGGTTTTCTTCCTGATGAGCTAATTTGCACGATATCTTGCTTCTTATGCGCTCAAATTGGTATGCTTCCTGTTCTCATTTCAATCGGTAGTTCATACTCCTTGCTGAATGTATTAATTATTCTTGTATCTGGATTTCCAGCTGAAATCATTTGCTCTATGGGATTGGTTGTATCGGTTGTTAGCATTCTTATTCCTATACCGTTTGTAAGAAAAGCAGCGTTTATTCCTATTAGTGGACTGATTCACATACTTGTTGAATTGGCTCGCTTGGGCGCGGTTCATACTTCTGATCGTATAGTATTGTCTAACATTCCTATTGCGCTCATTCTTTCATTTGTCGGCCTTTTCTTCATTAAAGTGTTGCCATCTGGTTTTCGTAGAAAATTGACTACACTATTTTCATCTATCACTGCACTCTGTATGGTGATTCGTGTTCCACTTCATGTTGAGAAAGAGTGCAAAGTGTATTTCCTTGACGTGGGCCAAGGTGATAGTGCACTGATAAGCTATTGCGATATCAACTTACTAATTGATGGTGGAAATCTTGGGAGTGGAGATAGGATTCAATCGGTAATGGATTACTTGGATATCGATTACATTGATATGGCATTTATGTCTCATCTTGATATAGATCATGTTGGTGGGGTGCTTGAATTATGGAACAGAGGAAGAATTGTATCGCTTTATGCTTCGTATTGGGGCAACAGTTCCGAGATGGCTGAGTTGGAACGATTGTATCCATCGCTTCCAAAATCTGTTGACATTATTCAACGTGGAGACATCATTCAACTTGATGATGACTTTACATTGAATTGCCTATGGCCTTCGTCGCCAACCGATGGTGGAAATGAAGACTCGATGGTCCTTCTTGCTGAAGTTTTCGATACGAAGGTGCTTTTTACAGGAGATATCAATCAAGAAATCGAAGAACAGCTGAAAAACGAGACACTTCATGACATACAAGTTCTGAAGGTGGCTCATCACGGAAGCAGGTTTTCCACATCTGAAATATTCCTTCAAGATAAATTCATTGATGCAGCAGTGATAAGTGTGGGTTATAATCAATATGGTCATCCTACAAAGGAAGTGTTGAATCGATTAGAACAATCACGCATTAGCTGCTTCCGGACAGATGAACATGGATGTGTCGTCATGACGATTGATGATCGAACGTGGAAACTGAAGTATTATTTTGATAGCTGAGGAAGATTATGGTCAAAGCGGATCAAGTAAAGAAATACAGAGATTATGGTGCGCTGATGCGTGAACTAAAATCTGGTGAGACATCAAGAATGTATCTATTCTTCGGAGAAGAGAAGTTCTTGGTCGAAATGGCACTTCGTCCAGTAAAACAGTTCTACTTAACATCAGGTGCGGAAAGTTTGGATTTCTATGTGAAAGACTGTTCAAATTCCGAACTGGAAATGAATGATTTCTTTGGCTTGGTTGGAACACCGCCTTTCATGTCACGTGCTCGTGTTACTGTAATCAAAAACTCAAACTGGTGGTCTACAAGGGCGCCATCTTCCCCCAAAGAGATGGATGAGTGGAAGAAACTACTATCGTCCATTCCTGAATATGCCTTGGTCATTTTCTGTGAGGATAAGGTAGATAAGCGAAAGAAGCAACTGCTTGATTATGCAGATCAGGTTGGCGAAGTATTTGAATTTGGCATTCAAAGTGAAGAAGAACTTGGGAAATGGATACGTAAGAAGTTTGCAGATAACAAGATTACGATCCAAGCAGACTGTGTTTCTAGTTTGATCAGCAGGGTAGATGCATCGATGCAAATGTTACTTAATGAAATCAACAAAATTACACTCTACTGTATCAATAAGAACGTCACAATGGTCGACATGAATCTCCTTGACCGTTTAAGCATTCCAGATGTTCACGCTTCAGTTTTTAATATGACGGATGCAATTGGTCTGAAGGACGCAGGAAGTGCTTTGTCTATTTTTAATGATCTGATTCGCTTGAAAGAGCCAATTCCGAAGGTGCGTCTGATGTTGGCACGTCATTTTCGGCAATTGATATGTGCGAAAGAACTTGGGGATTACCAAGAAGTAATCAATCAACTGAAAGTAAGGCCTTTTGTCGCTAGAAATCTTATGAATCAGGCTCGCGGATTTACATTAGAACAACTGGAGCGAATTTATGGTCTTTGTTTCGATTCGGATCAATGGGTCAAGACAGGACGCATGGAGGAACGCACTTCAATGGAAGTTCTTCTTTCGGCGGCTGGCAAGATATAATTTGCGTTGACGTATAAGGGGAATTAGGATAGAATCAATTAGAATTTTCAAGACATGGAGGAACATATGGCCAAGATTCAAATGAAGACGCCATTAGTAGAGATGGATGGCGATGAAATGACACGAATTATCTGGAAACAGATTAAGGAGATTGTCCTTGAGCCGTTTATTGACCTAAAGACAGAATATTTTGATTTGGGTCTGACTCATCGTGATGAGACAGATGACCAGGTAACGATTGATGCTGCGAATCGTGCTGCAGAGTTAGGTGTTGCAGTGAAGTGTGCAACGATTACTCCTAATGCGCAGAGAATGGATGAATACAAGCTCAAACAGATGTGGAAGAGTCCGAATGGTACGATTCGTGCAATTTTGGATGGTACTGTTTTCCGTGCTCCAATCTTGGTAAAAGGCATCAGTCCGTTCGTTTCTTGCTGGAAGAAGCCGATTACTTTAGCGCGTCATGCATACGGTGATGTTTATCGTGATACAGAGATGTATGTTTCCGGTAAGGCGACAGCAGAGCTTGTTGTGACCTATGAAGATGGTCATCAAGAAGTCAAAAAGATTCATGACTTTAAGGGTCCTGGTGTCATCGAAGGTATGCACAACCTTGATTCTTCAATCGAAGCGTTTGCACGCTCTTGCTTTATGTATGCACTTGATATTCATCAAGATCTTTGGTTTGCTACGAAAGATACTATTTCTAAAGTGTACGATCATCGTTTCAAGGACATTTTCCAAGAAATCTATGACAATGAGTTCAAGGCACGCTTCGAAGAAGCAGGTATTACATACTTCTATACTTTGATTGACGATGCGGTTGCTCGTGTAATGAGATCTGAGGGTGGTATGCTTTGGGCATGTAAGAATTATGATGGAGACGTTATGTCGGATATGGTTGCTTCTGCTTGCGGAAGTCTTGCGATGATGACATCTGTATTGGTTTCTCCATCCGGAAATTACGAATATGAGGCTGCCCATGGTACTGTAACTCGTCATTATTATCGCTATCTTAAGGGCGAGACGACATCCACGAACCCAATGGCAACTCTGTTTGCATGGAGTGGTGCATTGAGAAAACGTGGACAGCTAGATGGATTGGATGACCTTGTGGCTTTTGCTGACAAACTGGAGAAAGCATCCATCGAAACAATTGAAGAAGGTACGATTACCGGTGATTTGAATAGTTTGCTTGAGCATCCAAATAAACGTGTTGTCAATACAGAAGAATTCTTGCGCGCTATTGCAGCAAAATTAGCATAATGGAGGATATAGAAATGGGTTATTTTGAAGAATGGACAAAACATTCAGAGACAGTTGAAAACGAAGAAGCTTATAAGGCTTATATTACAAAGTACTATGAGCTGGAGAAGGCGGCATACGATGCGATTCTCTCGAAGTATCCTGATAATAGTGATTTGCTGAACGGTAAGGCCATTGATCTTTGTGAGAAACTCGGATTTGGCAAAGAGAATATGGAGATTTTTGTTGGATTTCTTGAGGGTATCAGTTCGAGCTTGACTAACGAATTTGATTGCAAGACCGTAACAGATGATTCTGATATTTCTCTATCTATTGATTATGAAAAACTTTATTACAACATGCGTGACGCCAAAGCTGAATGGCTGTACCTTTTGAAGAGTTGGGACAATGTTCTGACAGAAGAGAAGATGCAGGAGATCACGAAGAAGTATCGTGATGATAATACTGTTCACGTTGAGAAAATTGGCCGTAATGATCCTTGCCCGTGTGGAAGTGGTAAGAAGTATAAGAAGTGCTGTGGTAAGAAGGAAGTTTGATTCAATCTTAACTAGTATAATTTTTAACTTAACAATTTGATATTTAATTGATAGGCGAGTTGCCTAATTGTTTGGGAAAATCCCGACTGTTAGATGAAATTACATGATTGTAGTTCTCTTTCAGTCGGTTTTTTTTATTTGTTTCAAAAAGGAGGTGATGAGAAATGAAGATATGTGAGATGAGCCCAACAATTCGTCCTTATGAACGTTTGGAAGAATTCGGTGTGCAAGCTTTGTCTGATGAAGAATTGCTTGCTATCCTTCTTCGAAATGGAACGAAAGGGAAATCTTCGAAGGAAATTGCTTCTCAGATTCTGTCAGACTTGAGAAATGAAGATGGACTATGCGGTTTACGAGATTATACAGTAAGTGAACTTGCTTCTTTTGAAGGCGTAGGCCGCGTGAAAGCGATACAGATTATTGCCTGTCTAGAAATTGGTCGGCGTAGTATTTGTACCTATTCATGGGAGAGACAAAAGTTTTTGAATGATGAAACTGCAATTCATTTCTTCGAAGAAAGAATGTCATTTCTGCCACAGGAAGAGATACATGTTGTTTCTTTGAATACGCAAAAGAAAATGATTTCTTGTGATGTGGTTGGAAAGGGCGGAATCAGCGGAATTGCAGTTTGCGAACGAGAACTGTTTCGTGTTGCAGTGAAAGCAAACGCCGCAGGTGTCATCCTCGCACATAATCATCCTAGTGGTGATCCAACTCCAAGCAGGGATGATATTGAAGCAACTTGGAGATTGATGAAGTGCGGGGAGATGATTGGGATTGAAGTGGTTGATCACATCATAGTAGGAAGAGGCTTAAGTGTAAGCATGAGAAAAGATGGCTTTATGGAGGTATTTGAATGAACAGAAATAATCATACTATTCCGGACAGACTTTCATTTAAAGATTTTATGTCTGCCTTCCGTGCACAGTACGAGTATGGACTACCCAAACTGCGCAATCAATTTACTTTTACTGAACAGATTGTTCATAAGAATAACAAGAATATGCATGGCATTATCGTTCGTGAACATGGCAAGAACATTGCGCCGGTGTTCTATTACGAAGATTTGTATGATTCGTATTGCGAAGGGGCGAGTCTTGATGATTGCATAAATGAAATCGTCTCGTTTGTTACATCGAACAAGATTCCGGACGATTCATTCCGACAAAGATTGACGACTTGGGAAGAAGTGAAAAATCTTCTGATTCTTAAACTTATAAATTTTAAGCGCAATATGAAAATGCTTTCGCATACCCCACACATGGTTTTTGGCGATATGGCACTAGTGATTCAGGTATATATGGATGATGATATACTTGGCAAAGGAGCGATTACTGTTGATTCTGAACTTATGAATATATGGGATCAGGACCAGCAGACTATTTTCAATCAAGCGATGATTAATATGAAGCAATATAGAATACAGATACTTGATTTGCTTGATTATGCTGATACGAAACATCCTGTTGATCCAGAAACCCCAAGAATCTATGTCTACTCATATGATACTCCGTTCCCGGGAGCATCTGCGATGATTCGAATTGATAAACTACTGGAATTTGCTGAGACGAAAGATGCTGATTTCTATATCATGCCGGTTTCTGTCCATGAAGTGCTATTGTTAGAATATCGGAATGACATTAGTCATGAATTTCTATATAGCATGCTGTCTTCCATCAACTCGGATCAGGGCTTGGCAGATAATCTGATGTCAGATGCAGTTTATCTGCTCCAGCGTGATACACAGAAACTAGTAAATATTGAAGATGGAAAAGAAGTCATGTTGTTTGCTACGTGAAGGAATTGTTATCATTCATTATTTGCAAATGTGGTATACTTTATTGATAGTTTGATAAGGAGGTCCATGCTTTGCGAAGACTATTTAAGAATAAAGTTGTTGCAGTTGCTGCAGTTACGCTGATTATGGTTGTCATTATCGCCCTTAGTGCGATTCCCGGCAGTCCTTTCTCTGCTGTAACAAAACCTCTGTCCGTTATTATAGATCCGATTCAGACTGTTTTTCAGAAGATCGGGACAAAGATTTCTGACTTTTATTCTGCTATCGCTGAAGGTATGGAGATTCGTAAAGAGAATGAAGAGCTTCGAGCTGAAATTGCTGAACTCGAATACGAGGTGCAACAAGGTGAGGAAGCAAGAATTCGATGGGAAGAATTAAAGAGCGCTTTTTCCATACAGGATTCATTCGAAAACTATCACATTCATGGTGCTTCCGTCTTAACTCGTGAAGCAGACGAATGGTTCAGTGTTATTCGTATCAATGTTGGAACCAAAGATGGCATTGATGCTTCGGTGGATTCTTTTGCTGTTGTTGATGCGCGAATGAATCTGGTTGGTCGTGTAATGTCAACGGATGTTAGTTCTTCAAAGATCCTTCCAATTCTTCATGAGGGATTTACCGTCAGTGCGAAAGTGAATGTTGTAAATGGCGCAGTAGTTCTTGTGACCGGTGATGTGGTTTTAAAGAATGATGGTCTTTGTATGGTCACAAGAATTCCTTCTAACACAGTTCTTCAACCTGGTGATGAACTTGTAACAAGTGGTGAAGGTGGTCTATTTCCTGCAGGTATCCCAATTGGTGTTATCGAGAGTTTTGATAATTCTGATCCTAATCATCCTACTGCTACATTGAGACCTTATGCTGAGATCTCAAGTATTAAAGATGTTTTCATCATGGTCCCGAATACTGAGGATGATCAAGGCGAGATTTCTGAGACTACGCCTGCTGAATCTTCCGAGACTTCTGGCTTGGAATCAGATGCAACAAGTGCTCCAATTTCGGCAATAACTCAGACACCGAGTAGTGGAGAAGATACATGAACAAGAAAGAAAGAGCCAGACAAATTATTGTATATGCAATATATATATTGAGCATATGTTGCTTGCAGGTTTCATTTTCCAGTAACTTCAAGCTATTGGGGAGAACTTGTGATTTGATGCTGGTTTTTGTTGCTTTGGTTGGTTATCTTTTTGGAACTCTTGATGGTGTTGTGGTTGGAGCGATTGTAGGCGTTTTCCGTGATTATTTCTCCGGTACTGTTGTTACAGGCGTGAGTCGAGAGTCAATTTCTTTACTTGGAGTCGGCATGCTGGCTTTCTTCTATATTGGATTAATTGCATCATTATTATTTAGGAAAAGATTCCATCGGAAGCATTCACTTGGCATCATTCAGGTCGCACTCGTTTCTGTTTTCTACTATACAATTTGTCACATTGTTGCTTTTGTTTGCTTAAGTGTGTCTGGAAATCTGGTTGAATACCATTCTTTGAGATATATAGCTTTCTCTAGTATTTGCCCGCAGACTCTTATCAATGTTGTTGGTTCGATTCCAATGTTGTTGTTGCTCCGATTTGCTGGCCCTTATCGAAAAGGCGTTCGTTCAAGTCTTGTTGATGGATATAGTGTGGAGGATCGTAAATGGCAAAGCATCTAGATGATGATAATTTATATGTTTTTGATGAAGACCATAATTCCAAGGCACAGGTAACAAGTTCGAATGATTTTGGAAGTAGACTTTTTGAGTTTTTTACGAGCCGTTATTTTGTTTTGGGCTTGATATTCTGCGTATTTGGTTTCCTTATTCTTGTAAAAACAGTTTCACTTCAATTTTCAGACGAGTCGAAGAAAATTTCTGCGAGTTCTGTAGGTGTTTCGCATCAGTATGCCGTTCCTGCTCCTCGTGGAGATATTATTGATTGCAATGGACGTGTGATTGCTACAAGTCAGGAGATTAATGTCTTAATGATTGCAAATTCTGGCTTAGAAGACGAGAAGTTAAATGAGATTTGCTTGGAACTATCTTATCTATTCGATGAATACAATTGCGTTCCTGAAGCGGATTTAGATGACTATTTCGCGATGGAACCGTATCAATTTCTGAAGACGGATGAAGAAATCGCTTTGTGGCAGACAAACCGTAATCTCTTTGCATTGCAAGAACCTACGATTAATACGGTTGTTACCTATTCGGATAACTATGTGAAGAACGATCCGAAAATTTTCTTCTTGTACTTGAGAAGAAAGTTCGCTGTGGATGAAAACTATAACGAGAATGAAGCATATCGAATTATCAAAATGCGCTATCAGATCTATACGGAAAACTGGGCTTTTCAGACAGGTACGCCTGTTTTGATTGCTAAAGATGTTCCAGAGGAATTGATACGTATTCTTCTAGAACAGAATTATCACTATATGGGAATCCTTGCAAACAAAGAATATAGAAGAGTCTATACGCCGCTTGCAAAGATTTCTTCGCATGTTACCGGCTACGTTGGCCAGATTTCTCAGAGTAATCTGACAGAGTTGGCGTCTGTTGGATATCAAGCATCGGATATTGTTGGTAAATCAGGCGTTGAGTACCAGATGGACCGATATCTCCATGGACAATATGGGGAAAAGCCCTATAATATTTGGACTTCGGACGAAGATGCAGGGATTTTCTTTGATTCTAATCTTGGAATTGACCCTGTTCCGGGTGCAACGGTTGAACTTACCATCGATTCGAATATTCAACAGGTTGGCATTGAGGCAATCAAAGATTACATCGCGGCAGCCATTCGAGAAGAAGAGATTAATCCTAAAGGATATAAGACTGCGTCGGCAGGTGCATTCGTAGTGATGAATGTGAAGAATGGTGAAATCGTGGCAATGGGTTCATATCCTGATTATGACCCCAATGATTTCGTTCTTTCCATGGAAGGAGATGCACAGGCAAAAGCACAAGTTAAATACTATCTTGGTGTAGCAGAATATCAAGACCAAGCTAAACTTGATAAGCCACTATTTAATCGTGCAATTGCTCAACCATACGCACCGGGATCTACTTTTAAGATGGTTACAGCGTTAGCTGCACTGGATTGTGGAGTAATCTCACCTGAAAATAGTGAAGTTGTATGTGTGAGCCCAACCGACTTTGGTGGTATGCCCTGGAAGTGTTTGGAACGTCCGGATACAGGTCATGGTTTGCTTGATTTAACATCAGGACTTGCTACATCTTGTAATATCTATTTTGCATCAATTGGCGTAGATACGACAATCAATGAGATAGATCGCATTGGAAAATCGCTTGGACTTGGTGAAAAAACAGGTGTAGACCTTCCTGGTGAAGTTCCTGGTACAAGAGCGAATCGTATAAATAAGAGATTGTTACGACAGAATATTACGGATGAAGACAAGGACTGGCATGTAGCGGATACCGCTCAAGCGGCAATTGGACAGTTCGATAATGAGTTTACGGTCATTCAGCTTGCTAGATATACTGGTGCAATTGCAACCAATTCACTTGTAACACCGCATGTCGTCAAACGCGTTATAGCTGAAGATGGTTCAATACTGTATACAGGCCCTACGACAGCGATTCCTTGTGGCTTTGATCAGTCTTATCTTGATGCCATTCACCTTGGAATGCGTGCTGTTGTTACAAGTAGCCAGGGTACTGCGCATAACGTATTTAGCGATTTCCCAATACCTGTTGCTTGTAAGACGGGTACTGCAGAAACAGGTTTTGAAGAAATTAAGAAAGAGTATTCCAATGGACTATTTGTATGTTATGCGCCAGCGGATGATCCTGAGATTTGTATTGCTCTTTGTATTGAGAAAGGTGAGTGGGGCTCCTATACAAGTGACATTGCGAAGAAACTTCTGATGGCGTATTTTGACATTTCTGATCCGAAAGAGAATGCTCCAGTCGAATCAAATCCAGTTATTGGTGATGAGTATCCAGAATCTGAATCGGAATCTTCTGATGAAGTACAAAATTCGGATGGAACGACGAACGATACTGGAGAACATAGTAATTCGAATGATGATGAATAGGGCATTTGAGCACTTTTCAAGATTATTTTATGCAATTTGATAAATTTCTGTTGAAGTTTTAGCTTTCTATTAGTAGAATATACATATATGTTCCTGGGAGGCAGTGTCATGAAGATTGTTATTATGGCTGATAATCGCAAGAATGAGTTACTGGTGAATTTCTGTATTGCGTATCGACAACTTCTTGCTAAGCATACTTTGATTTCACTTCACAATACTGCGACATTGCTAGAATCAGCTGCTGATTTGAAAGTTGTTGGCCTTTCTACTGACTATTCTGGTGGGTTTGACCAACTTGCTTCACGCGCTGAGTATAATGAGATCGACTGTGTGATCTATCTTCGTGATACTCAACTTGCTAACTATAATGAGATTAACCCTCTTTTAAAAGCTTGTGATTACAACAGTATTCCGTATGCAACGAATTTGGCAAGTGCTGAGATTCTTGTTCTCGCGGTTGATCGTGGCGATCTTGATTGGCGTGACTTGGTTCGTGATAATACGTTCTAATTGAGATGCGTGTACTATCTTTTCCTTACGGTATTTTTCAGGCGAATATGTATGTCCTGATTTTTCAGGATGAGGCATTGATTATTGACCCGTGTACGAAGTGGGAGAGAACGTCTATATCTGATGTACAAGTGAAGTCCATATTATGTACCCATGGGCATTTTGATCATGTTAGTCGTGCAGATGTTTTGACATCTGCTTTTGGCTGTCCGATATATATATCTTCTGAAGATCTTCCAATGTTTTCAGATGCTCAGTTAAACTGTAGTGCGACATTTGGTTTGAATCAGACTGTAAATTCAAAAGCCAATGTCTTTGCGCAGAAAGTATATCAAGCAAAGGATTTAGGAATTTCCAGAGAAGATTTTACTATGGAAATTATCGCTACTCCGGGTCATACAGATGGGTCGGTTTGTTTTCTTTTTCATTTTTATGATGGTGATCACGCTTTATTTACCGGTGATATGCTTTTTTCCGGAAGCGTCGGGCGTACAGATTTAGGTGGAAGTGATCAGCAAATGCTTCATTCTATAGAATTACTTAAGAAACTGGACGATGACTTAGTATGTTATCCGGGTCATGGTCCAATGACTGTGCTTGGACGTGAGAAGCGTACAAATCCTTTCTTCAACTGAATGAATGCTATTTGTTTTTCGACATATGAAGTTCGTTTGTCGAAATTTAGTCTTCGAAAATCATGATATGTAAACACCTTCTTGCTATATTAGCGGTGGAGGTGATCTTTATGCATACGATTCAAACATCAATCGTTTTTTCAACTGTTCTCATTTTTATCTGTTCTTGTATCTCGCTTGGACCAAGACTATATAATCGTACGGCGAGTATCGCAAGATTGTCGGTTCAAGCGCAGGATGAAAGTAACCGGAAAGACGCAATATTTGAAATGCGCGAAATCGAAGCTCAGATGAATGAGTGGGAACTTGAAGTTGGTTGTCCAGAGAAAGCTTATCGTCTTAGCAAAGGAATTCATGACTCTCTCTTGATTATTAAGAAGTGAGGTGAGTAGCGTTGAAAAGAAAATGGAATGGTCGACACGGAACAATTACGCTGTTTCTATGCATTATTCTTTCGGCATTAATTGTATTGGAGACAGTTTTTGTTGCGGGTTCCTATCGTAGGAAACAAGAGGTTGAATTGACTGAGGCGGTATCTCATCAAGTAGAACAAATCCTATCGCAATTTGACCCAGATGCGCTGAATTGGTATGGCATCTATGGGATTCAGAGTGTAGAAGCTGAGCATGCTGTATTTGACAGGATGACAAGAGACTTAACCGATACATCTTTTAATTTTCGACTCGTTGATGAATTGAATGAAGAAGATTTAGAGCAAAGTATCATAGATTTTATGAAACTACGAGGGTTAGCTTTTGAGGGGAACATGTTTCTTGATCGAATAAATTACTCTTTGTCTTCTGTTGAAGCATTTTGTTCGGATTCGGATGTTTCAACATGGATGCCAGATTTTCAGAAGTATCTGACGGATAGAAGTGATTATAGTCCTACTTCCTTGGCTTTGCGTATCGCTTGTGAGGCCTCTGGCTTGGGGGATGATCTGGATCTCTTTGATGATTTCTCAGATAGCGTTGAAGATATGTGGGAGCGTGATTGTAGCGCGTCTTTGCAAGTTGGAGATACATCTGCATTTGTATCCTTGTTTGAACCCTCTGGTATAGAGAGTGTCTCCAGAATGTTTGACCGTTTGATGGACGCAGATCTTCCATCATCTGCGGAACGATTACTGCTTAATGAATATGCTGCTTTTTCGTTTGATTCTCGTATTGATGCATATGAATCAGAAGATGGAGAAGAGAGCAATATTCTTGGCGTTCCCTTTTCCGAGATTCATGACACGCCTTATTGTGACCTAGAGTATTTGTTAATTGGCTCAGACCAGAAATCGGTGAATAAGTTCATCTCGTTTGATGTGCTTCTTGGTACTAGATTACTATTGGATTTAAGTGCTTTTCTCATGGATGAGGCAAAAATGGAAATTGCATTTGGAATAGCCGAAGTAATGTCTATTCTTATAGCAATATGTTCATTGGGCTTTGTTATTATTGATCCGACAGTAATTCAATATACCATCATCTTTATGATGGCTTTTGTTCAGGCTGTAAAAGACTGCATAGACTTGATTTCTGGTAAAAGCGTGACACTTTTCTATAACGATAAAGTTTCAGACTCTCTTGGGAAATTTTCGGAAACAGAATATCGAGACTATTATCGGATATTTCTGCTTTTTGTTCCGGAAGAGACTTTGCTTAAGAGAATGAAAACTGTTATAGATCGAGACTGTGGAATACTCTATACCGGTGTTTCTGCAGAAGGAACACTGCGCGGAGATGCCTATCAAGTGAATAGGAGGTACGAACTATATGAGAAGGATTCGTAGTGCTGATCGGTATGGTTCAATTGTTCTCGAAGCATCGATAAGCATATCAATTGTCATTCTTCTTCTTTGTGCGATGATCTCTTCAATCACCGTTGTGAATGCTGAGATATATATGCAACGAGCCACTGAAAATGTTGTTGCCGAATTGAACGCTACAATTCCATTCTTTTCTAACGGGTTCTCGTCTATCGATGATCTGCTCACTATATCAGATGAAGAAGAATCTGTTGATGCGGAGCGCTCATCCTTGAATCAAGTGATGAACGCATTCGGAAATGCGAGTGGTGAGGCGAAGAATATTGTCTCTTCGGCTACACTTGGACGTTATGTGCGTGATCGAATTCAGATTGAATACGATAAACTGATCAGTAATGGTTGGGTATATCAACATCTCGTATCGAATCTTTCTGTATATGTTGATCTGAATGCGGATGAACGTAGTATATACTTACACGTTTTCTATGATATAGGTGTGGGAGACTACTCTTTACAACGTGAGTATTGTACTTCAATTGCGATGTACTCGGAAATAAAGATAGATGATAGTGCTTCGGAACAAAACCAATTAGAATCAGATGACGTTTGGGAGAAAGATAACTTTGAACGGGGAATCATAATTCGTGAAAAATATGGAGGTAATCTGCCACATAACTATCCTGTTATCTGTTCTTTCGACGATGGACATGCACTTTCCGTCAAAAGTATTGATACGACTTCTCCTCAGTATCAAGTAGATCAAAGTCTTGAGAAGAAAATCAAATCATATATACGTGATTTGAGTCTTTTTGAAACATCTCAGTATGGAGATTACTCCATCAATCAAGGTGAAATTAAGAGTAAAACTTTAATTATCGTGATACCGGAGAATGGTTATGACTCGTGTGAGAATGTTCTCCACCGTTTAGAGGGGTATGCAAACGAACGAAATGTTGAAATGCGAGTAGAGAAATATGGTAATTCCCATAGATTCACAGATAGTACAGATGCGTAATGTGCTATATTTAATATCATAATTGTTCGATTTGCATATATTATATATTATATAAAATAAAAAGTGGTTGTCACATTTGACTCCTTGCTGTATAGTAGTACTGCTGATATTTTGACTATCTATGTGTATTCGGAGGATAAGAATTGAAGCATAATAGCGAGCAAGTACGTGAAATAGGTGCCACGAGGCAATCTTCAGTAGGTGAGACGAAAGAACCTTCTATTGGAGATGTTCTTAGGAAAGCCAGGAAACAATTAGTGACTAAGCATATACTAATCGCAATTGTAGTAATACTGCTGATTACTTTCGGTGTTTTCTGTGCTGTGAATGGCTATTTTGAGCGCTTGATAGATTATTTGATTGGATTGGCTGAGTGAGGATATCGTGAACGATAAGTTGAAAGACAAACATATGGATGATTTGTTTGATGCGATTCTTACATTGGAGTCTCGTGAGGAATGTTATTCTTTGTTTGAGGACTTGTGTACAATTTCTGAGATCAAGTCGTTGGCTTCTCGCTTTCAAGTTGCAATTCTGCTTTCTAAGGGATACACGTATACTGAGATATTTGAGATGACAGGTGTCAGCACGGCTACAATCAGTCGAGTCAAACGTTGCCTTGATTATGGCGCGGATGGCTATAAGACGGTGCTAGGCCGTATGGACTGGAAGGATGAACAGTCGAAAAATGGAGAAACGGAAGGAAAAGAGTAAAGATGAACATTATCACCAAGATTTTTGGTACGCACAGTGATCATGAGATCAAGCACATTATGCCAATTGTTGAGGCTATAGAGAGCCTGAATGAGAAGTATCAGGCGATGTCTGAATCTGAACTTCGTGGAATGACGGATGTACTGAAGAAAAGATTGAAGGATGGAGAATCTTTAGATGATATCCTTCCTGATGCTTTTGCAACGATTCGTGAAGCTTCATTCCGTGTTCTTGGTATGAGACCTTATCGTGTTCAGTTAATTGGTGGTATTATTCTTCACCAGGGTCGTATTGCTGAGATGAAGACAGGTGAAGGTAAAACCCTTGTTGCTACACTTCCAGTATATTTGAACGCCCTAACAGGTCGTGGTGTTCATGTTGTTACCGTTAATGACTACCTGGCTCGCCGTGACAGTGAATGGATGGGTAAGGTTTATAGATATCTTGGATTAACAGTTGGTCTGATCGTTCATGATATGGATAATGCTGACAGACGTGCTGCATACGCTTCTGACATTACGTACGGAACGAATAATGAGTTTGGATTCGATTATCTTCGTGATAACATGGTCGATCGCAAAGAGAAGATGGTTCAGCGTGAACTCGTTTATGCAATTGTCGACGAGGTCGATAGTATTTTGATTGATGAAGCGAGAACACCTCTTATTATTTCTGGTATGGGCGGCGAGTCCTCAGACATGTATGTGAAAGCTGACCGTTTCGTTAAGACATTGAAGAAATTTGTGGTTGTTGAGACGGATGAGAAAGTTGACATTGATGATGTCAGTGGAGATAGCGATTACGTTGTAGACGAGAAAGCCAAGACTGCAGTGTTAACTGCAAACGGTATCGCTAAAGCCGAGAAACATTTTGGAATCGAGAACCTTTCTGATCCAGAGAACTTTGACCTTCAGCACTATATCAATAACGCTTTGAAGGCGAATGGTACGATGGAACGTGATCAGCAGTACGTTGTTGCGGATGGTGAAGTTCTTATTGTAGATGATTTTACGGGCCGTTTGATGTATGGTCGCCGCTTCAGTGACGGTCTGCACCAGGCTATCGAAGCAAAGGAAGGCGTAAAAGTTGAAAGAGAGTCTAAGACGCTTGCTACCATTACTTTCCAGAATTACTTCCGTATGTATGAGAAGCTCTCTGGTATGACAGGTACAGCTTATACGGAGGAGTCAGAGTTCCGTCAGATCTACAGTCTTGACGTTATTCAAATTCCGACAAACAAGCCGATTGCGCGTGTAGATGAACATGATGCGATTTACAAGAATCAGGATGGTAAATATGCTGCAGTACTTCGTCAGGTAAAAGAAGCCCATGAGAAAGGTCAGCCAGTCCTTGTTGGTACAGTTGAAGTAAGTAAATCCGAATTACTTTCAAAGATTTTCACACGTGCAGGCATTAAACACGATGTACTCAATGCGAAGAATCATTTGCGTGAGGCTGAAATCGTTGCTCAGGCTGGACGACTTGGCGCGGTTACGATTGCAACAAACATGGCTGGACGTGGTACGGATATTTTGCTCGGTGGTAATCCAGAGTTTATGGCAAAACAAGAGATGCGTAAACTGGGTTATACTGAGGAGTTGATTAGTGCTTCAACAGCTTATAACGAAACTGATGATGAGATCATAAAGGAAGCCCGTGAACGTTTCGCAACGCTAGAGAAGAAATTTAAAGACGATATTAAGGAAGAGACAGAGAAGGTTCGTGAGGCCGGTGGTCTTTTCATTGTAGGTACAGAACGACATGAATCTCGTCGTATTGATAATCAGTTGCGTGGTCGTGCCGGTCGTCAGGGTGACCCGGGACGCACGAAGTTCTTCTTGGCATTGGATGATGATCTAATGCGTCTGTTTGGTGGTGAACGTGCAAATGCCGCACTGGAGCGTCTTGGCGTTGATGAGACAGTTGAGATTCAGTCAGGTATGCTTTCCGGTCAGATTGAGAGTGCGCAGAAGAAGATCGAGGGTATGAACTTCGGCACGAGACGTCACGTTCTTGAATACGATGACGTAATGAATGTTCAGCGTAACAAAATCTATGAGCAGCGTCGACAAGTTCTGGATGGTGTGGATATCCACGAGGCAATTAAGAAAATGACCTCAACCGTGGCTCATCGTGTGGTTGATCGAGTATCACTAGATGGAACCATTAACACTGAGGAATGTAAGGGCCTTAAAGCTTCTATTGCAGATGTATTTGGTGATGTTGACGTATTGAATGATTTGACTCAGATTATCAGTAAGAAGGAAACAGCAGATTCTGACGAAATTTCTGATAAACTCGTAGATCAGGCGATTGAGCGTCTGGAGAAGCGTGATGAAGAACTGACTCCGGAGATTTTCCGCGAAGCGGAGAGACAGATTCTTCTGTTTAATGTTGATCAGAAGTGGATGGATCACATCGATGCAATGGATCAACTTCGTAACGCCATTGGTATGAGAAGTGTTGGTCAGCAGGATCCTGTTATCGCTTACCGTAAAGAAGGTTCTGACATGTTCGAAGAGATGAACGATTTAATTCAGAACGATACTGTAAAACTAATTTTGAAAGCAAATATTGAGTCCGGACAGCGCATCGAGCGGAAGTCTTCTGTGAAGAAATTGCAAGAAGGTCACGGTAGTGCACAGCTTGATGCAGTTGCTAAGCGTGCACAGTCTGGTGCAGATGCAAAGGCACATCAGCAGGCAGGAATCGATCAGACTCGTGAACCTGCAAAGCGCGATGCGAAGAAAGTAGGACGTAATGATCCATGTCCTTGTGGCAGTGGAAAGAAGTATAAGAATTGTTGCGGAAAGGATAGCAATGACTGATTCGGAGATTTCTAATCAGATTTGTGTAGCATCTGAATACATACGTGATCACATGCCCGAAATACCCGATACATGTCTTGTGTTGGGCTCCGGTCTCGGTCCTTTGACTGATTTAGTCGAGTCTTTATGTTCGATATCATATCGTGATATTCCTTATTTCCCAATATCCACTGCACCAGGTCATGATGGGCTTCTTCTTCTTGCTCGCTTGTCTGGCAAATTGACTTTTATCATGAAGGGAAGATTCCATTTCTATGAGGGATATTCCACGACTGAAGCTACTTTGTATGTTCGTGTGATGCGTAAATTAGGTGTGAAGAATCTCATTATGACAAATGCCGCAGGCGGAATCAAACAGTCTATGAACCCCGGCGAGCTTATGGTCATTACAGATCATATCTCTTTATTCTGTGATTCACCGCTTCGTGGTGGTAATCTTGGTGAGTTTGGCGTCCGCTTTCCAGATCAGACACATGTTTATGATTTGGATTTCCAGAGAATGATTCACGATTCAGCAACTGAATTGGGAATGACGCTTCATGATGGGGTGTATGCCTACACACGTGGTCCGCAATATGAGACCCCTGCAGAAATTCGAGCGTTATCTCTTCTTGGAGCCGATGCAGTTGGCATGTCTACTGTAGCGGAAGCAATTTCTGCAAGTCACTGTGGAATGCGAATTCTTGCCGTATCATGTATTACAAATTTTGCTGCCGGCATCTCCGGACAACCTTTATCAGAAGAAGAAGTAATTCGTAATGCTAACGCTTCTTCTAAGAACAGCATAGCATTGATGGAGAATTTCTTCTCCAAATTGTAAGGAGGATTTTCTATGACTGAAGTTCCAAATTATGAGATTCGGGATATCTCATTAGCTCCGAGCGGACATCACAAAATTGATTGGGCATATCGTAATATGCCTGTTCTACGTATCATTGAAGCTGAACTGAAGGAAGCCAAACCGTTTGCCGGAATGAAGATTTCAGTTAGCGTTCATGTTGAAGCGAAGACGGCTTGCCTTGCTTTGGCTCTTCGTGAAGGTGGTGCGGATGTTGCACTGACAGGTTGTAATCCTCTTTCAACACAAGATGACGTTGCTGCAGCACTTGTAGAGCGTGGCATGAAAGTATATTGCATTCATGGAGCAGATTCAGATATGTATAGAAGACATCTTGAGATGACATTATCGTTTGAACCAGATATCGTCATCGATGATGGTGGTGATTTAGCGATGCTCCTTCACTCTACGCATAAGCATCTTGTGGGCAAGATCATAGGTGCTTGTGAAGAAACAACGACCGGTGTTCATCGTTTGAAGATTCTTGAAGGTGAGGGAAGACTTGCATATCCGGTTATTGCTGTCAATGATGCGCGTTGTAAACATTTGTTCGACAATCGTTTTGGAACTGGTCAATCTGTATGGACTGCGATTATGGCAACGACCAACCTGATTGTAGCGGGTAAACGAGTAGTCGTAGCTGGTTTCGGTATGTGCGGCAAAGGTGTTGCTCTTCGTGCAAAGGGCATGGGTGCTCGTGTAATCGTGACTGAAATTGATCCGGTAAAAGCTTGTGAAGCGATTATGGAAGGTTATGAAGTCATGACCATGGATCAGGCCGCGCCTCTGGGTGATGTGTTTGTAACTGTTACAGGTTGCAAGGATGTCATTACGAAGCAGCACTTCGAGAAGATGAAGGATGGCGCAATCTGTTGCAATGCCGGGCATTTTGACGTTGAGATCAATTTAGTTCAGTTGAATGAAATATCAAAAGAGAAGAAAGTACTTCGTCAGAATATCGATGGCTATGTAATGGAAGACGGACGTACTATATGTATTCTTGCCGAAGGTAGACTTGTCAATCTCGCTTCTGGTGATGGTCATCCGGTTGAGATCATGGATATGAGTTTTGCATTGCAGGCTCAGAGTGCAAGATATATTGCTGAACATGGTCAAGATCTTGAGAAGAAGGTTTACGATACTCCTGAAGTGATTGATAATCGCGTAGCCGAGTTCCTCTTAAGTGCAAAAGGCTTCAGTATTGATAAACTCACAACGGAGCAAGAGCATTACATTCATTCATGGGATTTGGAGTAATTATGGCAAATACAGTTCTTTTCTCTGATATAACGATCGTTACACCTGAATTGGATGATTCTGTTTCAATTCTTGAACATGCTTATTGTGTAACCGCTGGAAATAAGATTGAATATGTTGGCAAATCTTGCGAAGAAGCCAAACAAGTTGCTTCTGATTTAGGCGAGTATGATGTGTATGATGGTAAGAATCGGATACTATGTCCGACATTCGTCAATGCACACGCTCATGCTTCCATGTCTATTTTCAGAAATCTTGCCGATGACCTGGCGTTGGAGCCTTGGCTATTTGGAGAGATTATTCCTCGTGAAGACAAGATGATTGCAAAAGATTTCCGTTATGGACATCTGTTGTCACTTGCTGAGATGATTGAGGGCGGTACCGGTTGTGCTGCGAATATGTACGATGGTGCAAGAATTGATGCTGAAGCATCTGTAGAAGCTGGTTTCCGTTGCCAGCAGACTGCATTGGGCAAGAAGTGTATCGATGGAGTCTGGCATACAGATGAAGATGAAGTGCGAGACTTTGTTGATTACTGTAAGAATGAGACGAATGGGTTGATTCTGCCAAGTTTGCTTGTACATTCTATTTACCTTTACACAGAAGATTTCTATACACCGCTTAAGGAATTAGGCGAGAAGTATTATACTCCGATTAGTGTCCATATTTCGGAGACACGTACGGAGAATGCGAATTGTATTAATCAGTATGGTATGACACCCGTAGAGAAACTCGATTCATTCGGTCTTCTGACGGATACAACGGTGGCTGCACATTGCGTCCATCTTACTGAAAATGACCGTTCCATCCTTGCAAAACGAGGAGTTTGGGTGGCGCATAATCCCTCAAGTAATATGAAGCTTGCTTCTGGTTTTGCTGATATGGTCAGCATGCAGAAGGAGGGTATTCGCCTTTGCTTGGGTACAGATGGTGCTTCAAGTAACAATAATCAGGACATGTTTATGGAGATGCGTCTGGCATCTTTTATGGCAAAGGGTACTTCCTATGATTCAACAGTGCTGAAAGCTGCAGATGTGTTCCGTATGGCTACTCGTATGGGTTATCTGGCTTGTGGTTTCAAAGATTGTGGTATAATCAGCAAAGGTATGAAGGCCGATCTTCAGATTATCAATTACGATTGTCCACAAATGTGGCCATTGGGTAATCCGCTTTCTGCTTTGGTGTACTCATGTGGACCGAAATGTGTTGAGTCTACCATGATTGACGGTAAGTTCGTATACTATAAGCAAGAACTGACAACCATTGATATGGAAAAGGTGAAGGCTGAAACCTCTGAATCAATGGAAAGACTGAAGTAATTGTCTGATACCTCAGTCGCAAGATGTCCTCGTAGCTCAGCAGGATAGAGCGGCCGCCTCCTAAGCGGCAGGCCGGAGGTTCGAATCCTCTCGTGGACGCCAATTGAAGCAGTAGAAAACATGAATTGAGTGTTTTTTACTGCTTTTGCATACTATAAATTATATATAGGAGTTTTGCCTGATGAAACATATTGATCATTACTTGGTTGCAATGTCGAAGTGTCATCTGTTTTCGGATATGAATAAGAAGCAGGTTATTCGTGCTCTAGAAGTAATGGATCATCAGTATTGCGAGTACAGAAAGAATCAGTATATTCACAGAAGTGATGAATCCTTCCAGCGATTTGGGCTGGTTCTTTATGGTCGTGTGAAGGTAATGATTGACGATATTCAAGGGGACTCGGCAATCATGAGTGAAGTGTCGTCGGGCAAGACTTTTGGCGAATCATTGTGCTTGATGGAGCGCGAGGATTCAAATGTCTATATACTTGCTGCTGAAGATACGGGAGTACTTTGGCTTTCTCCACGAGAGCTTTTTCAAGAGTCGAGAGATTTACTTGTATTAGATTTGGAGAGAAGATTTGTTGAAATGCTGGCGTCACGTACACTTGCCATGAATGACCGCATCCAGATCCTTTCCAAACGAACATTAAGAGAGAAGATCATCACATTTCTAACTTTTTCAAAACGCGATGTGGGTGGTAACCGTATAGACATTCCTTTTACCAGAGAAGAAATGGCAATCTATTTCGGAACCAATCGTAGTGCGCTCTCTCGAGAACTATCAAGTCTAAAGAAAGAAGGCCTGATTGATTTCAATAGAAATCATTTCATGATTTTGTTCTAATCCGCGTGCTCTGTTGCAATTGCAACGTAATTACTGCGCTGTTGGTGTTATACTTCTTTCGAATTATGAAAGAAGGAATGTATATGAAAAAACTATTATCTCTTGTTCTATCCACACTGATGATTCTTCCGATCTGCGGATGCGCAAAGAAATCAACTACAAATGCAACTGATCCAGTTTCTGAAGAGAAACCAATTATTCGTCTTGGTGGTCTCAAAGGTCCTACTTCGATGGGTATGGTAAAAATGCTTGATGATTGCGAGCAGGGAAATACAGAGATCCAATACGAATTTACTATGGCTGCTTCCGCAGATGAACTTACACCTAAGATTCTTCAGGGTGATCTAGACATCCTCGCTGTGCCAGCCAATCTTGGTCCTGTACTCTATAACAAATCAAATGGTAAAGTACAAATGCTTGCAATCAATATGCTTGGAGCGATATATATCACGGAAAAAGGCGGAAATACCATTCATAGCCTAGAAGATCTTAAAGGTAAGACTATCTATGCAACTGGTAAAGGGTCAACGCCAGAGTATGTCCTTGCATATCTATTAAGTCAGCACGGCTTGGATATTGAGAAAGACGTTACAGTTGAGTGGAAGAGCGAGCCAACCGAGACCGTGTCGGCAATGGCTGCGAATGAGCATGCAATTGCGATGATTCCTCAACCGTTTGTTGCGGTGGCGCAAGGTCAGATTGAGGATCTTGAAGTGGTACTTGATTTGAATCAAGAATGGGATAGCTTAGGTGGAGACAGTAAATGTATTACTGCTGCCATTATTGTGAACACTGAATTTGCGAAGAACAATCCGGATGTGGTAAAGACTTTTTTGAAAGAGTATGACAAATCCACAAGTTATGTGAAGAGTAACGTGGATGAGGTATCTACGCTGATTGAGAAGTATGATATTGTCAAAGCACCGATTGCGAAGAAAGCTTTGCCTCAGTGTAATATCGTATGCATTACTGGAGAAGAAATGAAGAACAGTGTAACCGGATATTTCCAGGTCTTATATAATCAGAATCCTGCATCGATTGGCGGTTCGATGCCAAACGACGATTTCTTCCTGATATATGAGTAAGAAAGTTCTATATAAATCAATTTCTGTCGTCTTGCTGGTAGCAAGTTGGGAAGCCCTCTCGTTGATCGTAGGCGAGGACTTCCTTCTTGCGTCTCCCATTCAGGTTGCCAAACGACTGTTTCAGCTTCCTTTCGAGAATGGATTCATTCAGACTTCGTTCTTCTCCTTAGGAAGAATTTTTACTGGATTCTTACTTGCATTTGTCCTAGGTTTGATATTGGCCGTTCTATCTTCACAGTTTCAGTTTGTAGAGTACCTCCTATGGCCATATGTCAATGTGATGAAGGCGGTGCCGGTTGCTTCATTCATAATACTAAGTTTGATTTGGTTTAGTTATGAGAAACTTACCATATTCATTGCATTCCTCATCGCTTTTCCTGCCATATATTCGAATGTGCTGCAAGGCATGAAAAATGCGGATGCCCAGCTTCTTGAGGTGGCATCACTCTATCAAGTTCCGTTCGTACGCCGTTTAAAGTATGTGTACCTGCCAAGTGTGAAGCCTTTCCTTCTGTCTTCTTGTAATGTTGCCGTTGGTATGGCTTGGAAAGCTGGTGTAGCAGCAGAAGTAATCGGCATTGTAAAAGGTTCAATCGGTGAACGTCTCTACGAGGCGAAAATCTATTTCCTGAATGCTGATCTTCTTTCTTGGACGGTGGTCATCATTTGTCTGAGTATCATTTCTGAGAAGGCTTTTGTTACGCTGATTAAATTGATTATGAGAAGGGTGGAACGGACATGAGTGGTGTAGTAGTCAATGATCTATGTAAATCATATGGTGATCAAGTTGTTCTTTATAATCTGAATCTAGAGTTTGAAGAAGGCTTAACCACTTGTATGATGGGCCCTTCCGGATGTGGGAAAACCACTTTCTTACGATTGCTTGCGGGACTGGAGAAAGCAGATTCCGGCACGATTGATACGGGAAAATCGAGAATTTCTTATGTGTTTCAGGAAGATCGTTTGAGCGAGAACTACACAGCTGTATCAAATATCCGCTTTGTAGTGGGGAAGTCGATGCATACAGATGAAATCGTCAATATACTGAAAGTATTTGGTTTGGAAGATTTTACTTCTAAACCTGTTCGTGATTTGAGTGGTGGCATGAAGCGAAGAGTTGCCATCGCACGCGCACTCTGTGTGCCTTATGATCTATTGATTCTTGATGAGCCACTCAAAGGACTCGATGAGAAACTGAAACATCAGGTTATGGATCTGATTAAGAAGAATACAGACGGAAAGACGGCCATCTATGTCACGCATGATCCCATGGAAGCAGAAATTATGGGAGATCGAATCATCAAGTGGGAGGGTCTATGAGTTCTGCATTGAATCGAAATGAAATTCTGGATATCCTTCAAATGCCAGAAAGTGTATTCTATCGTGATGTCGTTCCATTGTCGCAGCGAATTGCACACGAGTCTTTCTCGAACCATCTTCTCGTTACATCTATGGTAGGTTATAGCAATATATGTAAGAATAATTGTGTATATTGCGGAATGAGAGCCAGTAAGAATCCGATAGAGCGATATCGAATTCCACCTGAACAAGTGATTGAAAAATGTCTGAAAGCGAAGAACCAAGGTTTCGAATGTACATTCCTCATCTCAGGGGAAGATCCAAAGTATGGGTTTGAGAATATTCTATCCATCGTAAGTCGTTTGAAGAAAGAGAATATGTGGATCAGCTTGGCATGTGGTGAATTTAGTCGAAGTCAATTTGAAGAACTCAAATCCGCAGGTGTGGATGAATATGTTCTTAAGTTTGAGATGTCGAATTCTGAACACTTTAATCAGTTGAATCCATCCACCACTTTCAATAAACGAATGCAGGCAATCTATGATGTGAAGTCTTTAGGTTTGAATCTATCCTCTGGAAATATAGTGGATTGGCCGGGCCAGACCTTGAAGGAATTAGCGGATGATATCCTTCTCATGCATGAACTTGATGTCAGTTGGGCGCCTGTAATTCCATATCTTCCAGCCAAGAATACCCCTTTGGCAGTAAGTGGTCATCGAGGAGATTTGTTGAAATTATATAAGGAAATTGCAATACTTCGAATATTGATGCCTCGAGTTAACATTACCGCCCAACAACCTGGCAAAGATATCACAAAAGGGTTGTCAGATGTTAAGGGCAACTTGGCCGCCATTGAGGCTGGGGCCAATGTCCTTTTCTTCGATCTTCTGTCGGATGTTGAAGCGAAGCATTTCCGAGTAATCGATGATCGAAATATAACTGGCCCCTCACATATATTCAAGTTAGCAGAAGTTTCGGGAAAAGAATTGATCTTGTGTAGGTGATTCACTATGAGTTTAACGGATACCCCAGCTACAGAACGTGCACATATTTCTTTCTTTGGTAGAAGAAATGCCGGTAAATCCAGTTTGGTAAATGCAATTGCTAATCAGAACGTGAGTATCGTATCCGATATACTTGGTACGACGACGGATCCTGTTCGTAAAACGATGGAGATCCTTCCATTAGGTCCGGTAGTCATTATCGATACACCAGGCTTTGATGATGAAGGCATGCTTGGAAAGATGCGTGTTACGAAAACTAAAGATGTGTTGAAGCAAACAGACATCGCCGTATTAGTCGTGGATGCAGGACAAGGCTACCATGAGGATGATTTGGCCTTCCTCGCTTTATTGAAGGAAATGAAGCTCCCGTATGTCGTTGTGTTTTCTAAAGCTGATCTATGTAAATCGGTACAAGACTTACCGAATGATGTGTTGAAGACAAGTGTTGAGAATGGTTATGGGATTGAAACGTTAAAAGAACGACTTGCTCGTATGATTCATGACAATCTTTCAGAGAAATACATTCTGTCCGATCTTTTGGAAGCGGGCGATGTAATCGTATTGGTCACTCCCATTGATCAATCTGCCCCTAAAGGAAGATTAATTCTGCCGCAACAACAGACACTGCGTGAAATCCTTGACTTCCATGGCATTGTTGTCACCTGTCAAACAGAAGAACTATCCGAGACATTAGCTTTGCTTTGCAGAAAACCGAAACTGATCATAACTGATTCTCAAGACTTTGAGAAAGTAGGACAGATTGTGCCGCAAGATATCCCGTTGACTTCATTTTCGCTGCTGTTTGCAAGGTATAGAGGAATCCTTGAAAGTCTGATCAATCAAGTGAATGTTTTGGATTATATCAAAGATGGGGATAAGATACTGATTTCGGAAGGATGTACTCATCATCGGCAGTGTGAAGATATTGGAACGACGAAGATTCCTAATTGGATTGAGCAGTATACAGGCGTGAAGCCTATATATGTATTTGCGTCAGGAAGTGATTTTCCCGATGATTTATCAGAGTTTTCGCTCATTGTCCACTGTGGCGGTTGTATGTTAAATGAGAAAGAAATGAAGCATCGTATCGAGCAAACTCTTGCAAATGGGGTTCCAATTGTGAACTATGGGGCGCTGATTGCCAAAACAAACGGCATGTTTGAACGAGCGATTCTGCCAATTTGTCCGAATCGTTGATTTATTGCTGCATAAGAATTATAGTATCTCTATAATGGTTTGGGTTAAACATATTTGGAGGTTACCAATGAAAACACTGATTGTAGTAGATATGCAGAAAGATTTTATCGACGGTGCGCTTGGTTCGAAGGAAGCTACAACGATCGTTTCTAATGTGGCAAAGAAAATTAAGTCCTATGTGAAGAATGGGGATCGTGTAGTATTTACCCGTGATACGCATAAGAAGAATTACCTTTCTACAAGAGAAGGCAAATTCTTACCGGTTCCTCACTGTATTAAGGATGAAGATGGTTGGCAGATTAACTCGAAGCTAATCAAGGCTGCCGGTGAGTCGTATATTGTGATTGATAAGCCATCTTTTGGTTATAACGGATGGAAGAAATTCTTGAAAGACGATACAGATGAGGTGGAACTCGTAGGGCTTTGTACCGATATATGTGTGGTTTCCAATGCATTGATCATTAAGAACCTTTTCCCGGAGAGGGATATCATCGTGGATAGCGCTTGTTGTGCAGGTGTTTCTCCTGCGACACATGATGCGGCAATTTCTACAATGAAGTGCTGTCAGATCTGTGTATTACATGAAGGCAAAGAACCTTGGAGGAATGTATAAGATGAAACTTGATCGAATCATCGTAAGTCTTCTCGAGACAGATATGTATAAGTTTTCTATGGGACAGGCAATCTATCACCAGTTCCCATCGTATAAGACGACTTGGTCTTTCGCTTGTAGAAATACGGATGTGAAATTTACAAGCGAGATGGTCGAAGAGATCAAAGAACAGATTAAAGCATATTGTGACTTGCGTTTCACAGAAGACGAATTAGCATATCTTGATTCGATTCAATGGATCAAAGGTTCTTATATTGATTTCCTTAGACTTTGGAATCCACGTTTTGAAGATTTTGAGATCACTACTGATGCACCATGTGGCTTGACTATCGACACTCGTGGTACATGGTTGAATACATCTATGTATGAGATCCCGACGCTTGCAATCGTTAATGAAGTGTATTTCCGCATGGCATATGATTACAATATTTTGATTTCGAGCTTCAAAGAAAGACTGGCAGAGAAGATTGAATGGGTAAGAAGCGGGAAATACTGCTTGTCTTCCTTCAGTGAGTTCGGCTTGAGAAGAAGATTATCTGCCGAAGCGCAGGAGTTAGCGGTCAAATGTCTGTCTGAGGCTGATTTGGGAGAAAGTCGTTTCGTCGGAACGTCCAATGTATATCTTGCGAAGAAATTCAATCTGACGCCAGTCGGTACTATGGCACATGAGTGGATTATGTGCGTAGGGCAAGGAAATCACAAGCATAATCCTGCCTATTCCAATTGGTATGCACTTCGGTCTTGGGTCGATGAATATGGCGTGCTGAACGGAACAGCCCTTACGGATGCGATTACTACGGACTGTTTCTTGCGTGATTTTCAGTTAACGTATTCTACACTGTTCTCTGGTGTTCGTCATGATTCCGGAGATCCTTTCGAGTGGGGGGAGAAAATGATTCGACACTATGAATCATTAGGCATTGATCCCAGAACGAAGACACTTCTGTTCTCGGATAGCCTGAATTTTGAACGTGCAGATAAACTGTATCGTCATTTCCATGGTCGTGCCCGTGTAGCTTTCGGTATTGGTACATATATTGCGAATGATACTTGCGAAGAGGCACTCAACATTGTCATGAAGACTACGCGTTGCAATGGTCAGGACGTGGCAAAGATTTCAGATGTTGAGGGCAAAGGCATGTGTAAGAACCCAGATTATGTGAAGTATTTACAACGATGCATCGACTGGCGTATGCAATATGAGTGATTCTTTTTGCTGTCTCACTTGACATATTCGCCATAAATCGGTATATTTTTATTTGCTTTGAGAAGAGCAATGCCAATGTGGCTCAGGGGTAGAGCAATTCACTCGTAATGAATAGGTCGTGGGTCCGATTCCCACCATTGGCTCCATTTGACGGACATCCTTATTGGTGTCCGTCTTTTTTTCGGTTTCATATATTTTCTTCAAGTGACTATTTTTCTGTATATTCATGTATAATTAAATATATATGGAAAAGAGGAAGACTATTAAATATGTTTTTATCTCACAAGGTAGGGAAAGGCGACTGCTATATGAGTCGTAGATTCGGATCATATTTTCTCTCATTTGTATTGATTGTATCCTGCCTTTTTTCAGTAGGATGCCATAAATCTACCAATAGTTATCCATCAGTACTAGTTTCAGAGATTTCTTCTGATGTAGAAACGCAGGTGAGTTCTTCTCTTATTTCAAGTGAAAGTTATGAAATTTCTATTGCTTCACCACTTTCATATGAGACATGTATGTATATAGCAAAACTTTATGTAGCGAAATCTCAAGGACTTCTTGGAGAAGGCGTTACGGGTGACACAGTTGATCTAGGTTATTTAGATTCGATAGATCTTCCTTTTATCTTGAAAGTATATGGTACCGGAGATACGGGTTGTAATATCACAACATTAAATCAATGGGAGAGTGAAGGTGAATTACCAGATATTTTCCTTACGGAAGAATTTGATCAGGTCGTATCATGTGGATATGCCTCTCCGATTACATTTTACTTGGCTGATAACACGCTTCTGTCAGCGGATCGCACGTATGCGAATATGATTTCTTCTTTCTTTGTGAATCAGGAACAATATGGCATTCCTTACCAGACTGCAGCCGCAATTCTTTATTGCGACATGGAAGTATTAAATCGTGCAGGCGTATCAGCTGTTAGTTTTCAGCAGAGTAAACGTTCTATTGAGGAACTTCTGTTGAAAGTTTCTATGCTGAATGAGAAAGAGAAGGTCGTCTTACCGTTTTACATGGCAGAAAGTATGTTGCCATATTTACCATGTTCTGTTTATTCTAGCCCATATTTATCTGCAGCTTCAGATCTTGACCGCAAATCAAGGGCTTATACTGATGCGCTTGAATATACGCGATCTTTGGTAAGAAATGGATTGTGTTATGAGTCTTATTCTAAAGAAGAATTAGATATTTTGTTCGATGGAATGTCTCCGCTTCTTTCAAGAAAAGTTGGCGTTTGGGCTGGTACAACGGATGAGTTGCCTCGTTATGATAACTATATGCCTAATACTTTGAATCTCATGCAGTATCCATCTTCAGAAGAAGATACTTATTCTGCACCGCTTCTTATCAGCTATCCACTATGTATTTCTTCGCATTGTGAACGTCCCAAAGAAGCTTGTGATCTAGCCGTATTTTTCGCTATGGATGAAGATGCATTGCTTCTTACAAGCCGTCTTCAGAATCGTGAAGGATATTTACCTTCGATTTCAGCCACCTCTGTCTGGAAGAGTGTGACTGGACGTCAGAAATATGGCATGTACCTGATTCAATATATGGAACTTATGGAAGAGGCTATCTATATTCCTTCTGTATCAAATAGTTTGGAGTTTCAGAATGACCTGGCTTACATTAATGACAAGGTTCAGCCGATTCTTGTGCGCGAACGGGAGGAAGAGGAATAAGGAGGTATTACTCGATGGATGTGATCATGTCGCCTATTCGAATCATGGATGCCGCGAAAATCAAGGCTCAGCACCTTCTTGATCGCGTCACAGACGATGTGCCTGCTTATATTCGTTCAATACTCTCCGATATACGTAAGAGATTCTTTATTGCTTCTGTTTCTTCTGAGCAGGGCGAGGTGCCTTTTGCAATAATGGGACTAGATGATATTTCTTTGACTCATCGAAATGCTGCACTGATTGTTCACTATGCTAATGATGATTCTTCGCTCGAAGACAGTATCTCAATGGATTGTTTTGCGTCTGCTCTGGATCGCCTGGTAAGACTTGCTTTCTTTGAGATGAATCTTCATCGTGTAACCATGTTGATGTGCGTCGAAGATGATTTCGCTGAACAAATAGCAAATCGGTGTCATCTTCAACAGGAAGCCATCTTGGAAGATGCACTTCATATCGAAGATCATTTTGTAGATGCAGCGCTTTTCTCACTTCTTGATTCTGACTATCCGGATTATTCCGTAGGATTTGTTCCATTTCGAAAGGGTGTATTAGCTATAAGAGGTGATAATCACTCTGTAGAATCAACTAAATTCTTTAGTTATGGTGAGAAATTAGAAGATTCTTTGGAAAGAAATGTGGCCATTCGAACTGGCATTGCAGATGATTCGGGCATCCTCAAGTCTGCTGATGATGAATCGTATCGAGATTTACTTAACCTTCCTTTCCCAGATGAGGTTAGTAGATGTATGCAACAGATGAATGAGTACTTCGCCAAAAGACGTACAGTTTTTACGGTTCATGCTGTACCGTTATTTGGCAGTGATTTCCAGAAAAGAGTTTGGGAGAAAGTCGCACAAATTCCTTATGGTGACACAGTGAGTTATGAAGATGTCGCATTGGCTCTTACGGGAGGGGATAAGACGATGGCTAGAAATCTTACTCGTGCCGTGGGTGCTGCATGTGGTGAGAATCCATTACCTCTTCTAATTCCATGTCATCGAGTAATTGGTAAAGACGGTCGCTTAGTTGGTTTCTCAGCCGGATTGCCTTATAAAGAGTTTCTCCTCAATCATGAAATGTTTGGTATACACGTTTGTTAGAAAGAAGGTTTTATATATGAAAGTTACTTTTGCTCCATCAACTATGCTTAATCCTGTACCTGTCGTGATGGTTTCCTGTGCGGGTAAAGATCCGAAGCAGATTTCGATGCGTCCGAATGTCATCACTGTTGCCTGGGCGGGAACAATCAATTCTGAACCACCCATGGTGTCTATTTCTGTGCGCAAATCAAGACATTCTCATGAACTGATCACACAGACCTCAGAGTTTGTGATCAATCTTGTAACAGAGGATCTGGCCAAAGCCTGTGATTTCTGCGGAGTGAGAAGTGGAACGCAGGTAGATAAATTTGCTGAAATGTCGCTTCATGTGGCGGAAGCACCTGGACTTCAGTATGCGCCTCAGATTCAGGAGAGTCCTGTCTCGATTAGTTGCAAATTACGAGATATCATTGAATTGGGTTCACATGATATGTTTCTAGCTGAAGTCGTTGCGGTGTCTGTGGATGATCATTATATCAATGAACAGGGTAAAATCTGTCTTGATCGGGCAAAGCTTGTTGCGTATTCTCACGGCGAATACTATGGACTGGGAAAACTTCTTGGTTTTTTCGGTTATTCTGTCGCCTCGAAAAAGGCATTTGAAAGACGAATGCCTGCCAAAAAAGTCAAGAAATGTTATAAAAAATCAAATAAAGAGACCATCAAATAAGTTGACAATCGAAGTATTTTATATTTACAATTAATAAGTGTTTGTTATGAATGACACATGTTTTTGAATCTTGAAAATTTAATATTGGAGGTGAGTACCATAGAACTTTGGTTAGCAATTCTATTAATTGTGATTGCTTTCATTGTCGGTGCTCTCATCAGTGTAGTATTTTCCGTGTTATATTACCGCAAGGGTATGTCTGTGAAGCAGCAACAGCTGGAGGCAGATGTAGCTAAGGCAGAAGAAGATGCAGAAAGAGTGATTGGTGAGGCGCTGAAGAATGCTGAAAGCAGAAAGAGAGAACTTCTCTTGCAGGCAAAAGAGGAGATTACGAAATCCAAAGAGTATTTAGAAAAGGATGTTCGTGAGAGAAAGTCTGAGATTGCTAGAGAGAGAAATCGTCTGGACCAGAAAGAAGAGTCCTTGAACCGCAAAGTCGAGGCTATGGAACAAAAGGAAAGCGCACTAGATTCGAGAATCAGTGATGTGAAAGCTATGGAAGAGAAGGTCAAAGAACTCGAACATCAGAAAGTGATCGAGTTGGAGAAGGTCTCCGGACTTTCTGTAAGCGATGCTCGCAACCTTGTGCTCGATGCAGCGAAGCAGGAATACAGTCATGATATGGCTGTTATGCTTAAGCAGATGGAGGATCAGACCAAATCCGAAGCAGATAAGCGAGCACGTGAAGTTGTGGTCAATGCCATTCAACGTTATGCTTCCGACTATGTTTCCGAGGTAACAGTATCCGTAGTATCCCTGCCGAATGATGAAATGAAGGGACGTATTATCGGACGTGAAGGTAGAAATATCCGTGCCATTGAGACGAGTACAGGTGTGGACATTATCATCGACGATACACCTGAGGCTGTTATTCTTTCGAGTTTTGATCCAATTCGCCGTGAGATTGCTCGTTTGACCATTGAGCGTCTGATTATGGATGGACGTATCCATCCCGCAAGAATTGAAGAGATGTGTAACAAAGCCCGTAAGGAAGTCAATCAGACGATTAAGCAAGAGGGTGAAAGAGCTGTATTTGATACTGGTATCGTTGGTTTGAATCCTGAGATCATTAAGTATCTTGGTAGACTTCGCTATCGTACAAGTTACGGGCAGAATGTGCTGCAACACTCTATTGAGGTTGCTTGGTTGGCCAGTATGATGGCTGCTGAACTTGGTTTGGATGAAATGCTTGCAAGAAGAGCCGGCTTACTACATGATATTGGTAAAGCCGCTGATTTCGAACTTGAGGGTTCTCATATAGATCTTGGCGCTGATATTGCACGTCGTTATAAAGAGAACGATACTGTTATCAACGCAATTATGTCTCATCATGGTGATTGTGAGCCGACGTCTGAAATTTCTGTACTGGTTGCTGCAGCGGATGCAATTTCAGCAGCGAGACCGGGTGCACGTCGTGAGAACATGGAAACTTATGTAAAGAGAATCCAGAAACTTGAAGAAATCGCTACGAGTTTCGATGGTGTCGAGAAAGCATTTGCAATTCAAGCTGGTCGTGAAATCCGCGTAATGGTTAGTCCGGAGAAAGTTTCGGACGACGATATGATCTTGAAGGCTCGTGATATATGTAAGACAATCGAGGAAGAACTCGATTATCCGGGTCAGATCAAAGTAAACATTATTCGTGAGACACGTGCCACAGATGTTGCGAAGTAATCAGAAACAGTAGAAGCCTCTCCCGTTAGGGAGGGGCTTCTTTTTTATGCATTGGGAATGGTCATATTTATGGTATAATGTAACACATATCTTATTGAATTGAGGAACATGGTTTGCGGGTTCTATTTGTCGGTGACGTGGTAGCCCATCCGGGTAAGCGTATATTAAAGAACAAATTAAGGACATTACTTGACGAGAAACAAGTGGATGTCTGTGTTGTAAACGCCGAGAACGTAGTGGCGGGTCTTGGAATCAATTTCACATCTGCCAAGGAACTTTTCTCCTTGGGCGTTGATTGCATTACGCTTGGTAATCATGCATTCTCCTGTCCTGATTTCTTTCGTTTTGCCGACAAAGAGAAGAGAATTGTCCGTCCAGGGAATGTGAGCACGAAGTGGGCTGGATTTGCGGAGTATTTAATTGATTTGGGTGATAAAGGAAGACTTCTGGTCGTGGCGATTATGGGACAAGTATTTGTGTCCCCGGTTCCCAATTCGCCTTTTCAATATTTTGAAGAGAATATTCAAAGATGGAAAGAAGAATATCATCCTACCAATATTCTAGTTGATTTTCATGCAGAGACGACTAGCGAGAAGGGTGCTATGGCTTATATGGCAGATGGCGAAGTTTCATTGTTCCTAGGTACGCACACTCATGTACAGACAGCAGACGAGAAGATTCTTCCTCATGGAACCGGATACATTACCGATGTAGGTATGACTGGCACAGATGAAGGCGTGCTGGGAATGGCATCCGATTGCTCACTAAGACGATTAGGTGATAAATTACCGTCGAGATATACGCCTTGTGAGGGATTAGCCATGATTAATGCCGTTATAGCGGATCTGGATATTTCCGATGGAAAGTGTCTGAAAATAGAAAGGATAAGAATATATGAATGAAGAATTGAAAAAACCAAATTGGTTTACATATTTCCTTTTTGGTGAGTTGTTTGTGCTATTGGTAATCATCGATCAGTTTACTAAGTTTATGATCACGCAGTCTATGGCCTATCAAGGTATTCGACCAATCATCAATGATTTCTTGTCTTTCCATTATGTTCGTAATACGGGAAGTGCTTTTAGCATGTTTGCAGATAAATCATGGGGCATTACGATGTTGTCTGTCATTTCTGGTCTTGCGCTTCTTGTGTTGATGTTCTTGTCCGGGTTCGTACTTTGCAAGTTTAGAAGTCGTCGGCTCTCAATCTTATTGATTTTCTTATCTGCTGGAACGCTAGGCAATTTGATTGACCGTGTTCGTCTGGAGTATGTAATAGATTTTATACGCTTTGATTTTGGAAGTTATACGTTTCCTATTTTCAATGTCGCAGATATTTATGTTACCTGTTCCTGTATTCTTCTTGCTATATGCTTGATTTTCAGTGACAAGTTCATCCCTGAAATTCCATTTGACGGAAAGAAGAATGAAGATACGGATAATATTGAATCAGATCATATTATTGTTGAGAATGAAGGCGGGGAAGATTCATGATTGAGTCTTATATAGTTGAAGGATATGAAGGACGTGTAGATGCTTATCTTCCGCAAGCTTGCCCGGATCTGACTCGTTCTCGTGCAGGACAACTGATAGCAAGTGGTTCAGTACTCGTAGATGGCAAACAGGTAAAGGCTTCTTTTAAAGTCTCTGGTGGTGAGAAGATAGATATAGATTTTCCTGCACCTGTTGACACAGATGCAAAGCCTGAGAACATTCCTTTGGATATAGTATATGAAGATAATGATTTGATTATCATTAATAAGCCTCAAGGCATGGTCGTTCATCCCGCTCCGGGGCATTATTCCGGAACACTTGTAAATGCGCTTCTTTATCACTGTGCGGGTCAGTTATCTGATATAAACGGTGTAATTCGTCCGGGTATTGTACATCGAATTGATATGGATACTTCTGGCCTTATGGTGGCTGTCAAGAATAATGAGACACATCTTGCTATGGCAGAAATGATTGCAAACCATGAAGTGGTTCGTGAATATCGTGCGTGTGTTTATGGCGTGGTCGATTCAGATAAAGGAACGATTCATGCGCCGATTGGTCGTGCAACGAATGATCGGCGTAAGATGACGGTGTGTGAAGAAGGTAAAGATTCAATCACTCATTTTCAGGTTATGGAACGTTTCCGTAAAGGCACGGATCTACTTTGCCGCTTGGAAACTGGACGTACTCACCAGATTCGTGCACATATGACATATATCGGACATCCATGTATTGGAGATCCTCTTTACGCACCGAAGCGTGAGAATTATGGGCTTCAAGGTCAGGCTCTTCACAGTACATCTATTCAATTTATCCACCCAAGAACCGAAGAGGTGATTTCTTTTCAGGCTCCTGTCCCGGCATACTATGAAGCCCTTGTTGATAAATTGCGTTGTGACGTGTAAAGGAGATTGTGAATGAACGAAGAAATTATAGTTCAGGTTTCGAATATTTCTGAGTTAAGCAATAACAATTGCACGTGGTTGAAAATCATTCAAGATGTGTTTGATTGCCTGCTTATCGCACTTGATTGTGATATTTCCATAACAGGTGAGATGAGTAAGATTGAACACGTCAGACATGTACTTCATGCGTTGGATCAAATGGTCACCAAAGGTGAGAAGATGGATTACCATACTGTACGTTATCTCTGCCTTCTCGAGAAAGAGAATCGTCTAGACGAGTTTGTACGTGATGAGAGCCCAGTTATTCTCACAACACCGCAAGGCAGAACAGTTCGAGCGAAAACATTAGGACAACGCATGTATGTTGATGCAATGGCCAAGAATGATGTAGTAATCTGTAAAGGTCCCGCAGGATCTGGCAAAACATTCCTCGGCGTTGCGATGGCCGTACTAGCTTTGAGAGAACGCTCTGTCTCTCGAATAATTCTGACTCGACCTGCAGTGGAAGCGGGTGAGAAACTTGGATATCTTCCTGGTGATATTGAAGAGAAAGTTGATCCGTATATGCGCCCGATCTACGATGCTTTGCTTGAATTAATGGGGCGTGAAGCTTTTGAACGAAGCATAGATCGTGGCATTATTGAGGTGTCCCCATTGGCGTATATGCGTGGTCGTAATTTGGATGACTCTTTCATTCTTCTTGATGAAGCTCAGAATACTACCATCGAGCAGATGATGATGTTTCTAACACGAATGGGAATGAATTCTAGAACTTGCGTTTGTGGTGACACGACGCAAATTGATTTGCCTTCCGGTTATCGTAATGGTCTTGATGATGCAATTTCTGTCCTTTCTAATGTCGATGGAATTGCAACTGTTTCGCTACTGGAATCTGATATTGTTCGAAATCCTTTGGTACAAAAGATTATTATGGCTTATAATGCTAGAGAAAGGGGTGAGCATAGTCATGCGAGGTAATTTGAAGAAGAGAACAAAGCTGTTTCGAATTGTTAGCATTGTTTCGATGGCTTTGCTTGCAATCCTTCTTGTAACCATTGTGTATTTTGGATCACTCCCTAAGAAATATGATGTATCCCAGGGGCAGATCAGCGAATTTGATATTAACTCGACTCGTTCCACGAAAGATAGTTATGAGACTGAACGCCGTGCAATTAAGGCTAGTGCTGAGATTGAACCAATCTACATTATTTCTGATACAGTTAGTGCAGAGAATACGGATATAGTACATCGTTTCTTTGAGTATTGTAGTGAACTTCGCAAGAGTAATATAGATGAACTAGGTGTGATTCATAATAATAAGCAGGAATTAAGCAACCTACTTCTTTCTGCTGTGAAAGAACGCTTTAATGTTGAAATTTCTGCTGATGTTGCCTATACTTTGGCGAATATCTCTTTTGTTGATTTCAACTATGTGGAGAATGAAGCTATTTCCATTACTTCCATGCTTGAGATGGATGCGCTTGACGCACAATCTCTTATGATTGAAGTAAATAATTATTGTTCGTTGGTCAAGAATACATCAACATTGAACACCAATGAATACATGTCTTTAGGTGCACTTCTGAAGAATGTTCTTGGAAGTCTTCTGAAGCCCAATGCTGTTTATGATGAGAGTGCAACGATATCAGCTAAAGACGCAGCTTATCGTAATGCGGTCAATGATCCGGTGATGATTCAGAAGGGGGCACGTATCGTTAGTGTTGGTGAAACCATTACGCCTCATATCTATAGTCAATTGAAGGATTTGGATCTACTGCCTTCCTCACGTTTTGATGTTCGCTTACTGTTGGGTATCATCGTTTACATTTTCATTATCTTCTTTGCAGGTGCATTCTATCTATCTAGATATGAACATCCTTATGAGAATGGTTCGAAAACTTTGATTTCTCTCATGATTGCGTTCATTGTACCAATTGTGTCCAGCCGATATCTAAGTTCAATTTCTCCTTTGTTTTCAACGATTCTTTTCCCAACTGTCATATTCTCCACCTATCTTGGTATGCAGGGTGGTATTACATTAAGTTGTTTGTCGCTTATGATGGTTCTACCGATGAGTGGTTTCAACACCGAACTGATATTTGTATCTGTCGTAAGTATTTATGTTTGCGCTGTCATTGCAGGTCAGAAGAACAACAAGTACAACGCAGCAATATTGATCATTCTCTCTTGCGTATCTTCTTTGATTGCTTCTTTGGGCTACAGTCTTGTCACGCAGTCAACGACTACCGATATGTTTAATTCCGCGTTGTGGGCCGTTATCGGAACAGGGTGTTCTGTTGTTGCTGCAATTGGTTCACAGCCAATCTTTGAGTTGATTTCTAATTCGGCTTCACCAATGAGACTTCTTGATTTGGCTCAGCAGAGCCATCCTCTACAACGTCGCCTCTTCTTGGAAGCTCCTGGCACCTCTCAACACAGTATGATGGTTGCCAATCTTTCAGATACCGCAGCAGAGTCTATCCATGCGAATGCTTTACTTGCTAAGGTTGGTGCCTACTATCACGATATCGGTAAGTTGGAGCGACCAGAATACTTCACAGAGAATCAATCTGATGGCGTGAACCCACATGATAATCTTCCTATGGAGGAAAGTATTGCTATCATTACTTCCCACCCATCAGACGGCATCAAACTTGCGAAGAAGCATATGTTGCCAATGGCGATTCAGAATATCATTCTTGAACATCATGGTACTACATGTCCGGGTTACTTCTATTACAAAGCTAAGAAAGAAGCGGAGGAGAAGGGCCTGCCACCACCAGACAAAGCGAATTTCAGTTATAAAGGGAATGTGCCTTCTACCAAAGAATCTGCGATTGTCATGATTGCTGACTCTTGTGAGGCGGCAATCCGTTCTCGTGGCGTCCATGACATTACTGAAGCGGAGGCGCTCTGTCGAAGCATCATTAAATCAAAGATCGATGAAGATCAACTTGTGAATTCAGGACTTTCTTTCTCTGATCTTGAGGCTATTATAGAGGCATTTATTCAAGTGTATGCAGGTTTCTTCCATGAAAGGGTGAAGTATCCGGAATGATGATTTCAATTTGTAACCAAACACGTTCATATACCAAAGAAGCAACAGTCCATTTTCAAGAGTATGTTGAAAAAGCGCTTGATATAGTGCTTAATTCCTCATGGATTGATACTCGATTCAAGGATTCAGATGCGGAGATTTCTGTCGATATTCGACTTGTTGGCACAGAGGCTATTCGTAAATTAAACCGTGAGTTTCGAGAAATTGATAAAGTAACAGATGTATTGTCATTCTCCGCTCTCGAAATGAAAGAGGGACAACTAGTTAATGAGTTGATGCCTTTTGATTTCTCATACGATGAAAACGGGAGAAAGATATTGACCGTTGGCGATGTGGTAATTTGCACTGAACGTGCGAGAAAGCAGTCAGAAGAATACGGTCATTCCTTAGACCGAGAGATGGTTTTCTTGGCGGTACATTCTTTTCTTCATCTTCTTGGTTTCGATCATATGTCGAAAAGTGAAGAAGAGATGATGTTCTCTGAACAGGAACGAATCATGGTGGAGATTGGTTTGCCAAGAGAGAATGATAATCTTATGAATGTTGATGACGCGAATATTCTTCCAATTGAAGAAGCCGAACACCCAGTTGGCGAGATTTTGCCTCATTGCGGCTACTGTGCACTGATTGGTCGACCGAATGTGGGCAAATCGACGCTTCTAAATTGCATTTCTGGTATGAAACTTGCAATCGTATCCCATAAGCCTCAGACAACTCGTACGAATATTCGAGCTGTATATAATCGTCCAGATGCGCAGGTCATCTTTGTAGATACGCCAGGTATTCATAAGCCAACTTCAAAATTATCTGAGTTCATGGTGGATTCATCTTTCCGCGCGGCCAAAGGTGCTGATGTTGTTGCACTGATGGTAGATGCTCGTTTCAACAAACCGGCTAAAGTAGAGAAACAGGCTGTGGAGACTGCCAAGAAATTGAAGAAACCACTGATTCTCATCGTAAATAAAGCGGATGCCGTGACAAAGGAAAATTTGCTTCCTTTAATCGCTAACTATGCTTCTCTTGCAGACTTTACTGCGATCGTTCCGGTTTCAGCGTTGAAAGATGATGGCGTAGAAGAATTGATGAATGTAATCATTAATATGTTGCCTTCTCAACCTCGTTATTTCCCAATGGAAGAAGTCACCGATCAGTCTGAACGTGAAATCGCTGCAGAAATGATTCGTGAGCAGATCCTTCACTATACGAATGAGGAGATTCCGCATGGTACTGCTGTGGAGATCGACTCATTTGATGAAGTTATGAAGGAAGATGCTAAGGATAGTTATGATCGAAGTCTTGTAAAGATCCATGCATCGATCATTTGTGAACGTGATTCGCATAAGCGTATCCTTCTTGGTAAAGATGGTCAGATGATTAAGCGTATTGGTACCGCCGCACGAAAGAGCATTGAAGAAATGACGGACTGTAAAGTATTCCTAGAACTTTATGTGAAAGTTAGAAAGGATTGGAAGAACCGTCAGGTTTTCTTAGATGAGTTTGGCTACTCGAAGAAAGAAGATTAAATTCTATGGGCGCGAGTTTTACGTTGAGAGGATTGGTCATTGGTGCGAAGCCACACCGTGATCAAGATGCGATAATTTCTATTCTTACACCGAATCAAGGCGTGATTTCTGCGATGGTACCTGGTGCTAAGAAACATTCATCTCGTCTTGCTTCCATGGCAACTCCACCTATACTTGCGGATCTGGTTTTGTCTGAAAGTAAAGGTTTCTACTACTTGAAAGAAGGAGAGGCCGTGGAGAGTTTTCGTGGCCTATATGATTCGTTTGATGCCTTAACCTGCGCATCTCATATCTTAGAAGTCATTTCTGATGTATCTGTTGACCCTGAATCATCCGCTTCTATGTATCCACTTTCGCTCTATGTGCTTTATGATCTATCCAAACATCCGAAGAAATATAGACAGATTGTCTCTGCATTCGAATGGCGGGTCATGGATGCATTGGGTTTTGGTTTTGACTTGAACGAATGTGATTGTGGAAAGGTAAATGACATGCCAACTAGGGCTTTCTCCTTTACTCAGTGCCGACTATATTGTTCGAATATTGCCTGCGTATCGGCGGCAAAAGATTATCGCTATATTTCACTAGGTTGTGTGGATGCACTGCGATACATTCGTTCTGCTCCGCTTGAAAGGTTAAGTGCTTTTCACGCGGAGAAATATGTGCTGGACGATTTATGCGCGGTTACCCATCAATATTTGTGCGAAAGGTTAGAGAAGAACTACGACAGAATGAGCATTCTGGAAACCTTACCTCCGGTCTAATCCCAGAAAATCTCCACGTTGTCACTTGTGTATTCAACCGCGCGCCAATGTTCCGGCCACAGGATCCGATAGTCTTCTCGTACATATCTTTCATCCATGAGAGCGATGAATCCACGATCGTTCTCGTCCCGAATTACTCTGCCTGCGGCTTGAAGTACCTTCTCCCAACCTGGATATTTGTAAGCGTAAGCAAAACCATCTCCAAACTTGTTCTGGAAATATTGGCAGAGGATCTCGCGTTCTTTGCTGATCTGCGGGAGACCGACGCCTACGATAAATGCCCCTTTCAGGCGATCACCGACTAAATCGATTCCTTCACCGAAATGTCCGCCGAGAACGGCAAAACCAAGTAGGGTCTTGTCTCCATGACGGTCGAAACGCTTCAGATAGAGTCTCTTATCTTCCGCATTCATCCCAGATGTCTGAAGCATCAGTTCGATGTCGGCATCTTTCTGTGTGAGCTTATATACTTCCTTGTACACCATATCCATATAGGCAAATGAAGGGAAGAACACCATGAAGTTCTCTTTGTGGCCGGAAACCGTGGATACGATCGTCTCTGCAATTCTGTGGCTAGTGAATTGACGCTCTTCGTAGGTCGTCTTGATGTCTTTGATCACCACGACCTGTAGATTCTCTGGTGGAAAAGGACTCGGAAGTGTCAGCATGGAGGAGAAACTTGTGTCCTTGCCGACAATCATGCTCTGATAGTATTGATTCGGAGACATCGTGGCAGAGAAGAAAACGGCACTATGCTGATCTCGAAGCGCGGATGCGAGCTTGTCCGAAGCATCCAGGCAGTCCAGCATGATGGTAATGTCATACTGGTTGTTGGAACATATTCCTGAGCGGGTTACCTCTACGATGTAGGTGTTATCGAAGTATAATTCAAGAATGGTCAGGAAGAACCGTGCTTCGAAATAGAATTCGGATAAGACTCTACGCTTATCGCGTTCCTGCAGCTCGGCCAGAATATTCGATACGTGGAAACATAGCGCCCAGAGTATGCGATAGAGTTCACCTAGGGGCGCTTTGACTGCGCGGAAATCCTCGCCTATGACGATATCTTTCTCCTGAATCTTGGGTTCGACCATATTGATTCCTGGAGAATCCTTCTCGAAAGCACAATCCAGCAATGTAAAATAATCCAGCAATTGATGCGCATATTTCTCTGTTCGTTGCGAAATCGTACTAAGAAGCGGAAATGCAGTGAGCAATGTGCTTCTCGAAAAAGGCGCACTAAACATATCTCTTGAACGGGAAATCATGTTGTGTGCCTCATCAATCAGGATCGAGTGACAGAATTCGTTGGCCACAAAATAACGCTGTAGGTGAATACGTGGGTGAAAGACGTGGTTATAATCGCAAATGATCACGTCGCACATCAATGAGGCATCTAGTTGAAGTTCATGTGCACAGATTCTATGCTTCTGCGCCGTTCTTCGGATATCTTCCGGGTAGATGGCATCGATTCCATGTAACTCCTCCAAAGCGGCATTGAGTCGGCTGTAGTAACCATCTGCATAAGGACAGAAACGGCTGTCGCAGAATTCTTCGCCCGCTGTGCACATTCCTTCTTTGGGTGCGAGCAAGATGGACTTGATTACAAGGCCCACATTTCTCATATCGACCAAAGCTTTGTCAGCTACCTCTCGGGTCGCTTGCTTGGCTGTTGCGTAGAATATTTTGCCGCCTTCGGCACGTGGCAGCCATTTGATTGCAGGGAAGAGCGTGCTGATTGTCTTGCCGATTCCGGTCGGAGCTTCTGCAATGAGTGTCTCTTTGTGCTTCAGCGTGGAGAGTACGGACTTCATAAAGTCCTTCTGACCGCTTCGCATCGTGGAATACGGGAAAGATAGTGAGGCAATGGACTCATTACGTACACGCTCGTAATCACATATTCTTTGTGCTTCCGCAAGGTAAAGCGACATAGTATCCGCAAAGAAGTCGGTAGCTTCTTCTCTTGTGAAGACTTGAATCTTCTCAAGAAATTGATAGGTGATTGCTGAGACATAACGAAGAACAATCTTCAGTCTATTAAGTTCTGGATGCGACTCGAAATATAGATAAGCATATATCTTTACCTGAGCCTCATGTGTAGGTAGTATGAGCGATTCTACTTTCTCTGCCACCTTATTGTGTGTCTTGATCTCGAATATGGTTATCTCATCTTGTTTAATGACACAGTCTGCCCGGCCACCAAGCTGCACACGAAACAGTTCATACTCCATTTCGATGGATAGTGGGTATTCGGTGGTAATCTCATCTGCCTCGTACTGAGCCTTCAAATCTTTGAAGACACGCTGGTGTACACGTGTTCCCGTTTGCCCTGACACGCCACCATATCCGGCACCAAGTAGGGAACCGGAACGATAGAGGCGCTCACATAATGCGCGAACTGAAATCTTGTGCAGTGCTTTTTCCATATGAATATTATATTACTTTCATGCTTCTTATGAACGATTTATGCTAATGAATCGAACTTTCATTGTCACAGAAAATTCTGAGTGTTATACTCCATGCATAAAACAAATGATTGTTGTAAAGGAGTTTGACTATGGCAATACGTATTGGCATTTATGGTTATGGTAATTTAGGTCGCGGTGTTGAGTCCAGCATCAGACAGAATCCAGATATGGAACTTGTAGCGGTATTCACACGTCGAGATCCTTCTTCTTTAAAGATTGAAACAGAAACGGCAAGCGTGATGTCCGTAAATGATATTGAATCAATGAAAGATATAATCGACGTGATGATCCTCTGTGGCGGATCGGCGACAGATCTTCCGGTTCAGGGACCAAAGCTCGCATCCATGTTCAATATTGTGGATAGCTTCGATACCCACGCAAACATCCCACAGCACTTTGATGAGGTGGACGAGGCTGCTAAAAAGGCAGGAACAGTCGGCGCAATCTCTGTAGGTTGGGATCCGGGTCTGTTTTCTCTTGAAAGACTATATTCTTCTGCTGTACTACCGGAAGGTGAGAGTTATACGTTCTGGGGGAAAGGCGTAAGTCAGGGTCATTCCGATGCAATTCGTCGTATCCCAGGTGTGAAGAACGCGAAACAGTATACAATTCCTGTTGATTCTGCATTGGAAGCTGTACGTTCTGGCGAACAGCCTCAGTTGACTACTCGTCAGAAGCATACGCGTGAATGTTTCGTTGTTGCAGAAGAGGGAGCAGATCTTGCACGTATCGAGAATGAGATCAAGACCATGCCGAACTATTTTGCAGATTATGATACAACTGTACACTTCATTTCTGAAGAAGAACTTCAGAAGAACCATAGTGGTATTCCACACGGTGGTTTCTGCATCCGTTCCGGCGTGAGCGGTCTTCAGAAAGAGAATAAGCATGTGATCGAGTATAGCCTGAAACTGGATTCCAATCCTGAATTTACTTCCGGTGTGCTGGTTGCATATGCACGAGCGATCTATCGTCTTTCCAAGGAAGGCGTAACCGGTTGTAAGACGGTTCTGGATATTGCACCAGCTTATCTCAGCCCGCTGTCTGGTGAAGAATTAAGAAAGACTTTGGTCTAATATACTTCATTGTCTTTGAATGTCGGGTTATAAGGAGAACAATGTATGAGAAGGTTTGTTAGTGTATTGCTGGTTATAGCATGCATAGGTTTGTGCGCATGTAAGAAGAAGGATAAAGAAAGCAAGGTTAAAGATACAATTAATCCGGCTTTTTTGAGTGAGCAAACACTGGAAGATTGGTGCGAAGAACAGGATTGGGTGAACTATTCGGATATAGATTGGTCAGAACTCTTGGTTTTGGCGAATGAAAACAAAGATGCTAGTACTGGTTATATGACAGATGAGGCTTTTGAGAAATGGGCTAGCGAGACTTTTTCCAATAAATTGATTTACAGTTTAGGCGCCCGACAAAATGATTGGCTTATGTGTACCCTACAAGATGCTGATTCACTTCATTATCATATAGGTGATATT
>JAZLMM010000004.1:0-55553 GCA_045598705.1 Oscillospiraceae bacterium
GCAGCGTGAAAAATGCTCCTGGATGTTCCGACTACAGCGACATTTGTTCATTCCAGTCGGAAACGGTCTTGTCCGGAAGAAACAATGAACATTTCTTGCCTGATGAAGCGCTCTCCATTTCCCAAGAAAACGTGAAGATCCGTTTTTTTGGCGTATTATTAAAAAAGGCGGTGTAGAGATTCTAGTGGGGCCCATGCTATGCTTGTGGTGTCCGTATCATCTAGCAAGATTAGTGTGATTGAACAATGTGGATTAGATGCCAATACTCGCTCATCGTGGTACTATAAAAAAGAATATTCTTTTGAACAGTTGTTTAACAAAGGATATTTACCTGTGTATTGTTATGATGTGAGATGATGTGGTATGTCTTGTAGAAGAAGTAGAAAAAGCCATGTGATTTTGTTTTTTTGTCGCCTTGCTATTTGGCATGTTTAACGGATGTGATTTCTGGTGAAGGCCCCGATATGATTTTGCACAGTATTGATGCAGAAGATAAAGTGAATTCTACATATTTGGAAAATGGTGGGTATATCCAAGAAATGTCTTCATATTGGTATGGTGAAGATGAATCTTGGCGGCAACAATTTACTCCTGCTGCACTTGCACATCTTGAAAATAGTGGTGAGTTAAAGTGTATTCCGATTGATATGGTTCTCTTTTCTGCAGTTCTAAACCCGAATTGTTCACCCGATGCGTGTACTACATATGCTGACACACTCCATTATTTGGAAAACTCAACTGAGATTCCTTTTCTTTCTTGGAGTAGAAAAGAAGACTATCTTAAAGAGATGCTGGCTGTAGACATGGATAGTTTTATTTGTTGGGAATCAAACAAAGCAGATTTCGCCTGCGATTCGTTTCGAGCATTGTTGAGATTGTGTAAAGAGTATTGTCTTTCAGATATAGAGATGAATATGGAATTTGATTCTTCGCAGTTTCTATTTCGTAACACAGTGGATAGTTTTGCAGGCGAAAACTATTTGTACTATACGTACCGTCCACTAACCCAAAATTGGAACGTGAATGAAGGTTGCGTTCGAGGATATCCTTTAGGAAGTGAAAGTGATGCTTATGTTAGGTTTGATGAAACCATTTCTGTTACTTCGGATTGTAGCAATGTTGAGCTGGCTTGGCAGTTTATCAAATACATGTTGAGTGAAGAAGTTCAGAGTTATCATTATGAAGAAGAGTCAAGTGCCCCATTTTGCTCGCTCATTCGATGGGATGTACTCGAGAATGCGATGGATTTTCTAACTCATCCCAGTGAACACCAGGGGTATTGGTATACATTTGATTCGGATTTCAACGTGCTGTATGGTTATTCGGAAAATGAGGCACAGACCTTTTTGGATTATTACACGACAATTCATCACACACTGTATCCGGATATGGAGATTATCAATATTGTGGTGGAGGAGTCTGCAGGTTATTTTTCCGAACAAAGAAGTATGGATGATGTTATTCAGACGATTAACGAACGTGTGCAGATTATCCTTGATGAACGGGCAAATTAGTTGGAAATTTCCTCATCTGTCTGTCATGCTGCCCTTATGGAACACGTACAGGATTTACACTGGTTGAATGGGGCGACGCTGAAATCGAAACGTGAGAAGGTACCCTTTTTCTCTCCTTTGACGTACAATAGAACGAGCACATTCAAAGGAGTATGATTCAATCATGAGACACAATCCATTGCCGCTGTCGCGGGCGGATCTGATGAAGGTGGAGAGCCCTGCTCGTTATGTGGGCGGTGAAGTCAACGCTGTTGTGAAGGAAGAAATGCTGGAGGAACTGGAGAAGACCAGACGTACGTCATTTCTCCGCTTTGCTTTCTGCTTCCCGGATATCTATGAAATTGGTATGAGCAATCTGGCGCTTCAGATTCTCTATCATGTGATGAATGAAGATCCACATATCGCTTGCGAGCGTGCGTTCTCACCGTGGCTTGATATGGATGCACTGATGCGTGAGAAGAATGTGAAGCTATACTCGCTGGAAACTAGGACACCGCTGGATCAATTCGATGTACTCGGTTTCACGCTGGGCTATGAGATGTGCTATACCAATGTGCTTCAGATGCTGGATCTGTCCGGCATTCCTTTCTATTCGAAAGAACGTGGAGAGAACGATCCGATTATTTGCTGCGGTGGACCGGTCGCGTATAACATAGAACCGATGGCGGACTTCTTCGATATCGTCATGATGGGTGAGGGCGAGGAGATGATCCTCGAGTTCTGTGAGAAGGTGCGCGAGTACAAGCTTTCCAAAGAGACGAATCACCCGATGACCCGCGCGGAACTTCTACGGGCCTGTGATGAGATCGAAGGCATCTATGTGCCATCTTTGTATGAATGTTCCTACGACCGCGACGTTGGTGCCAGTATTCGTCCGAAGTATGAAGGTGTGAAGACGACGATTAAGAAGCGTATCATCAAAGATCTGGACAAGGTTACTTATCCGACTAACCCAGTGGTGTCCAATATGCGTGTCGTGCATGACCGTACCTACTTGGAGGTCTTCCGTGGTTGCATCCGCGGTTGCCGTTTCTGTCAGGCGGGATTCGTCTATCGACCGGTTCGTGAGAAGTCCGTAGATGTACTCTGTGAGCAGGGTAGACTTCTGGAGAAGAACACCGGTTACGATGAGATGGGACTTCTGTCATTATCGACCAGTGATTACACGGAGTTCCCGGAACTTGCGGAGAAACTTCTGGATACTTTCGAAGGTCATCATACCAGTCTTTCACTTCCGTCTTTGCGACTGGATTCTTTCTCATTAGACCTGATGGAGAAAGTACAGAGTACGAGAAAGTCGGGACTTACATTTGCACCGGAAGCGGGTACCCAGCGACTTCGCGATGTCATCAATAAGAATATCCGAGAAGAAGATATTTTCTCGTCGTTGCGACTTGCATTCCAAGGTGGATGGAGTACCGTAAAACTCTACTTCATGCTTGGACTTCCAACTGAGACGGATGAAGATGTAATAGCCATTGCTGATCTTGCTTCACGCATTGAGAAACTCTACTTTGACGTGGGACGCGAGACAGGTCAACGAATGAGAAGACTGGATATTACAGTATCAACATCACTATTTATTCCAAAGCCGTTTACCCCATTCCAGTGGGAGAAACAGGATTCGAAAGAAGAATTGATCCGCAAACAGAAATTGCTGAAAGATCATATCCGCAGTCGTAATATTCACTATGCATGGCATGATTTCGATTCGTCTGTGTGGGAAGTGGTGCTGGCAAGAGGTGATCGTAGATTATCGCCAGTACTTCTGGAAGGATATCAGAAGGGACTGTTCTATGATGCATGGGACGATCATTTCAAGTTCGACCAGTGGCTGGAGATATTGACTTCACATGGACTGTCCGTCGATGATTTTGCAAGAGCTTTCTCAGAAGAAGAGACACTTCCGTGGGATCACGTCAGCGTGGGGGTCACGAAGAAGTTCTTGCTGTCTGAACGTCATCTAGCATATGCCGAACAGACGACGCCATCCTGCCGTGAACATTGCTCCGGGTGTGGAATTGCTTGCTTCGGGGTAGGCGAATGCTTCTCTGGAAGACAGGATAATACAGGAAAGGCAGGTGAGTCCTGATGTTGCAAAGTGAATTGGAAAAGAAGATGACCATGCAACCTCACCAGACAGCATATGTGCAGCGATGCCGTTTTGCTAGAGAAGGGGCGACGACGTATCTCGGTCACCTCGATCTCATGACAGTATTCGAACGTGCGGCACGTCGCGCGGAACTGCCAATCCTTTATTCACAGGGCTACAATCCACGCCCCATGATGGTCTTTGCTCTCCCGCTTGGCGTGGGCATCGAGAGTACGAGTGACTATCTCGATATTTCGTTGAAATGCCCCTACGATGCGGGTGATTTTGCCAAAGAAATGAATGAAGCGCTGCCGGAGGGACTTCGTATCTTAAGCGCGAAGTCGATCCCGGAACCGAAGGACAGCATCATGTCATTGGTCACGATGGCTTCTTATCGCTTCGAGGCGAAAGGCATCCGCCCAGCCTTTGAAACTGCGATGAAGAAAGAATCCTTGATGGTGACGAAGATGTCAAAAGGCAAAGCCAAAGAGACGGATATTCGCCCACTACTGCTTACGATTACCGATACGAAAGAGAACGATCCCGATTGCGTGGAATTTATGGCAATGGCCGGATCGGCGAACAATGCACGTCCGGATTTAATCCTCAATAGTTTGAGCCGTTACTGCGGAATGGAGCCTGAAATTGCCGAGAATACACGCGTGATTCGGACAGGCCTTTTTGCCGGATCGTACCCGACAATGATACCAATTGAAGAATGCCCGATTCGATGAACCGTTCGGGTCTTTTTCCATGGACGGGAAAAGAGTATGCATTGTCTTTTCAATTGTTATCGTGTATGATTTTCTTGTGATTTGTTCAGGAGGGAATAGATGATGGCCACCAACGAACAGGACTTTGCAGAGAGTCTGTTACATATATTCGATAACGTGCTTCTGACGGAAGGGATGGCGCTTTCAAAGGGGTACTTCTCTGATTTGTCGATTGCAGAACTCCATACCATTAATGCAATTGGTCCATACGAAGCGCGTACGATGACGGAAACAGCGAATATGCTCGGCATCACGGTAGGTACGCTGACTGTGGCGATCGACCGCCTCGTAAAGAAGAAATATGTTGAGCGCCAGCGTGATACGAAGGATCGTCGTATCGTACGTATTTCATTGACTCGACAGGGGAAATTGGCGTATCGTATGCATTCCAAATTTCACCGTGTTCTGGTGAAGCGCATCATGGATCCACTTTCTGAAGAAGAACAGACACTGCTGACCGGTATGGTTGCGCGAATCGACAACTATGTGGAAGAGCAGTATAAGAAATACAGTAACGGTGAACAGTATAAGCGCATTGTGCGTGACGATACGGAGGTGTGACCATGGCCACATCAAGAAAGATATCTCAAGATGAAGTCTTCGCCACCATTGCCAAAATGTTGTCGAAACTTCTGAATCTGCCAACGGAACGCTTCCAGATGGAGACGGAGATCTTTGATGAACTCCCGCTTGATTCGCTCCAGTTATACGAATTGGTCGTTGATTTGGAAAACCAGTATTCCATCCGAATCTCTGACGAAGCAATCGAGAAGGTCAGAACCATTCGAGACGTGGTGGACATGATCACCGACCCAGAACAATAAGTAGAAGCAGTAAACTTGGAACAAGTGCAATAAGAGGAAAGACGTGCAGTACATTTTCATCGTCAATTCCAATTGTCATAAGAAGAGAAAGAAAGCTCTGGAGAAGGCGATTTCAGAGCTTCCAACTGATGTGCGCAACAAATCCAAACTTGAATACACACACCATGCCGGGCATGCGGGTGAACTGGCAGCAAGCTATGCGGAGAAGTATGGTTCGGAGTGTATTATCTTTGCATGTGGCGGCGATGGTACAGTTCATGAAGTTGCCAATACTTTGGCTTTCCGTCAGTCACCGATGGCTGTGGTCCCTATAGGAACCGGTAATGATTTCGCGAAGACCATCTATTCCAAGGCGATTATGAAGAAGCCAATGTCTTTGCTAAAGAAAATCTCTGAACCCATCATTCAGACTGTCGATCTGCTTCGTATTGATAGTTACGATGTGATGGGCAATCATCTTCCTATGTGGAGTCGATATAGTCTGAATATCGCTTCGTTAGGATTGGATACACTGGTTCAGTCTAAGGCGAAGCAAATTGTAGCGAAACATCCGAAGAGCTTGTTCTTCCGAAATCATGCATATATGTTTGCAGCCATATCCTGTCTTCTGAACGGCTGGCATTTCACCATGGACTATTCGATTGAGTTGGAAAATGGAGAAATGGTAGAGAAGAAAGGGTTGTCATATTCGCTAGTCAGTATTTGTAACGGTCGGTACTATGGCAATGGATTCTGTCCTGCACCAACGGCGGATGTGTCAGATGGTCTTCTTGAAGTCTGTGTAGTGGACCATCTATCGCGTTTCAGTGCCATGAGTAAACTTCTGAAATATAAGAAGGGCAAACATCTTGGTGAGAAGGCATTTACTTGCTATCAGTCCACCAGTGGAATCTTCTCGTCGCAAGACAGTAATCTTCAGATGCAGGGGAATTATGACGGCGAAGACTTCTTTGGACACAAAATCCGTTACGAAGTAATTCCTAACGCGATTCGTATGGCGATTTTCTCTTAATGTTTCAAGAAATCCTATCTTGTAAAATCACTTGCTTTCTTGCAAGTTGACGTCTTTGCTTTCCATATCTTTCATCCATTGATAGACGGCAGCAGACAACTTGTGTGCGTCGTGTTCGTAATCACCCGGCATGAAAGGTACACCGTAATGGATGGTAATTCTCTTTCTTCTGTGATGGATCTTGTCCCAAGTCTGCGGGCGCTTCATGTGACGGGACCATGCCTGATAACCACCTTCGATGTAAATGGGAAGGAGCGGTACATCTGCTTTGACAGAAAGGTAAGCAGCGCCGTCTTTGAACTCCGCAACGTGACCATCAGAAGTGCGTGTGCCTTCCGGATGGACGAGAACGATATTGCCTTTCTCGACTTCCTTCTTTGCCTTAATTAGACCACGGACAGGATTACCGAAACGATCTACAGCAATACCACGACCAACATGCATCATTGTGCGGCCGAGTGCGCCGTAGTTGGTCTCAAGATCAGAAGCGGCCAGAGAACAGAAGACTTTTCTGTGTTTTCTTGGGAGAAAACTCATGATCCACATGCCATCCGCGTAAGTCTGGTGATTCGCGCAGACAATGTAAGGTGAGACGGAAGGAATATTCTTCTTTCCTTCTGAACGAAGCTTTACCAGAATTTTGGTAATGGCCATGGAAACATGGTACCAGAAGAAACCCGTAAACCCACGGGGAGTCGGATACTTCTTATCCAGCTCAGCTGCAGTATGCTTCGGCGCAGAAGACTGATTTTGATTCTCGGACATGATATTTTCCCCTCTATATCATCTAGTCACATCTATACAGAGAACTAAAATAGACCATTCAAGAAGAATTGTCAATTCTTGAGAATCTTTTCTGAAAGCCCCCGCAATGAATAGACGAATATCGTGCGTAGTGGTATGATTAACAATTATGTATGATGCGTTATCTTGTGCATCATGCGATGAAGAACGATGGCGGAGGGAATATGCCAAGCATAGTTGGAAAACCATTGCACGAAGGTGTGCGCTACGAGACGATGCGTGATCTGATCTTTGGAATCAGAGAGTCATTTCCTACGCGTGAAGCGTTCATATTCAGACGCAAGCCGAATGAGGGGGAGATCCACAAGACATTTCTGGATTTTACCACAGATGTAGAGTGCTTGGCGGAGGGACTTTCTGTTCACGGCTTTGCGGGCAAGCATATCGGTGTCGTAGGTGAGAATGCATATGAATGGATTGTTGCCTATTCGTCAATCCTTTCATCGAATTCCGTCGGTCTTCCGCTTGACCGACTTCTACCCGAGCAGGAATTGATCAATCTTCTGATTCGCGGCAAGGTTGAAGTGCTTTTCTATCATCCGAAGCATCATGAGATGATTAAGAGCATAGCCGACCATTCTTCGGAGAACGATGTGGCAGTACAGAGATTTGTGTGCATGTGTACCGAGTACCTTCCTTCCAATGTAGAATGGCCCAAAGAAGATACACGCTTTGTCGATATCCAAGAATGGATATCTGACGGAAAGAAGTCTATTGAGAACGGTTCCAGTATTATGAAGACTGTGAAGATCGATCCGGAGGCTTCTCGTATCATTCTGTTTACTTCCGGCACCACGGCAATGAGTAAAGGCGTTCTGCTTTCCCACAAGAATATCATGACAAATGTGTATGGCATCTCCAGTACATTGACTCTGCATGAGGGTGAGCGAATCTTCTCTATCCTGCCACTTCATCATACTTTTGAGAATACTTGTGATTACTTTATTCTGGCACGGGGCTGTTGCTTGTGCCTATCTGATGGATTGCGTTATATCGTAAAGAACATGAGTGAGTGGCATGTGGAAGCTTGTATTTCTGTGCCGTTACTCTTCGAGAATATACATGGCAAGATCTGTAAAGGAATTGATGAGTCCGGTAAGCGTTCTCTGATTGAGATCATGACCCCGATTTCGAAGTTTCTCTGCAAGATTAAGATAGACCTAAGAAGAGTGTTCTTCTCATCCATCATCAAGAAACTGGGAGGACATCTGCGTCTTGTAGTGATTGGTGGCGCGGGCATTGACAAGAAGTATATCGAGGACTTTAACAACTGGGGATTCGAATTTCTAATGGGGTATGGTCTTACTGAGACTTCACCGGTTATTTCTGTCACCACGGCAAAGTGCAATGTGTATGGCAGTGTCGGTCGCCCACTGACTGGTGTAGAGGTTAAAATTGATTCTGAGAGTACCAAAAATGGTGCAGTCGGTGAGATACTATGTAAGAGTGATTGTGTGATGCAGGGATACTACGAGAATCCTGAAGCAACGGCTGAAGCGTTGGAACCAGACGGATGGTTCCACACCGGCGATATGGGTTATCTCGATAAGAAGGGATGTCTTCATATTACCGGACGCGTAAAGTCAATGATCGTTCTGACTAACGGAAAGAAGGCTTTCCCGGAAGAGATGGAGTCACTCCTTAACAATATTCCGGGTGTCAAAGAGACGTTTGTCTGGGGTGCCAAGGATGAACATGATGCCGTAGAGATCTGCGCGAAGTTGCTGATTGATCGAAAGGAAATCGGAAAGAATCTTCCGGTTCCGGATACGACAGCCGGTGACAAGGCGATTCGAGAGTATCTGAATGCCAAAGTGAAGGATGTGAATCATCAGATGCCGTCTTACAAGGTAATTCGATATTTCGTATTCTCTGAGACAGAGATGGTGAAGACGACGACCTTGAAAGTGAAACGACCACAGGAGCAGAAAGCAATCGAAGATAAACTTTCGGCTTCCGGTACGACGATGAAAGCGGCAAACGGACAGAACCTCGATACCCTCTGATCATGATCATATTTGATCAATAGAAGGAGGTACAGTTATGGGTTTTCATTTGCTATGTGGGATACACCCGAGCACACTGATGGATCAGGCGCTCGATCGAATCTGCGAGGAAGCAATACAATGGCCGACTCGCCGAGGTTATATTATTGTTCCTGAGAAGATGAAGGCGGAAGTAGAACGCCGATATATTGAGATTCTCCAAGCGAAGCGTGGAAGACAGGATGATGGATCGGCATTCATGATGATCGATGTAGTAAGCTTCTCTCGTTTTGCATATCGTATCTTGAGTGAAGTAGGTGGCGTTGGCGGTAAGACGATGTCACCTGTAGAACGCACGATTCTGATTCATCGTATTCTCCAAGAAGATCAAGCAGATTTCTCACTTCTTTCCCATTTCTCTGAACGAGTTGGATTCGTGAGAAGTGTGGATGAAGTGTTGGGGGATTTCTATCGTTACGATGTATCTCCCGAGATGCTAGCGCAGATTGACCGTAGTGATTTGGATCCTATCACGTCGCAAAAGATTGCGGATTTTGGTGTGTTGATGCAGAAGATGGATGCCATGCGACAGCAGTATGGCTTTGTGCCGGAACGATTCTCCATGAAACGGTTGATTGAGGTGTTAAGACAGTTTGCTGCGAAGGATCCATCTACGAAAGAATGGCCATTGAAGAGACTCGCCTTCCTTCAGGATGCCTCCGTTTGGATCTTGGGATTTGCGGAGAATCGTGTATTTACACCAGAAGAGTTCACTATTGTTTCTTTACTAGAACAGGTAACGTCCAAGGTGACGATGACAGCTGTTTCTGAATCGAAGGACGGAACAGGTACGAATGATATCTGTCATTTTGGAAACCAGACGGTTCGCACATTTGCAAAGAAAATTCCATTTGCCTCTGTAACGATGGTTGAAGAAAGACCGAATGCTGATCATGCTCTGGCACAGATAGCTTCCGACTATGCGGCACGTTCCGCAATACGCCGTGAAGATTTGTCAGCGCCTGTGGAGATTCGAGTGTTCCAACGTATGAGCGATGAATTGGAGTATGTGGCGGCACGAATCCGCGAATTAGTAGAATCCGGAAAGATGCAATATCGTGATATTACGGTCGTTCTATGTGAATCGGATAAGTACAACAATGGTATTCATGCGGCGTTTGCCAAGTTTGGTCTGGACGTGTTTCTGGATTCTAAATCCCGCCTGATTGGCACATCCTGGATGCAGTATGTCCAAGCGATATTAGATATGTGCTGTAACAACTGGAGACTTCCATATGTGATGAATCTGTTGAAGTCTGGTTTTGTTGCTTTCCCGCCGGAAGAGGTTCAACGCTTTGAGAATTTCTGCTTGGCCCATGGACTTCGAAATAAGAAGAAAATACTGGATTGTGTGTCCTATGCCAAGAATGACTGGGAGAAGCAGTATCTGACTCGTTTTACGGAAGTTCTGGGAAATCTGGACCAGAATCTGAAATCGTTTACCGCTACTCGTTCTTGTCAGACGCGTGCGATTGCACTTCATAATCTTCTGATGGAGAAGAAGCCTCAGTTAGAATATTGGGTGGATGAGTGGAGTAGAGGTGGCAATCAAGAGGCTTCTCTTGCATTGGCGGCTTCATATAATGTTATGGATGATGCACTACTAGCCTTATCTGGCGATATGGGACAGTTCAATATATCTTTGGACAATTTCTGTAATGCGTTGATTTCAGCAGTGGCGACGCAGAGCTTGGGCAAAATTCCTTCTTTTGTGGATCAAGTGACGATCACAGACCCTTCTGGTGCCTATCGTCGTCCATGCAAAGTCATGTTCGTAGTTGGATCAAATCGCAAGAATTTCCCATACTCATCGCCGTCTGAAGGCTACCTAAAGAATCGAGAGAGAGAAGTACTCGCAGAGAAACTTTCCATCGCATTCCCGAATCATGCCAAGGATCAGAGTTATGCAGACTTTTTTACTGCTTGTGCATTGCTGGATACAGCATTAGAACGTATCGAATTTACTGTTCAGAATTCCGTCGAGCCGTCTTCGATGGTGCTTTTCCTAACTGAGAATTATCCGAAGATTCAGACCAAGGTGGTGAATCGTCTGCAGTTGGGAGATCCTCGACTGATATTAGAAGCACGCATGAAGGATTATCTGCGTGAGGTAATTACCGGACGCGTGCAAGTCGATGAGGACGAGATGAACGAGGCGCTATATATGTGGAAGACTCACTTTAATATGAGCTCTCTCTCTTCGGAGAAACCACAGGATACAGAACTACATATTCCAGCGGAGCTGATTGATCAGTATTACCACGACAATCTGCATATGAGTGTCTCAGGTGTGGAGAAGTATGTAATGTGCCCATATAACTTCTTCAGTGAGAATATTCTGAATCTTCAGGAACGCGAGGTTCAGATGGTGAAACCGACAGAAATGGGTACAATCGCACACGCCATTATGGAACTGGCGTTGAATGAATATCACAATCATTTCTTCAGTACCGAAAATGCGGAAGAAAGACAGACGATTCATGAGTCTTATCTACAAAGAGATAAACTTGTGTGGGCGGAAACACTGTTGACTGTGGTGAAAGAACGGGAACCGTTTGCTTATTCGGAAGATATAGCGATGCAGACGGAGGCGGATACGAAGCTACTTCGTGCTGCTTCTGAGACATTGCAGGAGATTTTTGAACAAATTGACCCGAATGCATATGTGCCGATGGAATTTGAGATGAAATTCGGAATGGGCGGCGTGCCGGGATATGAGATGAAACTTCAAGATGGTCGGGTGGTAATCTTTAATGGAACAATCGATCGTGTCGATCTGAATCAGGAGACGAAAGAATTCAGAATCGTAGATTACAAGACTGGTCAGAAGGAAGTTGCGTATGATGCACTTTATGCGGGTGCCAGCGTACAGCTTCCCGCATATATGCATATGTACCAGAGTATGCATCCGGGATATGCTCCCACTGGCGTTTCTTATATGCATGTTACTTCGGCTAAGAACAAGACGCCACTGTTGGATGAACGGCTTGATCAGGAAACTATTACAAAGGCAAAAGACCAAGCTAAACAAGAGGCATATGGGAAGAAGGCCTTCTTCATGCAAGCCGCGGCGGAGGATATGAAATTGGCAGGAGAATTAGCAATCGAGCGGATACGCGAGAACTGCGAGCAGATCTTCAATGGAGAGTTTCCCTCTCGTCCGGGTAGATATACGAAGACGGCGACAATGGATTGCGGGAAGTGCAAGATGGCATTTCTTTGTAACGGAGATATTGATAACAGAAGATTCAGAGATTTGAACAAACTTCCGGCGCCTTCGGATGGGGCACCGAAGACCAAAGAGGCTCGTTATTGGAAAGCAGTTAAAGGAGAACAAGAAGATGAGACCAACGCCTGAGCAGGAACGAATCATTGCGGCACCTTGTGGAAATATTCTGGTCAGTGCAGCGGCGGGTTCCGGCAAGACAACTGTCATGACGGAACGTATCGTCTCGCGCATCGTGAATGGTGAGACGTCGGTCGATCGTGTGCTGGTTATGACATTTACGAATGCAGCAGCTGCGAATATGAGCGCGAAATTGGAACAGAAACTGAGAGAGCGTCTGGTAGGGGAATCAGACCCAGAGATACGGCGAAGACTCGGCGAACAACTCGCTGCATTACCTTCTGCTTATATTTCAACGATTGATGCTTTCTGTAATAAGGTTATTGCCAGCTTTGCGGCTTCTGCGCAGGACGAACACGGTGAGTTGCTGATTGAACCCGGAAGTACGATTATTGATGAGAATCACGGGAAGATCGTGCTTCGAGAAGCTTTCGATGATGTATTTGAGAAAGGATACCTTCTCGTTTCGAAAGCGAAAGAAGATGAGGCTTTTGCAAATGAACTGATGTGTGAAGATGGGGAATATTGGCCGTGGACGATTGTGGACCAGGGGTTAACTCGGAAAGAGTGGGCTTCTCAGTTCCTTGCTATGACGGAAGCGTTCGGCAGCGGGCGGGATGACACGTCCCTGAAAGAAGACATGATGGGCAAGCTCGCCTACCTTCGAAGCTTACCGAAGTACCGTCAGTGGGTCCAAGATAAGCTTCGTTCCAAGAGAAAAGAGATGGAAGATCCGAGCTCTGCGCTTTGGGCCAAGAAAGTTCAGTCACTGATTATTGAACTCGTTGAAGAACGAATCGAGCTGATTCGGCCTTTGTTGAATGTTGTCGATGAGGTAATCTTTGTTAAGGATGCGAAGAAGAATCCTGATCGTCAGAAAGCGATGAAAGAATGGTTGAACTATGTCGTGGAGACTGGGGATGCGATTCTTTCAAACAAAACGATGAGCTGGGAAGAGATGAGTGCGCTGGTGAATCGCAAGCCAACTACAAAGATTTCTACGCCTACTGTCAAGGAAACAAGTGATGAGACGCTTCAGAATTTCGTTGCTGAATACATTCCGTTCTGCGAATTGCTATATTGCTTTGCCGGTCAGAAACTTGCAAACGCCCAGACTGAGAACTTCAGGTCGCATGTTCGATTTTTCTTTGGGAAATCGATGGATGAACTGAAGGAAGAAGCTCGTGATACTTATCCGTGTATTGCGAGATATTTCGAAGTGGTTCTGGCGACGGATTCTCAATATGCGATGAAGAAGCGAGTCGAGTGTACGATGGATTTTGCCGATCAAGAACAGTTGGCTTTGACACTATTATCCAAAGAAGAGGTTGCTGGTTACTATCGAGATCTTTTCGATGAGATCTATATTGACGAATATCAGGACAACAGTGGCGTTCAGGATGCAATTGTGCAGTGCTTTGCCAAGGATAATGTATTCTTTGTTGGTGATGTGAAGCAGAGCATCTATCGTTTTCGCCATGCGAAGCCGCAACTTTTCCTAAATCGGTATGCGGATTATTCTCATGGTGAAGCTGGCACGCTCTACGAGTTGAAACAAAATTTCCGTTCAGTGCCAGATGTGTTATCTGTCGTCAACGAAGTGTTTGATGCGATTATGAGTAAAGAATATGCGGATATTGAATACGATGAATCGCATCAGCTGAATCCGGGCAGAACTTCATATGAGGAAACTTCGGGATCGCCAGTGACGTTTATCTTTGCTGAAGATACGTGGGGGGCAGACGAATCGGAACACACCGATGAGGAGTTCTCTGAAAATGTAGAGAAGGAAGCGCTAATCGTAGCCACGCAAATCGCAAAATTGCAGAGACTTCCTAACTTCGATTATCGAGAGTGTGCGATTCTGACCACTTCTAATGAAGCGGCTTCGAAGGTTGCGGAAGTGTTGATGCGGTGCGGTATTCCGGCTCAAGGACCATCAACGCATAACATGTTGAAGCATCCTGATTTGCGAGTCATGATCGACCTTGCAAGAATCACAGATAATGATCTTCAGGATATTCCATTGGTAGGAGTAATGAAATCCAATATTGAACAGGCTTCTTTTACAGATGAAGAATTGTTGACAATCAGTCTGTTCGCTAATGCGGCTGGGAAGCGACGTATGCCTTTCTGTGAGAAAGTGCACTACTATGCATCAAATGCAGAAGGTAAATTAGCGGAGAAGGTACAGACGTTTTACTCCTTTTTGCATACGCTCCGCACGTATGCGATGCAGATGAATGTGGCAAAATGGCTTGAGCATGTGTATGCACTGACCAATTATACGAATTGGGTGCTGATTCAGCGAGGGGGCGAAGCACGGTACTATGCATTGATGGCCCTAATCAGCTGGTCAGAACGCTTCGATGTGTCCAGAAATACAGGACTTCGTGCATTTGTAGATCACATGGAAGAGATGGATGCGCAGAAAGATGCGAATACAGATATTGAATTGTCTGCTTCGTTGGAGAATGTAGTGAAATGTATGACGATTCATAAGAGCAAAGGTTTGGAATTTCCATATATTTTCCTTTGTGGCCTTCGAAATCCTCAGAAGACGGATAATTCTCGCATTCTTCTGAATGAACATGGGGAGATGGCCTGTATGCGTTATTGCCCGGATTTGCAGAGCCGATATGAACCGCACGACTTCTTTCTCCTTAAAGAAGAAGAGAGTCGAGAATTGGATGCGGAGAAGATTCGTCTTCTGTATGTAGCCATGACACGTGCGGAGAAGAAACTCTTTATCGTGACGACGTTCAAGCGTAAGACGGATGGAGTAATGGAGTCTTTCGATTCTGCTGTGGTGGAGATGCTAAGTCGTGCTCCGGATGGAAAATTCTCTCGTTCGATGATGTGGAATCTATCTACCCATCTGAAGAAAATTCTGGCTGGCCTGATACGAAACTACCGTGTTATTTCGGACGTGATTTGTAGTGACGGTTCGGTCGAATGGGGAGATTTGGATTATTCTTCGCCGATTCGGGATGCCAGTAGCACGAAACTTGCGGTCTTGTCGGGTGACGGAGATAAGCTTGATGAACATGATGATGTGGAAACTCCTCTGGCCGAAGAGGCGTACGAATCTGCGCGACAGACTATACTTGCCGGAGAAGTAGAGTCACCGGCATGGGATGATGAGGTGAATATCCTTCTTCGCCGAGTCAGAAAAGATGCAAATGATTTTGAACAGGTTCGCCTTGTTCCTGCAAAGTCGACAGTCAGTGAGATGAAACGTCTGCTGGCTAGCGAGGAGAATGAGGAAGAGGACGAAGGCGTCTCGGCAGAAGCTATCAATCTGCGTCTCCGTGAGACGAACGAGAAGTGGAAGACAAAGGGATATACAGCAACGCAGATGGGTACACTGATTCACAGTGTATGGCAGTATCTGGATTTCTCTGGGCTTGTTGATTCAGGCAAGGAAGTGGATTGGAATCGGGAGTTGGTAAGATTGGGCGAATTTGGCATGATTACTTCGGAACAGATTCCGATACTGCAAGAGTTTACTCCGGCCATGCAGAAATTCCTGGAGAGCGATTTGTGTAGAGAAATCGCACAGGCGGAGAAACAGACGGACAAAGGTCCATTCCGCGAGATCCCTTTTGCTCTAGCTGTGTCGGATTTTGATCAACGTGTCGGTATGGGAGAAACGGAGAGAAGCACATCCGACAAACACGACTATACTCTGGTTCAAGGTATGATCGACTGCTGGTTCATCAATCAGAATGACGAAGCGGTGCTGATTGACTACAAGTCGGACAAGCTTACCGGAACGGACGAAGAGAAAGAGAAAATACTGAGGGAACGTTATTGGAAACAGTTGGATCTATATGCACGTGCAATTACTTTGGCAACGGGAAAGACTGTTGTACGAAGAGTTATTTGGTTGATTCGTGATGGTCGGCCTTTTGAGTTCTGAGTTCACGGAAGAATTGTTTCAGAAGGGAAGCGCATTCCTCTTTCAAGATTCCACCCGTAGATTCGACGTGATGGTTGTGGGGAAGATTGAAAATCTGTGAACAAGAGCAGACTGCGCCGCCTTTTGGGTCGTAAGCGCCAAAATACACATGACGGATATGAGATTGAATAATGGCACCGGCGCACATGTAACAGGGCTCCAGCGTGACATATAAGTCGCAGTCGAAGATATGCCAAGCGGAGAGTTTACGACAGGCCCTAGAGATGGTGACCATCTCGGCATGCAAGGTGGCGTCCTGTTTTGTCTGGCGAAGATTGTGACCACGTGCGATGATTCTACCGTCTTTGACAATGACACAACCGATGGGAGATTCACCTAAAGCATAAGCTTTATGCGCTTCTTTCAAAGCTTCAGCCATGAAATGTTCATGAATGCTTGATGAGGCGGAAGAGATTGTGTCTGTCAATGAAGATACTCCTTTCGCTTTCGCCGATTATTCATTGGGGAAAACGATAAAATTTGTGCATTTTCTATTTGCACATCCAAGGCATTCCGTATATAATGTAGTTTGCCTATATGTGGAATTATACCCTTTTTTAGGTGATTATGTAAAGGAAAAAGACTAGTAAATGGCTACAGAACAAGGTATTTGTAAGAATTGCGGTTCACTCTTGATGGTGGACAGCATGGATGAGATGTGTGAGTGTGTTTTCTGCGATTGTGTATTTCCGAGCGCGGAGGCAATTGAGATTTTTAATAACCCGGATGGCGTAGAATTTCCAAATCTTCCCCAGCCGAAACGTGATAAGGCAGTTGTTCGTCATGTAGCAACACCTGTATTTGAGAATGTCGTTGAACAAGCTGTTAAAGTTGATAAGGCACAAACGAAAGAGACAAAGGTAGAGAAACTCTTCGAGATTTCTCCGGACGATATCAAAGCTCCAGCTAAGGTGAAGAAGATTGTTGGTATTTGTACTGCTGGTACAATTGCAGTTGTATTGGCTATTTCTGTACCACTTTGCGTGCTCCGTTATTCTCATCGTAAGGCAATCAGAAATGATCTTTCTCTTGTAGTTGATTCTTCGAAGATGGAAGTTTCTCTGGAAACAGAAGACGGATATGCAAAGAATTATAAGATTGAAGGTCAGACCAATAAATCGCTGACTCTAGTTGCGACAAAGGAAGTAGATCAGGATCAGGTAGTGAAGGCATTTGAGTCTTTCTGCCAGATTCGTGGTGATGAATACGGATATTCATCCAATGATGGTGCACATTACTACGATGGTGTAGTTCTTACGGTATATGCTCCGAATGGAAGATTTACATTAGAAGGGAACAAGGACGGGGCCAATAAGGATCAAGTAGAGTTCTATGTTCCGGAAGAAGAGTCGGAAGCAGACGAGAAGGATTGATTCATCCAGTGATGTGAGGCCGTAGACGGAGGAAGTATTCCGTTTGCATTTTATGGGGAGGAATCTATTTAATGGCAAGTGATTTTTCTATCATCCTGCAGAAACTTGAAAATTTGGCCATGGCCAATAATAACTCCATCTCATCTATGGATGTGATGAACATAGTCGAAGATAACGATGGCGATCCGGATATGATCGATAAGATCTTTGATGAATTGGAAGCAAAGGGAATTGGTATTTCAGCAGAAACATCAATTGAAGACGATGCAATCCGCGACCTGAATCTCGATGCGGGCGTTACAGATGGAATCGGCATGGACGACCCAGTCCGCATGTACCTGAAGGAAATTGGTAAGGTTCCACTTCTGAACGCAGATCAGGAGCAGGAATTAGCCAAGAAGATGATGGAAGGCGACGAAGAAGCGAAAGCACAACTGATAGAAGCGAACCTTCGTCTCGTTGTTTCAATTGCTAAGCGTTATCTTGGTCGTGGTATGCAATTCCTTGATTTGATTCAGGAAGGCAACCTCGGACTTATTAAGGCTGTTGATAAGTTTGACCATTCGAAGGGGTTTAAGTTCAGTACCTATGCGACATGGTGGATCAGACAAGCCATCACCCGTGCAATTGCTGACCAGGCAAGAACGATCCGAATTCCAGTTCACATGGTTGAGACAATTAACCGTCTGGTGCGTGAGCAGCGTGCATTGATTCAGGAACTTGGTCGTGAACCTACCGTAGAAGAAATTGCTGAGAAGATGAATATGTCTGTAGAGAAGGTTCGTGAAATCCAGAAGATTTCGCAGGAACCGGTATCTCTGGAGAAACCAATCGGTGAAGAAGAAGACAGTCACCTCGGAGATTTTATTCCGGATGACGATGCAATGTCCCCAGCAGATCAGGTTGCATATACATTGTTGAAAGAACAGCTTCTGGATGCAATGAAGAGCTTGACGGCTAGAGAAGAGAAGGTACTTCGCCTGCGTTTTGGCTTGGACGATGGACGTCAGCGTACATTGGAAGAAGTTGGCCGTGAGTTCAACGTTACCCGTGAGCGTATTCGTCAGATTGAGGCCAAGGCACTTCGTAAGCTTCGTCACCCCAGCCGTAGTAAGAAATTGAAAGATTATATCGACTGATTACCTTCTTCGTTGAAGGGGCGGGCTCATGAAAAAACTCTCTTTCAAAAAAGGAATCATGCCCAAGGATGGACTAGACTTCACGCATCAACGGAAATTCTTGCGTGAAGCCATCCTTGAGGTTTGTGCGCCAAGAGAAGTTACCATTCCCATGAAACAGCATATTGGCACGGTATGTGATCCGGTGGTTTCGGTTGGCGATGAAGTAGCGATGGGCGATTTGGTTGGTGTGCCGGCTGATATGCATGGCGTGCCTGTGCATGCCAGTATTTCTGGTACGGTTACAAAAGTGAGCACCATCCGACTCCCGAACAAAGTTAGTTGTAAAGCAGTAACGATCAAGAACGATCTTCGTCGACGTGTCTCGAACAAGATTCAGCCACGTAAGAATGTATCACAGCTTTCCCTCCAAGAACTCACAAAACTGTTGTGGACTTCTGGGATATGCGGAATGGGCGGTGAAGGAGAACCGACATATACCAAATGTATGCGAGCGGTGAAACGTGGTGTGGATACGCTTCTGGTTAATTGTACACAGAGTGAACCGTTTCTAGCTTGCGATCTTCATCACATCCGTGTAGATGCGGCGAAAGTGATACAAGGAGCCATGGCATTGAGCGGGATCTGTCGTGTAAAGAAAGTTGTTTTCTGTATTGAAGATACTTGGGTGGATGAAATCGATGCTTTGAATCAAGCGTTAGAAAATTCAAAGTCACGGTATATGGATCGACAGATTTCTATCCAATTATTCAAAACAAGATTTCCACAAGGCTGCCAACAGCTTCTCATTAAAGCGCTATATGGAGTTGAACTTCCATTAGGCACTGAGGTGGAAGAAACTGTGAAGGCTGTCCTATTCAATGCATCTACATGCTTTGCATTTTCGGAGATGATAGAGAAGAATCAGCCACTTACCTCTCGTATAGTGACGATTTCAGGCGATACGATCACCGGACACAATGTGTTGGTGCCGATTGGAACGAGCGTGTCTGAGATTTTGGAACGTGTGCCGGGCGCCCACACCGCTCAACGTATTGTCTGGGGTGGCGCGATGACCGGTGTAGCGATTGATCGTCTTGATGTCCCGATTATCAAGACAACAACTGCAATTACGATTATCCGGAAGTTTGAGCCGCCCCGCATGAACTGTATCCATTGCGGTGCATGTATTCATGCGTGTCCGGTCAATCTGACCCCCAATTTACTTAATCGCCTGATTGAGTTGGGACAGCAAGATCAGTTGTCGAATGAATCCGTGGAACAGTGCATCGCATGCGGTGCATGCTCCTACGTGTGCCCCGCTGGAATTGAGCTTTCCACCAATATTGCCAAAGCGGCTTATCGAGCCAGAAGGAGTGCCAGACGATGAAGAGAAAACAACTGGCCCCTCATATTCATGCAGATCAGCCTGCGGCAGAACGGTATATATACGTATGTCTCGCCCTTCTTCCAATTTGGATCGGCGGAATCTTCTATTATGGTTTCCGTGTTCTGGTCCTGTCAGCGGTATCCATACTGACGTTCTTCTTTGCGGATTTCCTTTCTACGCGCAAACTGTATCCAGAGCACGCATTCTATGTGGATTATAGTTCACTGGTAAGCGGATTGATCCTATCGCTTCTGATTCCGGTATCGACTTCTCTGTGGGCGGTTTTCCTTGCGGCGCTGTTCGGTTCGCTACTCATTAAGCAAGCATTTGGAGGTGTAGGTGCGAATATTTTCAATCCTGCACTGGCCGCACGAGCATTTCTGGAATTTGTATTTCCAACCCAGATGATTGCTGTAGAAAGCCCATTTGAAGGAATGTGGCATGTCACTTCGTTGCTTTCAGGAAAACCAGCCGTGGGAACTCCTTCTGTGCCAGATCTTTCATGGTCGAATATTTTGTCGGGAACGCTTTCGGGCATGATTGGTACCACGACCATTCTATTGGCCCTCTTTGGTATGTTCATCTTGATCGAGCGACGACTCTTCCACTTTGAGGCACCTCTTGCCTATTTCGCTACGTTAATCGTCGGATATATCCCTTGTTATATTCACGTGATCAGCCTTCGACACTTTGTATCTTGGCTAGCATGCGGAGGTCTGGTGCTGATCGGTGTATTCATGCTCAATGACTGTACGACCTTGCCTGTATCTAGAATAGGGAGAGCAATCTTCGGGTGCGGAACCGGCATACTGACTCTGATGATGTATCGTTTTGGTAATAGCGCGTACGCAATGGTTTTTCCAGTTCTTATGATGAATATGGCTACACCTATTTTCGATCGGTATATTCGCCCGCAGGCGTTCTCTAAATCGAGTTGGTTCAAGGAGGTGAAGTCATGACGAAGTCTTTCTTTCGTGGCCTGACATGGCGAGCCATCCTCGCAACGTTCATGACAATCATATTCCTTCTTGGGTGCCTTGGCTATAACAGAAGAAAGGGGCGAGTAGCTGAACAGGAACGTTATCGTGAAGAATATGGATCACTCCTTCTTGCTTCTACGTATAATGAATTGAGTACCAATGTTCTGGCCAACCATCCGAATGTCAAGAAGGTCTTTGCAGCGTACGATGAGACGGACCGCCTCATAGGTTATATCGTAGATGTTCAGATGGAAACGGAGAGTATCGGATTCATCCATACTCAAATGAGTATTAGTGAGAACGGTGAAAACATATTGGATTTCCGTGTTCTGGATGAAGCGGACGGAAGCATGCTCTTTACAAAAGAGGAAATGGATACGCTACGACTTCAGATGGATGGGGCGCGTGTGCCTATTGCACTAAAGAAAGAGACTATGGTCGATGTTTCCTCTAAAGTTGAATATGATCCGCTTCCTGGCTTACACGACGGTGTTTTCTATGCACGCGCGCAGGAACCCACTTCAGATGGATATATCGATTTCTGTGAGATGGAAGTACGTGGCGGCAGAATTGTTCGTGTCACTTGGGATGCGGACAATGATCAGACACATACGACACGCTCCGAAGATTCAATCAGTGGCGAGTATCGTGTGTCTGGAAACATTTGGGCGGAACAGTCATACCGCCTGTCCAACTATCTGGTGGTTGTACAAGACCCAGTCAAACTCGGTATGAAATCAGATGCGAAGACAGAAATCATCGATGGTGTTACGATTTCTATTGATACTTTTGTAAATCTGGTCAATCAATGTATCAGTTGCTCCAGAAATTCATATACAAAAGAGCAGTATATAAGTGAGAAGAATTATCAGGGAGGCGAGGAAGGTTCGGATTCTGATCTGACACCTACACCAGTCCCGATGGATGTAACGAATCCGGATGAGACGAATATGACGCAGACACCGATTCCTACTCCGCAAAACTCGCTTGAGATCATCGGTGGTGAAGATGGTGTGGTATCCGGCGAGTCAACCAATGTGCTGTCAGATAGCGTGGATGGCATTCCGATGAGTGAAATTCGATCTTATATTGATGGAATTGCAGGAAAATCAGATGAAAGTGCTGCGCTTCTGAGCACCATTAACCAGGCATATAAGTTTATGAGAGAGTATTTGAATTGGGTAGGTTAACATGAGCGAGTATATTTGTATTTCGAAAAAACAATACTGCATCCTCCTGTCCTTTGCGTTGATGCTCATTTTTACGACTGCTTCACTTCAAGTGTTCGTGGCCGCTTGTGCACAGGTGCTACTATTTTGTCTGATTAATCTGATTGTGTTTCGCACACTCTCAAAGAAGAGGATTTGCTGGGGAATCTTCCTTATTCTTGCTGCACTGATGGGCGAGGCGATGCTGGCCTTGGCGGATGTTTATCCGAGCTTTACCGCAAATCATGGCTTTTATCTACTACCAGCTTCAACATTTCTATTTCTAAGTGCTCCGATGTTCGGATATTTCGATGAGTGCCATACGATTTCTGTCACAGAATGTGCAAAAGGATTACTTTATTACGTCATTTGTGGCTCAGTTATTTCGGTTATCCGAGAAGCATTTGGCGCAGGGACGATTTGGAATCGAACCGTTCCTTACTTATCGCACTTTAAGCTAACATTTCTACGCCATTCGGCTGGTGCGGCCTTTATTGTGATGCTGAGCCTCATTTTGTTGCCATTATTCTTTAGGGGGACAAAGGGGAAGAAGTATTGGTTACAGACAGAAGAAGGACGCTCCAAGAAGTATTCTGCAATTTGTCTTCAAGAAGAGAAAGACTTCGTGAAACTTAGCTTGTGTCTTCTGATTTATGACTTGATTTTTGCGGCAATCAGTGTAGTCTTAATCAAATTTGGTCCGGATTTTATACAGAAATCTGCACATATTGTGCTGATCTCTTCTTTGATGTCTGTCTCGATGTTTACACTGATTGTGTGGATATTTAAGCAGAGAGAGAACCTTGACCGATACCGCTTCCTCCCGTTTCTGGGCGTTATCACGACTACGTTGCCCATGATGCTCTATGTGAATTATTACCGTGCAGGCGAAGGTGATTTCTCCGGCGCACAGATACTCTGGTGGATTGCATTCTTGATTGGTGTGTGGCTTACATCTGTGGTCATTATTTCGTATACCCGAGTAGTGCAGGACCGACTTATTTTCGGTAAACAACCACGCTTGCTGGAAGGAATGCCGTTTGTTCTATTACAGGTGTTCCTTGCGATGCTCGTATTGATGCCATGGTCATCTATTATGCCGGTATTGTAATTTTGGAAGGAGATTCTATCTTATGAAAATCGTTGTGACCTGTCTGTTCGGATTGGAACATTATTGTGTGGAAGATCTTGTCGAACATGGTTTTTCCAAAGAACGAATCACTGTGACGGATGGCCAGCTGCTGATCGATACCACGTTTGATGCCATGGCGAATGATGCGGCGAAAGTCTGCATGTGGTGCCGTCGCGGTGAGCGTGTGTTGCTTTGCGTTTCATCGTTCGAAGCGCAGACCTTCGAAGCCTTCTTTGATGGCTTTGAGAAGATGAAATGGAGAAATTGGATTCCGGATGGTGCGGCTTTCATCGTGAACGGATATTCCCGAGATTCTAAACTTTTCGGCATCCCTGCTTGCCAGAGCCTAGCAAAGAAAGCTATTGTAAAAGCTTTGCTGTTTGAGAGACATTTGCCGGATACGGCTCGGCTGGATGAGGATGAAAAGGTCGGACTGGTCAAGATTGTTTTCGGTATTGTCAAAGATCTTGTTCGCGTCATGATCGATATCACCGGCGAAGGCCTCCATAAGCGTGGCTATCGCCCACTGATGCACGAAGCACCGATCAAAGAGACTTTGGCTGCAGGCATGGTCAGTGCTGCTTCCTACCGATTCTTCGGCGAAGAGGCATTGGTGGATCCTTTCTGCGGTTCTGGTACGATTGTGATCGAAGCTGCCATGATGGCACTGAATATTGCACCGGGCCTGAAGCGTGATTTCGCAGGCGAGTCATTACCATATATCGGACGGAAGGTATACGATCTCGCAAGAGAAGAGGCGCAAGACCTTCTGGATCTTTCACCGATGGATGATGTGTACTTCTATGGATCTGACATCGATCCCAAGGCGGTTGAGACAGCGAAACGAAATGCACAGTCGGCAGGGGTAGGCGATTTTATACGTTTTCGAGTGAGTGATTTCAAACGCCAGACGCCAGAAGAATTGAACAAATGGACAGGACTTCCGCGTCAACTGATCCTTTGCAATCCCCCATACGGAGGACGACTTTTGACACCGGAAAAAGCAGCTGAAATCTATCGAGGTATTGCGGATACCTATCTCGATCGACAAGGATACTGCAAGCGAGGTATACGATTGTCTGTAATTACACCGGATGACAGTTTCGAAAACCAAGTGATTCGAAAAGCAGACAAAAGAAGAAAATTATATAACGGTTCTATTCGTTGTCAATTAACAAATTACTATCGTCTTCCGCCGAGAGAGAAATAAGTGCAAGTAGTCCACCGTTCACGGACACCAAAAATGTCAAATTATCAAATTTGAGAACGTGAAAAGCCTGATAACACGGAGGTTTTTAGATCAGAAAAAACCTCCGTGTTTTTTCGAAAAAGTCTTGACAAAAAATGCACCGCCTAGTTTCTAAGCTTTGCGATAGGTGTTTCCCGAAAACCGTTGTCATATAGTTATCCACAGAGTTTTCCACCTTTTCCACAGGTTTTTTGTTCCAAAGAAGAGAAAAACTGTGGAAAACTTTTGCCAATAGTGGAAAATCATTTCTTTTCACACAAACTGAAAACGAAAGAAAATGAAAAGAAAAAAAGAGTGTAGAACATCGTTCATCTATGAGCGAATCTGTTATAATAAAGGGAAATGTTTGATACATAAGGTGGAGGGTAAGTCATGACGGATTTTGAAAGAAGAGCAAGCGAGACCAAAGCGGCTTCTTTTACCATGGCCATTCTATCGACAGAAGTGAAGAATGCAGCACTTCTTGCCATAGCGGATGCCTTGGTTGCGAATCAAGAGCGAATCTTTGCGGCCAATCAGATTGACCTTAAGAATGCGGCAGAGGCAAATCTTCCCATGCCACTTCAGAAACGCCTGCGTTTTGACGAACACAAACTGGCAGATGTCGTGGCAGGTCTGAAAAGTCTGACTGTTCTTCAAGATCCAGTAGGTCGCGAACTCATGAAGACGGAAATGGACAATGATTTGGTTCTGACGAGAGTAACTTGTCCAATTGGCGTGTTGGGCATTATTTTCGAATCTAGACCGGATGCATTGGTACAGATTGCCTCCTTGGCACTGAAATCTGGAAATGGTTGCTGCCTTAAAGGCGGAAGCGAAGCCGTAAACAGTAATCGGGTGCTTTTTGATGTCATTTCCGAGGCTACCGTTCAGGTGGGCTTGCCTAAAGGCTGGATCAGCTTGATGGAGACTAGAAGTGATGTCAATGAGATGTTGCTTCTGAACCAGTATATTGATCTGATTATCCCACGTGGTTCCAATGCCTTTGTTCAATATATCATGCAGCATTCTTCCATACCAGTCATGGGCCATGCGGATGGTGTTTGCCATCTATATATTCACGAACAGGCGGATGAAGATATGGCACTTTCTATTGCGTTTGATAGTAAGACGCAATATGTTGCTGTATGTAACGCCTGCGAGACGATTCTTGTAGATGAATCTATAGCGGAAGATTTCCTACCCAAACTGGTGAAGAAATTAAGTGAGAAGAATGTGGTGTTCCACGGTTGTGAGAAGACGAGAATGATTCTGCCGGATATTTTACCGGTTGAGGATTGGCATCACGAGTACCTCGATTATGAAGTGTCCATCAAGATTGTTTCTGGCCTAGATGAGGCTGTTACCCATATTAATTCCTATGGTTCCGGTCACACCGACAGTATAGTCACGCGTGACGTCGAAACTGCAGAGTCCTTCATGAATCGTGTGGATTCCGGCAATACATTCTGGAACTGCTCAACACGCTTCTCGGATGGCTTGCGCTATGGTTTTGGTGCAGAGGTCGGTATCAGCACTTCGAAGCTCCATGCAAGAGGACCGGTTGGTCTGGAAGGACTGGTCACATATAAGTATAAGATCGTGGGCCACGGAAATTTGGTTGAAGACTATGCCAATGGCACACGTCAATTTACACACAAACGCATTTTATAAGTAGAGAGGTATGAATCATGATTATTTCAATTGCTTCCGATCACGCGGGTTATCCATTAAGAAGGTCTGTCTGTGATTACCTGACCAAGCAGGGCCACACAATCGTAGAAGGTGGCGCGACATCTGCTGAAGTTCCGTATAGCTATGTACTGGCTGGTCAGAAAGTGGCCAAAGATATTTTGGAAGGAAATGCAGAACGCGGAATCGTGATATGTGGTACCGGTATTGGTATCTCGATGGTTGCAAATAAGTTCCCGGGTATTCGTTGTGCACTTTGTACCAACGAGTATATGGCCAGAATGTCCCGCCAACATAACGATGCAAATGTGTTGTCCATGGGTGCTCGCGTTGTGGGCAGTTCTCTGGCCCTCGGAATCGTTGATGCCTTCATGACGGAGGGCTTCGATGGCGGCCGTCATCAGACACGTGTGAACGATATTAAGGAACAAGAGTTGGATCTTTTCAAGTAATAAATAGGAGGATAGTCATGGCACTATTTTTCTTATTTAATCACCCATTGATTCAACAGTTGAACGATCATGGATACATCGTTCCAGGTCTCGGAGATGTAGGTGACCGTCTGTTTGGTACAAATTAATAAGGACTGGTACAGGCATCTATGAATGTTGCACTGTCGGCTTCCTGGGGCACTCGCTTCTGGGAAGCCTTTGTAAGAGAATTAAGAGAGCTGATCCCTGGCTCTAAGAATATTGGTGATGAAATCCGTGAAGCGATTCTTCAGTGGCGCGGTTCTTTTACCGTAGGTGGAACGAAAATCCTCATCACAGATGCAATCATCGTGACATGGTTTGCCGTGGCAGTAGGTATCTTGCTCTTCTGTTATCTTGGAAGGAAGAGAGAGATGCTTCCGACGCGCGGCCAGGCTGTAATGGAATCGCTGATTGGTCTTCTTTTTGGTGTATGTAGCGATTATGGCCTGAATAAAGAGCAGGCGGAGAAAGTCGTGCCGATGGTGGGTACAATCGGTATTTTCCTGATTTCTTGTAATGTATGCTCGATATTTAAATTACCACCTCCGGCGAAGAACATCGCTTTCCCATTTGCGATGGGTATTTTTGCAATCATCTATGTGATTGTGATGTCCATTCGACTGGTAGGTTTCAAGGGTTTGGGTGCATCCTTCGTAGATCCGAAGGCATTCATGTTGCCCTTCAAGGTTATTGACTTCTTTATTAAGCCAGTTTCTCTGGCACTTCGTCTTTTCGGTAACGTTTTTGGTGCATTCATCCTCATGGAGTTCCTAGGACTTGTCATTCCGATTCTCATACCGGGTGCATTTAGTCTATGGTTTGACCTGATGGATGGTATTCTCCAAGCGGTTGTGTTCTGCTATTTGACCATTTCCTATATCGGTGAAGTGGTCGAGAGTGCACATGCTGTTTCTGAAAGGAAAGAAGAACAGAAGAAACTGAAAGAAGATACTGCGAACAAAGAAACTGCTGTAGAAGAAACAGTTGCTTAATGGAATAAGGAGGAAGAAAAAATGTTTAACTTAACGAGAGTATTATTGGATGTAGCAGAGGCAAGTCCGAAGGGCTTGGCAGGCTTTGGTGCCGGACTTGCAATCGGTCTTGGTGCATTAGGTACAACGTTGGGTATCGGTATTGCTGCGGGTCGCGCGTTGGAAGGTGCTTCGAGACAGCCTGAGATGTATAGCAAACTTCAGACACTGCTTCTGATTTCTATCGTATTTATGGAGTCTATCGCAATCTACGCATTAGTCGTCAGCCTCCTTCTGATTTTTACTTTCTAATCTTTGAGGTGATTGTATATGAATCATGCATTAATGCTGCTGACATTTGGTCAGAGTAGTCGCATTTCGATGGCACCTCTGCTTCGTTTAGCGGAGGAAGCAGAGACAGAGAGCTCCCTTCTTTCACCGGAGCAGTTCGCACATTATCTCGTGACTGGGTTAGTTACCATTGTGAATCTGCTGGTAGCTTATATCATCTTGAAGAAGTTCCTGTTCAAACCACTTATGAACGTCATGAAGAAGCGTCAGGAAGCAATTGGCAATGAACTGACTTCTGCAGAAGAGAAAGAGAAGCAAGCGGAAGAGAAATTGTCGGAAGCCAATGGACGATTGGAAGCCTCTCACGAGGAGGCGATGCAGATTATTGCCGAGGCACGCACACAGGCAGACAAACAGTCTGAGACGATTATCGAGACTGCTCGTAAAGAAGCACAGGAGATTCGTGATCGTGCTGAAGAAGATGCGAAGCATACAAAGAAAGCCATGCTGGAAGAAATGAAGGACGAAGTTGCTGATCTGGCTGTTTCCATCGCAGGACGCGTGTTGAGCACATGTGATGCCAATTCCGATGAGTCGACTTTGCGTCAGAAAGTTGAGGCAGAAATTGCTTCTACAGAGGTGAAGACTGGTGAATAATAACAGTGGTTTTGAAGTCATTCGAATCGTAACCGCTTCGGACGATATGCCGCCAGAGAAAGTGGCCTTAATTGCCCGTCGTTTTGCTGAGCATCTTCACATTCAACAGGGATATACCATTGAGACCGAGACGGACAAGTCTCTTCTTGGCGGATATGTGATCTTTGCCCAAGGTACGAAATTTGACTATAGTTATGTCGGACAACTTGCCCGAATTGGCAAGCACTTGAAAACAGATCGTGGAAGCGTTTCTTCTATGGAAACGAGTACGGATGATGCAGAAGTCATCCGTCGCTCTTTGGCGGAAGCATTGAAAGAATTCGATGAACGCCCGGCAGCGCTTTTTGAAGATGATTCGCTTTGGGAAGAAGATGCGCCGGAACAGACTGAGGTTCGTGAGAAACTTCTGACGGGTTTTGCGAAGGCAACGGAAGTCGAACAGGTAGGTCAGGTCATTTCTGTAAGTGATGGTGTGGCCAAGGTCACAGGATTGGAGAATTGTGTAGCGAGTGAATTAATCATGTTCTCTGAAACCTCCTATGGTATCGCTATGAACCTAGAGACGGACAGTGTGGGTGTTGTACTTCTGAATGAGTGTCGTGATGTAGTACAAGGGGCTATGTGTCACCGTACTGGTCGCACGGTATCGATTCCTGTTGGACGCGGTATGGTGGGCCGAGTAGTGGATCCCCTCGGAAATCCGATTGATGGCAAGGGCATCATTCGTGCGACGAATCGTCGACCGATTGAGTATCCGGCACCAAGTATCGTGGAGCGTTCTCCAATTTGTGAGCCACTTCAGACAGGTATCACTGCGATAGATGCGATGACGCCAGTCGGTCGTGGTCAACGTGAGTTAATCATTGGTGACCGTCAGACTGGTAAGACAGCGATTGCAATCGATACAATACTCAATCAGCGAGGTAAGAATGTTCTCTGTGTCTATGTTGCGATTGGACAGAAGATGTCGAATATCGTTCAGGTTGCGCAGATACTCGAACAACACAACGCGATGGAGTACACCGTAATTGTAGCAGCAAGTGCTTCGCAACCTGCTTCTTTGCAGTATATAGCACCATATGCTGGATGTGCCATCGCAGAGGAATTCATGTATGCTGATCACGAAGATGTATTGATTATCTACGATGACCTCTCAAAACATGCACAGGCATACCGTGCAATCTCTTTGCTTCTTAGACGCCCACCGGGACGTGAAGCTTATCCTGGAGATGTTTTCTATCTGCATTCACGTCTTTTGGAGCGTGCTGCGAAGTTGAGTGATGAGATGGGTGGCGGTTCACTGACTGCCCTTCCAATCATCGAGACGTTAAGTGGCGATATTTCCGCATATATCCCAACGAACGTAATCTCCATTACTGACGGTCAGATCTATTTGGAATCCGAATTGTTCTTTGCAGGTCAACGTCCCGCAATCAATGTTGGACTTTCTGTATCCCGTGTAGGTGGTGCGGCGCAGACCAAGGCCATGAAGAAAGTTGCTGGCCCACTTCGTATTAGCTTAGCACAGGCACGTGAGATGGCTGCTTTCGCCCAATTCGGATCTGATTTGGATCCGAATACACAGAAGCAGATCAAGCGCGGTGTCATCTTGAATGAGATTCTCAAGCAAGGACAATATGCACCGATGCAGCTGGATGAACAGGTTGTCATGCTTTATCTGGCAACATCTGAGAAACTAACATTCTTAGACAAGGAAGATGCGAAAGAATACGTAACGGAGTTTTTGCAACGTATGTCCGTTCTCCATCCGGATGTCATGAAGAGAATCATTGATACCCGAGTGCTGGATGATGATACGAAGAAAGAAATTGATGAGATAGAAGCTGAGTATCATGCGATGTTTGTCGCAGAACGTAAAGAATACCAGAACCGCGAGGATTAAGTGGGATCATGGAAAGTCTGAATGATATCAAGAAACGCGTAAAAAGTGTAAATGATATTTCTCAACTGACGCATGCAATGCAATTGGTCAGTGCATCGAAGATGCGTAAATCCAAGCAACAACACGAGAAGGTCAGTCCATTCTTCTCTTTGTGTGCCGTGAGCCTCATGAAGCTTCGTCGTAACATGGGCGATGTGGACAATCCATTCCTGAAACTTCGCGAGAAGAAAGCGGGCGAGACATGGAAAATCGGCTACTTCGTATTAACCGGTGACCAAGGTTTGGCTGGTGCGTATAACAATAACATCGTCAAGATCACGGAAGAACATATCCAAAGCAAGATTATGGAGAATGCGCACAAGCGTATCAAGACAGATTACAAGTTATATGTTTTCGGCCAGATGGGAAGCGGGAAACTGAAGAAGGATGGCTATTGTGTGGATCCGGACTTCTCCTATCCGATTACTGAACCCACGTACTATGAAGCGCGAAATGTCGCCAATATCATCCGAGCGAAGTATCTTGACGGGGAATTCGATCTGGTATATCTGATTTATACGAAGATGGAATCAGCCATATCGATGAAGCCTGTTATTTCACGGGTTGTACCGATTGGCGCAGATTCACTTTCCAACTTCATGCAGAATAATGCAGAAGATACTGAGTTGGATCTAGATGATGATTGGAAAGCAGAGTATCACCCGGATGCAGAGTCTGTACTCTCATTCCTGATTGATACAGGCTTAAATGCGGTAGTATATGGTGCGATGGTGGAAGCGTTTGCATGCGAGCAGACTGCGCGTATGCAGGCGATGGATAATGCGAACCGCAATGCGGATGAAATGATGAAAGATTTGACCATGAAGAGCAACCGTGCTCGTCAGGCCCGTATTACGAATGAATTGAATGAAATCGTGAACGGCGCAAGTCAAGTAGAATAGAGGAGTGTAACATGGCAGAAGGAAGAGTGTCACAGATTATCGGACCGGTAATTGACTGTGTATTTGAAGCAAATGAAGTACCACTGATTAAGACGGAAGTGCGGATTGTTACGGATGACCGTACGATTTCTGCAGAGGTCATGCAACAACGTGGTGACGGTGTTGCTAGATGTGTTTCTTTTGAGGCTACTGAGGGCCTTGCACGTGGCATGAAGGTAATTGCTACCGGAAAGCCGGTTATGGTCCCGGTAGGTGAGAATAATACGGGTCGTCTGTTCAATGCATTGGGCAAAGTAATTGACAATCAGGGCGCCGTTGAGACGGATGTGATGTGGCCGATTCATCGCAATGCTCCATCTTTTACCGAACAGTATCCATCCGAGACCGTTCTCGAGACAGGTATTAAAGTTATTGACTTACTCGTTCCTTTTGCCCGTGGTGGTAAGATTGGACTTTTTGGTGGTGCAGGTGTTGGTAAGACTGTTTTGATTCTGGAATTGATTCGAAATATCGCCCAGGAACATGGTGGATACTCTGTATTTACTGGTGTCGGTGAGCGTTCTCGTGAAGGAAATGATCTTTGGAATGAAATGAAGGCTTCCGGCGTTCTGGATAAGACAGTCATGGTCTTCGGTCAGATGAACGAGACTTCGGGTGCAAGAATGAGAGCACCGCTTACAGGTCTAACCATGGCAGAGTATTTCCGTGATGAGATGAAGCGAGATGTTCTATTCTTTGTAGATAATATCTATCGTTTCGTACAGGCGGGTTCAGAGGTTTCTGCTTTGCTTGGAAGAATTCCATCGGCCGTTGGTTACCAACCGACATTGGCCAATGAGGTGGGTGAACTTCAGGAGAGAATTACTTCCACGAAGAATGGTTCTATTACTTCTATTCAGGCTGTCTATGTGCCGGCAGATGACTTGACCGACCCAGCGCCTGCAACAACATTCGGACATCTGGATGCAAACATCGTCCTTTCTCGGTCGGTTGTTGAACTTGGTATCTACCCTGCAGTTGATCCATTGGAATCTTCGTCTAGAATCCTTTCTGAGAGTGTGGTCGGCAAGACGCATTATCACGTAGCGCGAATGGTTCAAGAGATGTTGCAGCGCTATAAGGAACTGCAGGATATCATTGCAATTCTTGGTATGGAAGAACTTGGCGAGAAAGACCGACAGATTGTCAATCGTGCTAGAAAAGTACAGAAGTACTTGTCACAGCCTTTCTTCGTAACTGCTGATTCGACAGGATTTGCACCGAGATATGTTCCTATCGAGAAGACGGTTCAGGCATTCGGTGAAATCATCTCTGGTTCACTGGATCACATCCCGGAACAGCACTTCTTCATGAAGGGTGATTTGGACGACGTATTGGCATCTTATAAGAATGAGGCCTAAGCATGGCAAATCAGGAAACACAGAAGAACAAGTTGTTACTGAAAGTTGTAAGTCCTTATGAAGTGTTCTACGAGGGCGAGGTAGATCGTGTCGTGATTCCAGCTTCGGATGGTCAATTCGGAATCCTGCCGGGACACTCTCCGTTTGTTGTAGCGTTGACGCCAGGAATCACTCGTTTCAATATAGAAGAGGAGTCAAAGACTTTCGTCATTTCAGAAGGCTATGCTGAGATCGCAAGTCATACAGTGCTCATAGTATGTAATGCGGCAGAATGGCCGGAATCTATCGATACAGAGCGAGCTGAAAAAGCACTTGAACGTGCAACAAAGCGATATAACAGTGTTACATCTACTGAAGAACAGCGCTTCTACGCCAAACATGCAATTTTGAGAGCAAAAGCAAGAATTCAGATTGCTGCAGAACGGAAGAATGATAAGAAAGGCTAATTTTGGGTTTACTCTGCGGATAAGGTTTCCTTTGTTTCACGGATAAAATGAAGGATGAATTCTTTCTTTCCGATTCCAATGATGTCCCCATCGGTCAGGTAGTATTTCTCATTGGGCGCGATCCTTGTGCGGTTTACAAATGTCCCTTGATGGGAATGAAGATCTTCAACAAAAAATCCATAGTTATCGGTTCCAAAGAATGCATGCTTCAAAGATACAGAAGTGTGATCTATGGCAAGATCACAACAGTCTGAGTCTAATCCAACCGTAAATCCTTTGGTCCATATCGTAAAAGATTGTGTTCTTTCACAAACCGGCGCGACAGAAATATCTGTCAACTGTACAGGATTCTCTGTAAATTCATAGGTGGATGCGTCGACAAGAAGTGAATCATTTTCAGGGAAAAGAATCTGTGCATTTCTCATTTTTCGACGTTGAGATTTCTCGATGTTATGCATCTTATTCGCATGGTGTCTTTTCTTTTCTGACCACAACAAGGAAGCAATCACTAAGATGGTAGAAACAAGAAGGAGAAGAAAAGGTAACTGTCCCATAAACATACCTCGGAAATACTGCTCTGCATAGACAGAGAAAAATGTGTACAGAAATAACAATATGAACCAGTAGCAGATGGAACGCTTCATGTGAGAAGACATAAAGGATGGACGCTTCCAAATGCTATGTGTGACGAAGTAGCGTGCACCGTCTTCATCATCGTTACGGAAAAATGTGTATAGCATTTCCAATCGTTGTGAAGAAATCCATTTGTTCTCGAGCGGAATGCGAAAAAGTTCATCCAGCCATGCCTCCTCAATACCAGACAGTCGCACTTGTTTTCCTTGTAGCGTGCTGTGAAGCGGAAGGTATACACAAGAGAGTACTTTCTTGTGTCGATTGAAATAGAGCTGATCTTGGGTATATAAGATTCCTTGTGGACTCATGGAATAGTCCATGGAAGAAATAATATTCAAAAAGAAGTCAGAGATGAGAGACCGAATGTGGCGGCGAACGAAGATACGATCACGGAAGGATAGAGACGAAAGCGGAGCACAGTCGTCTGTGTTGATGAGATAGGAACGTGAATCTTCGGTCGGAACAATGGGAAGAAAACAGGAAAGATGATCTGTCTGCAAGATGGACAGCGCGTGCAGACAGATCTCATTTTCACTTTCCAAATGGATGATGTCATATTGTTCTGGCGAACGAATTGCTTGGTGTAGATTATCTGTACTCATAGATCACTTCCAGAATTGAATTAGATCGAACCGATTACTTTGCTCTCGTCAAAGACAAATGTCATGACGGAATTGGCGTAATTGGTTATAGAATTTCGAAAAATCAAAGCTAGTGATACAAGAATCGCGATGATGATCACGACCTCGATAGTACCCATACCACGGGAAGATGTGTTGAATGAATGTTTGTTCAGTTTAGACAGTTTTTGCATAAAGCACCTCCTATTATTGTTCGCTAGACTTGTTGAAATGTTGCTAATGCTGGAGCAACAGCGACTAGAAGTACAGAAATAAAATCAAGCATCATAGGTAATATCATGGTGAATGCTTCCCGCTCGCGCTTCTTGCGTGAAGCATTACGACAGAGTGCCCAACACGATGAGGATTGAAGTCGCAGAAGACCAAGTACTTCATTGCTACCGGAACGTTCATATCTCGCAGCGAGAAGTAACGCCGACTGTGCCTCGGGTATATTTACTCGGTGAGAAAAACTTTCTAATGCATCCGCCGCACTTACACCACCTTCAATTTCTTGTAGGATATGCTGTAATTCTTTACTTAGCAGACTTTGATCAGAGAATGCATAACCACAGGTGTGAAGCGCTTTGGGCAGAAGCAACCCGGACTCAAGAAGTGTTGATAACATCGAGATAAATAGTGGCAGGTCCTCCATAAGTATCAGTCTGCGTTTGTTTACGATCGACTGTTGGTCAACGTGCAGCAATACGAAAATCCCAGCATCTAGAATGAGTGCAATTGCTAATGGGATATGTAGCAGAGAACATATGAGAAGAAAAAGGGGTGTGCATAGTGCGAGTGTGAGAATCATTTTATACAAGAAAGACTCATACGCTTCCTGCGCAGAAAATGAAATTTCACTACATCGTTCTCGAATTGTTGTGGAGTAGACCGAAGGTAAGAGATTAGCGAATAATTGAATCTTCTTCCGAGTTTTTCTTGACATGTTCCGATTGCTTTTTTCAAAAGAGAAAGTATGCTTCGATGGTTTCTCACCAATAAGAGAGAAGAGAAAGGTGCAGGAGAAAACAGAGATGATAAAAGCTAGTATCATCAGTAGCTTTCCTATACCGGATTGCTGAGCCTGGGAGAGGTAATCTGCACTGGTAACTGACAGAAGATATGTGATTCCAAAAGGCATCAGACAGAGCATGAATGCCTCAGTATTTTTGCCAGAGTTATTGGCCTCAACTTCTGCTGATACGGCATGCAATTCAGACAGCATGTGACAACTGCTTCGAAGGATAGATATGATCTGGTTACCGACAGTCTTCTGAAGTGAAAGTGCATGGAGGACTGGGAGAGTCTCATAGTAATCCAGCTTATGACAGAACCTGATCATACACCGATCCAGCGGCTCATGTGCATTGAGTTGGTGTTCTACATCTTTCAATGCTCGAGCAAAAGCACATCGGCGACCAAATGCTTTCTCTATGTCGACGCGTGCACAAAGAAATGCTCTTTCAATCGAATATCCATCTGAAACAGATGTACATAGCGATTGCATCAGTACTTTATTCTGTGACCGAAGCGAGGTTGTTCGCTTCCCGTAGAGGACGCGTACACATGATACAAACGGGAATATGCCTAAAGGGATTGAAAGGATAGCTCGCAGATGAATTTGAGTAAGAAAAGTACCGGAAAGCAGGAAAACAAGCAGACAGCATAGAGGCATAATCGGTAGACATTTGCTCATAAATAGGTAATAAGTTCGCCTGCTAAGTTGGTTGATTTCCGTAGTTGTTTCATTTGAGAAACCAATTTTATCGGTTATGCTAACATGCTTCAAGACCTTTCGCCTCCTTATATAGATATCGTTGTTTGATACGAAAGTGATTATTCTCTATAGGACAGACTTCAGAAATCTCATCTACGTAACGTTGACCAGATTTGCCTCTTGTGATGTGAATAAGTATGTCAACGCCCATAGCAATCTGACGGATAACCGCATCATATGGCAGAGTGGATCCGGCCATGACCATAGTAACGAGACGTTCCAGCATTTCTAAACAGGAATTAGCATGCCCCGTACACAGGGAACCAGGATGACCGGTGTGAAGAGCATGGAGCATATCTGCTGCTTCTGAACCACGTACTTCACCAACGACAATTCGATCTGGTCGCATTCGAAGTGCAGTGCGTATCAATTGCCCAATATCAACGCCTCCATGTCCGTCAGGCCCCGGGAGTCTTGATTCCAGACGCACTAGGTTAGTGATGCCTTGCAGCGATAATTCAGCGGAATCCTCAATCGTCACGACACGTTCAGTCTTTGGAATGAAAGAAGACAAAACATTCAGAAAAGTGGTTTTCCCAGATCCAGTACCACCACAGAGGAAAATAGTCTTTCTATCGCGAACAGCTTGTGAAAGATATTTCGCAGCTTCCACGCTAATAAAACCGCTTTGGATCAATGTTTGGATGTCAGGACGAATGCCGGTGAATTTTCGAATCGTAAAAATCGGACCATCTGGTGCAACGGGTGGCAATACCGCATTGGCTCGGGAGCCGTCTGGTAGTCGAAGGTCGGCGATTGGACAGGCTTCGTTCAATGGACGATTCGCGGAGGAGAAGAAGTGAAGAATCAGTTGGGACAACGATTCTGTGCTTTCAAATTTGAGATCTGATGGATAGAGTTGTCCGTTCTGCTCGAAGAATATTTTCGAGGGACCATTCACCATAATTTCTGTGATCTGCTCATCATCCATTAAAGGTTGAAGAATGTCGAGACGGCGCATACGATTAAAGAGTGTAATCGCGAGCTGACGTTTCTCTTCAAGGGGAAGTTTGTGATACTTGGTGGACTGATTGATGATGTCTGCGATGATTTCTTGGAAAGCGTGATCGTCCAACTCATCATAAGAATGCATGGCTTGGAGAATCATGGTCGTCAATTCTGCTATGGAAGAATCAGTCTGAAGATTGTTTCTGTCATCTTTTCTGGTCATTGTATGCCCGTTTCCGGTGTCTCCTTTCGAACGAATTACAGATCAACTGACAAGTTGTTTCAGTGAGAACGGGATATTCATGTGAGATGTTCCAACATGTTCTTTTTGAAGAAGATCTATCTCGTGACAGAGCATATAGTCTTTCCCCAAATCGAGTGGCGTCAGAATCTCCATGTGTGATAAGCTGCGTGCAAGCGTACGCATTCGAGTGAAGCTTAGTCCGTCCACCACCACGACAAGAACGGCTGTTTCTTTCAGTGAGGAGAGATACCGCACGGTGCGACTGATCAACGTGTTCAGGGTCCTCGCATGACAGGTAAAGACGTCGTCTGAATTCACAGGTCGACCGAAACGCAGATCACCATAGGGATCTGGCTCTAAGTAGGAAGGTATATCTTGGTAAGAACATTTCCCGTGTTGAAGGTTGGTAATCAGTGCAGAAATTCCACTGGTATGAATAGTCTGCTCTGCTTGAAAATAAGCAGGATCTGGTGCCATTCGGATTCCAGGCATGACATCGAGACGAATCACATGTTTGAAATCAGTCATTGCGCGACTGATCTGCTGCCGAACATGCCTTTCCCTTTCCTCGGGGGGGATAAAGGAAAGGGTGAGGCATGTCTGCACAGATGCATCCCTCGGCATAGGAATGCGACCAAGTCCGGCACGGGATTCCACTTCATGGACGAGCATCAGAACATCCTTAGGAGGGTAGGGGGATTTTGTCGACAAGAGGGGGATTAATGTCGGCTTGGGTTCGTTGATGCAATGCAGGAGGACTTCTTCTTTGGTGATCTCGTGCTGGTTATAAAGGACAAACTCATTGTCCAGAACGAAGTTGCGATGAGCTTTCAACACTTCTCCGGAGACGGGAAAGGCGAGAAAACCCGGAAGATGTTTCTGAAGGCGCGAAATCAGTAGAAAAGTAAAACAAATGTCTGCATCAATTATCGCGATTGTTCGTGCCATATTCATTGCACCTCCCTGTCGTTTCTTCTGGCATCATTTAACCACGGAAAAAGCAGTAGGAAATCGACAATTCTCGACATTTTTCGACAAAAACGAAGGCATATTTGATATCTTGATTGGATTTGCGAATTCATGCAAAAATCCCTTGATATTGTCCTTGGCAAGTGGTATGATTTGCTCACAAATGAATGCATCTCTTATCAAGAGTGACGGAGGGAACTGGCCCTATGAAGTCCGGCAACCGCGGCAAGCGGCGGTGCCAAGTCCAGCAGGTGTAACCTGAAAGATGAGGATTGATATATGTTCTTTCTAGCTTTCCTCGGATCATTCGGGAAAGTTTTTTTATTTTGGAGGTTCGATTATGGACAGAAACAGAGAAGGAAAATGGTTATTTACATCAGAATCAGTAACGGAAGGTCATCCAGACAAAGTTTGCGACCAGATTTCAGATGCTGTATTAGATGCGATTCTCGAAGAGGATCCTATGGCACGTGTAGCATGTGAAACCACATGTACAACAGGAATGGTGTTTGTTATGGGTGAGATTACTACCAGTGCCTATGTTGACATTCCAGCCATTGTGCGTGATACAGTGAAGGAAATTGGATATGACGGAAGTGACTCCGGATTCGACTATAAGACATGCGCCATCATGACATCTATCGATGAGCAGTCACCGGATATTGCTCAGGGGGTCAACAAATCACTGGAAGCGCGCGAACTGACTGAGAAAGACGAACTGGACACCGGTGCGGGTGACCAAGGTATGATGTTTGGTTATGCGAATAACGATACAGATGAGTATATGCCACTGCCAATTTCATTGGCACATAAGTTGACACGCCGCCTGACTTTGGTGAGAAAAGAAGGTAAGGTCGATTTTCTACGTCCGGATGGTAAGAGTCAAGTAACAATTGAGTACGAAGGCCGAGTTCCAAAGCGTATTGAAGCAGTCGTGATTTCTACGCAGCATACTGCAGACGTGAGCTACGACGAGCTTGCTAAATTCGTGAAGGAGGAAGTGATTCTTCCGATTCTTCCGAAGGAGTATGTGGATGAGAATACGAAGATTTTCATCAACCCGACCGGACGTTTCGTTGTAGGTGGTCCACAGGGTGATAGTGGTCTGACAGGAAGAAAGATTATTGTAGATACTTATGGTGGATATGCTCGCCATGGTGGCGGAGCATTCTCTGGAAAAGACCCGACGAAAGTAGACCGTTCTGCAGCATATGCAGCACGTTACATTGCGAAGAATATTGTTGCTTCCGGCATTGCCGAAGAATGCGAGATTCAGTTTGCCTATGCAATTGGAGTCGCACGCCCAGTTTCCATCATGGTGGATACTTTCGGTTCAGGTGTCATCTCTGATGAACGAATTACAGAAATTGTCAAGGAAGTATTCGACCTGCGTCCGGCTGCGATTATCCGTGATCTAAATCTTCGCCGTCCGATCTACAAGGCGACAGCAGCATATGGTCACTTCGGCAGAAATGATGCCGGCTTCCCATGGGAAGAGACAGACAAGGTTACTATTCTCAGAGAGAAAGCTGGTCTTTAATTTCCACTTGGATTTTCGGTAACGACTTGATTCGCGTGGCAGTCACTGTAGTATAGAGGAGACGTAAGTTCATGGATGGCATGTGCATGAGCCATTTTGTCACAGAAGAACTGCACCGTTCTTTCGAAGGGATTCTTGGGAAGAACGGGCATACTTACGTGCCACTTCAGCAATGGAAGAGAGAAGCAGCAGATATTCTTGCTCAGGCATGGAGACGCTGTGATTTCAAGACGCCTTGTTCGAGTTGTAGCTTCAAGGATGCACCATCTTGTCAGACCTATCGAGAAGGAATTCTTCACGAGTTTATCGGTGCTTTTGTCGAGGAAGAACTTCAAGATAAGAAACTGGCACTTTGCTACTACGATAAGGAAAAGTCTAAGCTCCATTTCTTTAAGACACTCCAGCGCGCTGGCAATTCATCAGAGGAAGTATGGGTGGCTGATTATGATGCCATTTGTGCAGAAGCGTCTATTGCTCATCGACTTTCCGACCGCGTAGGTACGCGTGAAATTGATGAGGCACGCTTGGCGAACGTCCTAAAGTGGTCTCAACTCGGTGAGAAGTTTCAACTGTCTAATGATCAACTGGAGATCGTACGTAGTGCGCTGAAACAGAATATGGTCGTTGTGGATGGAGGACCTGGCACAGGGAAAACTACCATTCTGCGGATCATCTATCAGTACTACTCAGACATATATCCGGATAAAGTATTCTGTTGTGCGCCAACGGGCAAAGCGGCTAAACGCATGGCGGAAGCTACTCATTCAGATGCTAGTACTATGCATCGACTTCTAGGTGCCGTGTATGATGAAGATACAGAAGAAACGGTGTTTTCGTATACGTCCAAGAACCATCACCCAGGGAAAGTGTATCTCGTAGATGAAGCGAGTATGATCGATGCGGTGGTGTTCGATGCTTTTGTTTCTGCCATTGACGATCAGGCAACGTTGATTCTCGTGGGTGATTCCCACCAACTTCCTTCAGTAGGGGCAGGACGTGTATTGGCTGATTTGATTGGCTCGGATACAGTACCTGTATGTACACTGGTTGAGAATTTCAGACAACTGCGTGACAGCATGATTGTTCAGAATGCGTCCTCAATCTTACACGGAAGAAGTATGGTATTCCCCGAGAAGGACGAGGAATCAGACTGTCACATCATTCCTTGCCGTCCCAATGATATGATGGAAGAAGTGACGAAGTGGGTCGATAGAATGGATGCAAATTCAAACTCGGAAAAATGGAAGGAAATAGCTATTTTGTGCCCGAAGCGAAATGGTGCGATCAGTACAAATTCCATCAACGAGGCTTTGCAGAAAACGCGTGCTTCAAAGAAGGGCTTGATACTTCACAAGCTGGAAGTGAGTGAGTGTAGTTATCGCTATTTTGCAAAAGATGACCGCATCATTCAATCCAAGAACAACTATAACCTTGCTTGCAAAGAGGCAGATGGCGAAGAAGGTGCTGGTGTTTTCAATGGGGATATAGGATACGTGGACAAAGTTTACGCTTCTTCTCAGTTCCCACTAGAGGTGGTTTTCGATGATAATCGCCGTGCATACTATGCAACGAAGAACCTATCTGAATTGGAACTTGCCTATGCGCTGACCGTACATAAGGCCCAAGGTGGTGAGTGGAAACATGTACTTCTTGTGTTGCCACCGGAATATGGACCAATCTTCAACAGGAATCTTCTTTATACCGCGGTCACTCGTGCGAAGGAAGAACTGTGGATATTAGGCGAAGAACAGACCATCAATCGAATGATCAGAAGCCAGTATTCTGAGACCAGAAGAACTGCACTTCAGATATTCCTTCAGAACAAAAAAGACAAAGCATGAAAGACTTCAATATCAAAAGATACGCACAGGAGTGGTTGATGTTCCTCTTTCCTCCTGTTTGCATGGTGTGTGGACATATACTCGTTCCTGGAGATAATTGCAGTAAACAGATGAAGGATCTTCAAATCTGTGTTAAATGTCTGTCAACGTTTCCAGTTCGATTAGAAAATGAACGGTGGTTCCCCTGCCTTTCAAATGGATATGAGACGGACCCGATTCCCGACTTCAAAGTGTGGACAATGCTCCATTATAGGATGCCTGTAACAATGTTACTCCGTAGAATGAAGTTCCAATCTGCGCAGTATTGCGGTACTTTGATCGGCTATCTGATGGGCAGAGAATTCCCTCGAAATCTTCCCTTGAAATTTCAGGCGATTTTGCCAATTCCGCTGTCAGACCAAAGAAGGGAGAGCCGGGGTTTTAATCAGGCTGAGGTACTGGGCGAACAACTCTCATCTGCTATTTCGGTTCCTATGCTCACGGAGGTTCTGGTGAGAACTCGACATACCAAGCAACAAAGCCGATATAAGGACCCGCTTCAACGTGATAGTAATGTTGTAGGTGCTTTTGCAGTGGATGAATCTTGGGATATCACAGGATGGAACATTCTCCTTATTGATGACATTCTCACTTCGGGCGCCACGCTTCACGAAGCGGCCAAGGTGCTCTACGCGGCAGGCGCCGCACAGATTATCGGTGTTGTAGCGGCAACTCATCGAGAAAATTCAAAAAATGAGAATAGAATCGCATAGGATTTGTCATATTTCAGTAATTTCCAGTTCTTCCATTCAGATAGAGATACTGGTATAATAGAGACAACCTAAAGCTGAAGCTCATGTTTTTGAACCTTCATGACATAATCGGGAATCCGATGTCGGAGCAGAGACGATCAAGCCCCCGCTGAGAGGAAGATCTTAGACTGCCGCAGGATACCCACCTGGCGAACGCTAGGTGTCAAAAGTGAGTAACGGTTTTGGGCTTTTCTTATGACCGAAACAAAGGACGAAATATGGGACTTTGGAAAGATGCGAAACAAATTGCAAAGCGCGACCCGGCAGCACGGGGCGTGCTTTCTGTTATCTTGCTATATCCTGGATTTCATGCCCTGATTTTTCACAAAGTCAGTCATTTCTTCTATCGCATTAAACTTTGCGGACTTGCTAGGTGGAATTCCCAGTTCGGAAGAACATGTACAGGAATTGAGATTCACCCTGGTGCGAAGATCGGTCACGGACTGTTTATTGACCACGGAATGGGAATTGTCGTTGGTGAGACAGCTGAAATAGGTGAGAATTGTACGATCTACCATGGTGTGACGCTCGGTGGTACCGGCCATGGAAAAGGGAAGCGTCATCCGACATTAGGGAACGATGTACTGGTGGGCGCGGGTGCGAAGATACTCGGCCCCATTACCGTCGGGGATAATGCCCGAATCGGTGCGAATGCTGTTGTGTTGCATGATGTTCCTGCCGGTGCTACGGTAGTAGGTGTCCCCGGCAAAGTGGTCCGCATAGAGGGTATGCCCGTAAATCACGCGGACGAATTGGATCATCCGACAGTGGAAGATCCGCTTGAAATCGAAATGCGTCGTCTGATGCATCGAGTCGCCGCACTGGAAGAAGCAGTGAAGGTACAAGATTCTGACTTCCATGAACCGGAAGCCACCGCAGAAGACGTGATCATAGAGGAGGAAGAAACATGAAGATTTTTAACACGATGACTAGAATGAAGGAAGAATTTGTCCCGATGGAAGAGGGTAAAGTTAAGTTGTATGCCTGCGGACCGACGGTATATAACTATTTCCACCTCGGAAATGCTCGTCCGTTCGTTACGTTCGACACCCTTCGCAGATATCTTGAATACAGAGGATATGAAGTGACGTTCTGCCAGAACTTCACGGATATCGATGACAAGATGATCAATCGCGCTAATCAGGAAGGTATCACGATCAAAGAACTGGCCGATCGTTATATCGCTGAATATTACAAAGATGCAGATGCCCTTGGCATCAAGCGTCCGACCTACCAGCCAAGAGCCACCGAGACGATGGATGAGATTATCGCATTGATCTCGGATCTGGTGGAGAAGGGATATGCTTATCAGATTGAAGACGGCGTCTACTATGATGTCACGAAGTTCAAGGATTACGGCAAACTGTCTCACTACAACCTGGAGGATCTTCAGGCTGGCGGCGGTGAGCGTGGCGCTTCCTACGAAGGTAAGAAGAATCCGGCAGACTTCGCAATCTGGAAAGCCAAGAAAGAAGGCGAGCCTTTCTGGGATTCTCCGTGGGGAGAAGGTCGTCCGGGTTGGCATATCGAGTGCTCAGCCATGAATCGAAAATATCTTGGCAAGACGATTGATATCCATGGTGGCGGACAGGATCTGATCTTTCCACACCATGAGAATGAGATTGCGCAAAGTGAGGCGGCGAACGGCTGCACTTTCTCCCGCTACTGGATGCACAACGCTTTCGTAAATGTCGATAATGAGAAAATGAGTAAGTCTCTCGGTAACTTCTTTACAGTACGTGATATCGTGGAGAAATTCCCTTATGAAGTCATTCGCTTCTTCATTCTGTCCGGTCATTATAGAATGCCTATCAACTTCAGTGATGAATTGCTGAAATCTGCGCAGAATGGTCTGGATCGTATCGCTACAGCAGTTGAGTCTTCTGACTTCATTCTGAGTCACGAAAAAGAAGCTGGACTGGCACCAAAAGAAGAAGCAATTTCAGAACTTGCGGCTGCGGTAGCGGAAGCAAAGAAGTCTTTCATCGGCAATATGGATGATGACATGAATACCGCAGATGCAATTACTTCTGTCTATACGTTAGTTCGTGTACTGAATACGCATTTGACGGCTAAAGATGTTTCAGCTGAGACGATTCGGACAGCTGCTGATATGATTTGCGAATTGATGAATGTTCTGGGACTTGATATCCGTGCGATCTTGAATAAAGATAGCGGCATCCCATCTGAGGTGATGGATCTTGTGAATCAACGCGTCGAAGCAAAGAAGAACAAGGATTTTGCACGGGCCGATGCACTTCGTGATCAGGTATCAGAAATGGGTTATCAGATCAAAGATACCCCACAAGGACCGCAGGTGACAAAGAAATGATGATTCCGATTCCACCGGAGGATATTCGAGAAATTCCGACCTCTGCGCTTGCCTATGTTGGCGATGCGGTGTACGAGCTCTATGTGCGCACACAAATCGTTGCTCGAAGCGGCGGACAGTCAGGTGTGCTTCATAGAAAAGCCGTGAAGTATGTCAGTGCACCAGCGCAAGCTCAAGCAATTCGTGCGCTTCATGATGAATTGTCGGAAGAAGAACAGAATGTATTCAGACGTGGAAAGAATGGACATCAAGGAAGTATGGCGAAGAATGCCAGCCCTGCAGACTATAAGTATGCAACTGGACTAGAGACACTGATCGGTTATCTATATATCGATGGTCGAGAGGAACGCTTGAATGAATTACTTCATCGAATCATGCAGATTCTTGAAGAAACGAAATAAAAGGAGATTGTGAAGATGGGACCGCATGGAACGGGAAACAGACGTCCGGGACAACATAATGGACAATTTCGGAACGATCACGGAAGAGTGAAGAACGCGGCTTCCGAGCGTTTTGCAACCATTCGCGAGAATAACATTGTGAAGAGTGCTGTAGAGAATGAGCCGACCGATGATCGAATCGAAGGCAGAAATCCAGTGCTGGAAGCCATGCGGGCTGGCCGTACGATTAATAAGTTGTTCGTGATGAAACGATTGGAGAACAGTCGTCCGGATCCGACCATGGCTCGAATCATTAATATGGCGAAAGATAAGAAGATTCCAATCATGGAAGTCCCGAAGTCCAATCTGGATACCATGTCTCAGACGCATAATCATCAAGGTGTGATTGCTCAGGTTGCAGCACATGAATATGTTGAGATTGATGACATGCTTGCCCGAGCACAGGAAAAGGGCGAGGCGCCACTCCTTGTGATTCTGGATGAATTGAAAGATGCTTATAACTTAGGTTCGATCTTGCGTATTGCGGATGCTGCGGGTGTTCACGGAGTCATCATTCCACAGCATCGCTCGATTGGACTGGATTCCATGGTAGGCAAAGCTTCTGCCGGTGCAATCGAGTATGTTCCCGTGGCGCGTGTCAATAATCTTTCACGTACGATTTTGGAATTGAAAGAAAAGGGATTTTGGATTGCAGGGACTGATGCAGAAGGCACAAATCTCTACTGCGATAATATCTGGTCTGGTCCGATGGCTATTGTTATCGGAAGTGAGGGCGAGGGCATGAACAAGAACATTAAAGACAAATGTGATTATTTGCTGTCCATTCCTATGGCTGGTTCAGTAAATAGTTTAAATGCTGCAGTTGCAGCAGGTATTGTTGTCTTCGAAGCGGTCAAACAACGGAGGATTCAAAGCGATTCGTGAGACGGAAGAAGTTTATAAAAGGTGGTTTATTCATAGTGCGTAGCCTCGCTGCGCTCTTGGTGTGCTGTCTTTTATCCGCTATCCTTACCAGTTGCTCGCACGCAAAGATTTTTACCCAGCGCATAGATGAACCAGAACTGGCACGAATTCTTGTTGACTCTATGCAAGACCTAAATAGCACAGAAGTGTTATATGAAATCATTCCGGATGAGCAGAAGGATGGACTAACCTATTCTGAATATTACGAGTATGTCAGTGTGCTTCAGAAATTGTTGCCGCGTGGTAGCCGTGCAACTTCTTTCAGCATAGTGGAAGGTGAAGAGAAAGAGAAACTGATCTCACAGATGATGGATAACAGTTCTGAAGAATATGAGACACTGATTCGTGGGTGCGTGCCGATTCGTATTGAGACGACCGGTGAGCGCAAATCTGGCTATCCGATTTATATTTACCTTCAGACACAACCAGATGGGACCATTTACATTAATCGAAGATGGGCACAGAACTGTATGGATCTTTTTGCTTTCTCCAATCACTACTTCGAAGCATATGAGAATAGCAATCTTGAAGATGTGAAGCATCTTCTTTCTTCCATGGAGACGCAGGAGCCGATTCCAAATGAACAGAGCATCCTTGAGGCAAAAGCCAATGAGATGATTCGATTCTATTCTGTGAATGTACAATCTTCGATGGACGAATATGAGATGGTGGCCATAGATGCTTCTTATCTAGTTTTCTTTCAGCCGGAAGTCTTGGATTCTACGCTCCATGCCAGCTCTCGTGAAGTGATATTTCGAAGTGATGCAGACGATCTAATATCTGTCGCCGACCCAATCAAGAGTGATTTAAAGACGGCTGATTTATACTTGTACTATAAGGGACATCGCACCCTTCGAGTCGGTGAGCATGCTTCAGCGGCTTCGGTGCGTTCTCTTCTTGGTGAACCAATCTCTGTCACCTGTGGACCTATTTTGGAGGGTGGAGATGTCAAGAAGAATCGTTCGGATGCACTTCGTAGAATTCTCGTGCGTTACCCAGGATTTGTACTGACAATATACGGTCATTATACGAGCGAAACGGAGTGGGACGGTACATGTATTCGTTTCCGTATTTGGGATTCTCAGAATGTCTCTATAGGTGAACGCATATCAATCACAGAGACTTCTTGGGAAATCTTGAAGCGATATCCATATGCAGATGAAGGTAACTATCAGATGAACGTTGTTGTGGATGGTGAGCTATATGAACTGATTGTTGAAATTGATCAGGCACACACAAATGGAAATGGCAGCTATCCAATTTCTTCACTGAGACTATCGAAGATCAGTTAGCATCAAATATCTTCTGGAAGAAGCAGATTGCGAAGTGAAGTAATCTCCGCATCGGATAGACCGGCGCTTAATAGATATTCCCTAGCATCGCCGTGATAATGGTTATCTAGATGATTCAGAAACATGACTATGTTAGATGCGTCGCTACGATATATGTGTTGTTCCTTCGGTGGCAGTTTGGCCATTAATGGGGCGACTAATTCACGAACGTATACGTAGGAAACTGCGTAGTTATCGATAATATCTTGTCGGTTCACACCACAAAGCAGGTACAGCAGTGCGGCAATTAAACCGGTACGATCTTTGCCATGTGCACAATGGAAGAGCACGGTCTTAGGCGCTTCGTGCAAGATGGTGCGATACACTTTGGCAAAATCCTGCTTCGAGTGCTCTGCCATCCATACATACATATGTCCAAGTGAAGTAGACTTCGTATCTACGATAAGCGGATCTGATTGGAAATCTTCGTCGTCCACGTGAAAAAGGGGAATACTGTAATACGTAAAGCGTGGATCATCTGAAATGATATCCGGTTCTAACGTCGTCTCTGTCGATGAGCGAAGATCTATAATTACTTCAATGGGGTATTCCGTTAGCAGACGGATATCCGACTCAGCAAGACGATTCAACGCATCAGAACGGACCAGACGGTGAGCGCAAAGTAATTTCCCGTCAGATGTGCGTAGTACACCCAGATCCCTTGCATTATAGAGTGCCGGGATAGGCAAAATTCCAGTTGTATGATTAAATTCCATAGTTTACCTCAAGCCATAAAGATTATATCACTGAAAATGTCTGAGTGTGGTACAATAGTACGGTATGAGGAGAAATTATGAAGAAAATACTGATTATTGAAGACAATACAGAGATTAATCACATGATCGCTGATGCCTTGAAGAAGGCTGGCTATGAGTGCACGCAAGCATTCTCCGGAACAGAAGCTTTACTCTACTACGAGCGGGAGAACTTCAGTCTCGTGCTTATGGATATGATGCTCCCGGGTCTTTGTGGAGATGAACTGTTTCCCAAGATGAAAGCAATCAAGGACGTACCGGTAATCGTTGTGTCAGCCAAAGATGAGATGGATACAAAGGTCCAGATGCTTACCTCCGGCGCGGAAGACTATATCACCAAGCCGTTCGAACTGCCGGAATTGTTGGCGCGTGTAGCAGTTCAGATAAGACGTACTTCCCAGAATTCAGAAGATTCAGTCAGTGGCGGCAAAGTGACTTATAAAGAATTATCTTTGGACGAACAGTCATTTACCGTGTTGGTAAATGACAATGAAGTTCAGCTGACCAAGCGCGAATTCCAGATTCTGGCATTGCTGGTTGCACATCCGAAGCGAGTATTTACCAAGCAGGATATCTACGATTGCGCTTGGAATGAGATCTATATCGGCGAAGATAAGACAATCAACGTTCACATCAGCAACATTCGTAAGAAACTGAAAGAGTATACAGATACAGAATTTATAGAGACAGTCTGGGGCATTGGCTACAAACTGGCAAAGTAAGGAGAAGAAGGTATGGGTTACATTTTAACGACTGACAACATTACCAAGAAGTTTAAGTATAAGGTTGCAGTCAATCAGGTCTCTATCCACGTGGAACGTGGTGAAGTCTATGGATTGATTGGTAAGAATGGCGCAGGTAAGACGACATTGCTGAAGATGATTGCAAACCTGTCTTTCCCGACAAGCGGTTCATACACATTGCATGGCGAGAATGGAGAGACACAGCAGGAAATGATGAAGCGCATAGGCGTATTGATTGAAGATCCTGGAATTTTCCCCAATCTGTCTGCCATGAAGAACCTGAAGGCGAAGGCCATTGCTTATGGCGTAAAGAATGACAATTATCTTCATGAATTGCTCCAGTTTGTCGGACTTGCTGATGTAGGTGAGAAGCCTGTAAAGAATTTCTCACTGGGTATGCGTCAGCGCCTCGGTATTGCACTGGCTATGGTAAATTCTCCGGAATTACTCCTGCTGGATGAACCGATCAACGGATTGGATCCTCAGGGTATTGCCGAGATTCGTGGCGTCATACATCGTCTCTGCACGGAACTTCACACGACGGTTATCATCTCCAGCCATATTCTGGAAGAGTTATCCAAGGTTGCTTCTCGTTACGGGATTATTCACAATGGTCAGCTCATCGATGAACTTACCAAAGAGGAACTGAATGCAAGATGCACACCTCATATCTTTATTCGTACGAAAGATGCGACACAGACAAGTGTTGCACTTCAGAAAATCGGTGTTACACAGTACGAATTTAAAGAAGATCACTTCGAGATCAATGAGCGTCTGGATCAGATCTCTGAACTGAACATTCAGCTGGCACGTGAGAACGTACAGATTACCGAGTTGAGACTGGAAGGTCAGTCTCTTGAAGAATACTACTTCCGTTTGACAGGAGGAAACACCAATGTCTAATCTTTTCCGCATGCACATATACCGCGCTTCGAAGGCTAAGTCCACCAAGGTGATTGCTATCCTTCTGGGCGTGTTCTTCACAATCACAATGCTTCTGGCCTATGTGTTCTTTGAAAATCCTTTCGATTTTGATGAAGAGCTTCTGGATGTATTGAGTGGCGTCATGGGCAGTGGCACGGTGCCCTATAGAATTCATAGCTTCTTCACACAGATGAACAGCCCGTTCATTATTCTGATGACGATCTTCACCGTTCTGCTGGTTACGAGTGATTTTTCCAAAGGATATGTAAAGAATATATACGGAATGTTCCAAGATAAGAGTAAGTTCGTATTTGCGAAGTGGTCAGCGATGGTAGCCTGTATCTCCGTGATATACGTAGCATATTCTCTGCTTAGCATAGGTATTTCTGCGATCATCTTCAAATCTTTCGAGATAAAAAAGATGGATCTGTTCTTCGAAAGCTTTATTGTAGAATATATTCTGCTGATTGCACTGCTGACTCTTGTCTTTATGATTACTTCCCTATTTAAGAGCGCTGCAGGCGGTATGGTAATCGGTCTTATTCTGGCATCCGGTATGATGCAGAGTGTTGAGCAACTTCTGGATATTATCATCGCGAAGATCACAGGTCAGAACCTTGCAGATGCGGCGATGGATACGCTTGGCGGTGCCATCGGCATCACTGAGAAATCCGGTGCGTTCAGAATTTCTAATTACTGTATCGACAATGTTTTCTTGTCTTATCACGCGAACATGAGCTATGCAGATACATTCCGTTCCATCGTCGTTGCGCTTGCTTGGACCGCGTTTGCACTTGCAATCTGTACACTTCTTGCAAAGAAGAAGGATGTTCGTTGCTGATTGACGAACATCTGGACTTAAACTTTTCTTAATAATTACTTTCCATTTTCTGAACTTCTACTTGGCGATTGTTTAGGAATTCATCGATAGAATGAGTCCGTAAACAAAAGGAGGAGAGATGAAATGGATTTCATTCTGACGACAAATGCACTTACTAAACAGTATGGTTCATATAAGGCTTGTAACGAAGTTTCAATTCACGTAGAACGTGGGGATATCTATGGCCTGATTGGAAGAAACGGAGCCGGTAAAACCACGCTTATGAAGATGATTGGTGGCTTGGCTCACCCAACTTCCGGATCTTTTGAGGTTCGTGGAAAGAACGGTGAAACGACCGCACAGATGCTTCCCAAGATTGGTATTCTAATTGAAGCTCCTGGCCTATATCCGAATATGACCGCTTTCCAGAACTTGAAGACGAAGGCGATTGCACTGGGCATCAAAGACGATGAGTTCCTCACAGGTCTTCTCAAGGAAGTTGGTCTTGAGAATACTGCAAAGAAGAAGGCAAAGCAGTTCTCGCTTGGCATGAAGCAGAGACTGGGTATTGCGATGGCACTTGTCAGCCAGCCGGAATTACTGATCCTAGATGAGCCAATCAACGGCCTTGATCCGCAGGGTATTGCGGAGATGAGACAGATTCTTCACCATCTTAGTGTAGATCGTGGCATTACGATTCTGATTTCCAGCCATATTCTGGACGAGTTGAGTAAAGTTGCTACAAGATATGGCATCATTCACGAAGGACGACTTCTTGAAGAATCCAGCAAGGACGAGTTGCTCAGTCGTTGTAATGAGAGACTGGAACTTCGTACCAGCGACATGACCCGTACGCTCGATATCCTTCACACGATGGGCTTCTCTAAGTTGGAAGTAGCAGACGATAGAATCAAGATCTTCGAACGTCTCGACGAAGGTGGTGCAATCACCGTGGCACTTGCGAAAGAGAACATCATGACGAACGAGATTTCCCTAAAGAGTGAGGAACTGGAAGACTATTACTTCCAGCTGACAGGAGGACAGAAGAATGATTAAGTTAATTAAGATGAATCTATACCGCATGACGCATGCGGTCTCAACTTGGGTATTGATGGCCTGTATAATCGCTATGTCACTTTTTGCCTTTTCTATGAACAAACTGGTGATTGATGATCCATTCAATATGAATCTGACGGATGGCATACAAGATGTACCGACTTATATGACTAGCATCGAGACGATCTCTTCTTACGTTCAGGTCGGAATGGTCATCATGTTGGTTGGTATCTTCGTCGTCATCTTTACCAATGCGGAACACAAATGCGGTTTCGACAAGAACATCGTCGGCATCACGAAGGGTAGAGCCAAGCAGACGATTGCCAGGTGGATCTCTTCCATTATTGGTGCAACAGCACTTACAGTAGTCGGACAAGTTTCCTACATTGGACTTTCTGCAGCATTTATGAATGACTTCCGTTGGGATAGTGCCAAAGATTTCCTGTATGTATGTGCCGTGGCTTACCTAGGATTGGTTACATTCATGACACTCTTCTTCTTCTTTACGACACTGTTTAACAGTTCTACGGGCGGTATCGTGTCAGCATGCTTCATTTCAACCGGATTGTTAGCATTGATAGAGTCCTTGTTGGATAAAGTTGCAGATAAGATTTTCTCTTCCCCTGCATATGTACCGAGTGATTTCTTCCTCGACTCAGCGTTTATGTATCTGGATTTAAATTCGGTAGTCGTCAAAGGATGTACGTTCTTCCTTATTCTTTGTGCCGCATATATTGCTATCTCTCTTGGTGGCAGTGTGCTGCTTCAGCAGAAGAGAGACATTCGTTAATTTGAAAGCCCCACTACATTCATAATACCCTCATACCTAGGAAATAGAACACTTGCCAATTGGCCGTGTTCTATTTTCATTGACGGGAGAAATAACATTACTATAATGGAAGAGTAAGTATTAGCGGCTTATTTCGACCAGACGCACAATTGGGAGGTACGAAATTGGAATACATTTTACAGGCGGAAGGCATCAGCAAACAATACGGCAAGACGCTCGCACTGGATCATGTGACACTTCAATTGAGGAAGGGCGAGATTTATGGTCTGATTGGACGAAATGGTGCCGGTAAGACGACACTTCTGAAGATTCTGGCTGGACTTGCTAAGCCGACAGAGGGAACTTTCAGCATATTTGGAGAGCCGAAAGAAAAGACGAAGAAACTTCGGGATCGAATCGGTGTGCTCCTTGAGAACCCAGGTCTCTATCCGAATATGAGTGCGTATGAGAACATGAAACTCAAGGAATTGACGCTGGGTATGAACGATGATGCATATGTGCATCAACTGCTTCGTGAAGTAGGACTCGCCGATGTAGGGAAGATGGCAGTCAAGAAATACTCATTGGGTATGAAGCAACGACTCGGTATCGCGATGTCACTAGTGGGGCATCCAGATCTTCTGCTTCTGGATGAACCAATCAATGGCGTTGATCCCCAAGGAATTGTAGAGATTCGTGAACTGATTGAACGCTTAAGCCACGAATATAATGTCACGGTTGTTATTTCATCACATATTCTCGAAGAATTATCGAAGATTGCGACATGCTTTGGTATTCTTCATCATGGACGACTGATCGATTCTTTCTCTCGCGAAGAACTGATGAGGCGTTGCAGTGAACGTATCGAGATTCGAACCAGTGATCCGGTCAAAGCATGTATGGTGATCGAGAAGATGGGCATCACAGAATTCAAGATCATGGATGGATCGTTGATTCAAATCTTTGAACGAATGGAAGACAGCGGTGAGATTGTGCTGGAACTTGCAAAAAATAACATCAAAACATTAAATATTCAGGTGAAGAACGAAGCACTGGAAGATTACTATCTATCGTTGACGATGGAACGATAATCGTAAGGAGATAACACATGCTTTTCTGTACAATTGCAGTCACTATATTAGCATTGGCCCTTCTGGTGACGCTGATATCATACCGCAAACAGATCCGGAAGAATTGTCAGCAACTTCAGGTCATGCAGGAACATGCTTCCAATCTTCGATTGACTTCAGATCTTCCTTTTGCGGAAATCAATGATTTGGTCAGACGCATCAATGATATCTGTAACACCTATCGCGAAGAGAGTATAGCGGTGGAACGAAATGAGAACAATCTCAAGGAAGCAATTGCTAACCTGTCCCATGATATCCGTACGCCGCTGACTTCTTTGGACGGATATGTTCAATTGCTGGTCGGAGCAGATTCTCAAGAAGAGCGTGATCATTATCTGACGATTATCCAGAACCGAATCACCAGCCTTAAAGAATTGTTGGAAGAACTTTTTACATATACAAAAATGCAGGACCAGCATTATGAGTTGGCTTGTGTCTCTATGGATGGTCGTCAATGCATCTGTGAGACGGTCCTCTCTTTCTACGATAGTTTTTCAGAACGTGGACTTCAGCCGGAGGTGGACTTCTGCGAAGAACGGCTTCCTATTTGGGGTAACGATGTGGCACTGAAACGAGTCGTTCAGAACCTCATCAAGAATGCGTTGGAACACGGAACAGATCGGCTTGGCCTGAAACTGGAGCAACAAGGTGATCAACTTCATTTTGTATGCTATAACGACAAGAAAGGTGAGGAAATCATCGATATCGACAAGATTTTCAATCGATTCTATAAAGGTGATCGGGCGAGGACCTCTACATCCACAGGTTTGGGACTTTCAATCGCCAAAGGACTGATTGAACGCATGAAAGGTACGATCTCGGCATCTGTGGAAGATGGACTCTTCAAAGTGGACGTCTTGATTCCGCTTTCCAAGGAGAAGAATAAAAAAGCGGAAAAATAACCCGAAATACCATTGACAATTATTTATCTTGGTACTAAAATACATCATGCTGTCAAGCGAGATACATATGCGCCCGTAGCTCAACTGGATAGAGTGTCTGACTACGGATCAGAAGGTTGTGGATTCGATCTCTGCCGGGCGCGCCAGATTAGAGGACTGTCTCAGAGATGAGACAGTCCTTTTGCCATATTTCGGACTGATTTGTTTTTTTACGGTTCTTCACGTTTTCTTGGGAAATGGAGATCTTTTTGTCAGGCAAGAAATGTTCATTGTTTCTTCCGGACAAGACCGTTTCCGACTGGAATGAACAAATGTCGCTGTAGTCGGAACATCCAGGAGCATTTTTCACGCTGCTTTCCGACTGAAACTAGAAAACTTCATCCAGTCGGAAGGAATTCAACACTCGAAGCCCCCAGTTTCCGCCTGCAGGAAGAAACCTCATTTCAGTCGGAAGGATTTGAACGCTTGGAGACTTCGGTTTCCGACTGTA
>JAZLMM010000005.1:0-62457 GCA_045598705.1 Oscillospiraceae bacterium
ACGACACGGTCTCCAAACGGAAGCTTACGATATGCAGTTATTACGTCCTTCAGTTCTGACATAACCCGACTCCATGTGAAATACTTGACTCCATTATACAGAACATCTGTTCGGGCGTCAACCACTAAACTGAAATAAGCCAAGTAGATTATTTATATAGTGCCAGCGCTACCTCGGCCATTCGAACGCCGAGTTCGCTCTTCCGCTGCGGATGAAGCTCCAAAGGTGTCATGAGATCTTTCGCCGATACTACGACACAATCTGGTATGTCCGTGCTGGCTTGACGCTGCTGTGCCTGAATAGAGGCCCATCCGTCTGGACTCTCTCCTGTGATCGGGTCCGTATAGTCTGGCATCTCGATACAAATCAATGGCATGCGCTGTTGGTACAACTGACGCCAATGGGTCATCAGTGCCTTGAATCTCTCTGCATACCCTGTCGGATCGTCCGTGTTGGCCTCACCTTGATACCACCAATTTCCGCAGAAAGCATAATTGCGAAGCGGGAATACCGAAGTCTTATAAAGAGCGGTGGGTACCACTTGTCCCCGTACACCAACAGGTAGCGCCGATGTGGGTGTTTCTCCATATGAGATCAGCCAATCGCCTTTCAGTGAGATCGTCTCTTCGCCTGAACGCAGGTAATACGGATGTGCGTCAACGAATCCACCATCTTCATTCTCAATAAGCAATCGAACAGTGATGAGATTCTCACCGCGATGCAAAATTCGCCCGTCGAATGGATATTTTCTCGGTGGATAACGATACTCTGTCCGCCCGACTAGGTGTCCATTAATGAATGTCTGATCGGCATCGATGAGATCTCCCAAATATAGGAATGCATCCTCCTTCGGTTCTTCCTCAAGCACCACTTTCTTATAGCACCACAAGATGCCCGTGAATCCATTACCATCTTGTTTTCGAAGCATGCCAGGTACGGTAAAAACACTTGCATCCGCTGGGATTTGTTGCGTATTCACCTGGTCTTGTTCTGACTCGAGTTCTCCTCTCCACCTTGCATTTTTCTGTTCCTGTTCTTGCAGGTACGAAGATAGTGCACCTTCGCTCATGAACGGGGCCATGATCTTCTGATTGGTCTCATTGTTGGGAAGGATAGAAGAAGGCATCCAGGCTTCGATAGTAGACCCTCCCTGTGCACCCAATACAAGACCGATTGGCACGTTCTTCTCATCATAGATGTGCTTGGCACAGTAGAACCCCGCAGCACTCAACTGCATCAGTTCATCCCCGTCTGCACGCGTCCATGGTTGATCCGGAAGATCGATCTCCACATCTTCTGAAAGTTCAAATGCAGGCGTCACTCGGTATTGTCGGATATAAGGATAGTGTGAAGCGCGGATCTCTTCTTCTGATACATCCATCGTTCGATAGACCGGAAGTTCCATATTCGACTGCCCGCTTAAGTAGAACACATCGCCGAAGCAGACATCCGTCAACGTGATAGCGCTACTACCAGATACCGAGATGGTCAGATCTTTTGCCATCTTATGCGGGGGCAGCTCGATGATGAAGCATCCATTCTCCACAGTCGCAACATATTCGCTTCCATCCACGACGGCCACCACTTCGGGTGCAGTATCTTCATATCCCCATATCTTATAATAAGCGTCTCGTTGGAGAATCATCCCGTTTCCAAAAATCCCCGCAAGTCTAATCATAGATGTTCCCTCTTTCTTCTGTTTGATAATAGAGTAGCACAAAGCAGATTGGAAAACTATCAAATTATTCTAGTATGTAAGTTTTGCTTTTTGACTTGTTTTTTCCTCGCTATCCGTCTAATATATTGGCAAAGAGTATTCGTTTTTTACTTGTATAAAGGAGTGGTAGCGCATGGATGAGAATTTCTTTGATCGTATATCAAACAGTGTTTTCTACGACATTGGTGATAAACTTGGCGATATTATTCTCTTAAGCCTTTGCTGGCTGTTATGCAGTATCCCGCTCGTTACGTTGGGCGCCTCTTCTTCTGCACTCTACTATGCAGTCAACAAACGTTTCAAAGATGGCTCCGCTACACCAACGAAGGACTTCTTCCGCTCGTTCAAGCAGAATCTTCGACAGGGTATTATCCTCTCAGTAATCGCACTTCTCTTTGCAGGTGCGACGGTGTTCAATATTCTGGTTGCTTTCAACGGATACGGAGACATCAAGCTTCCAAGCTGGTATCTTCCTTTTGCAATTTTGCTACTACTTCCTTTAGTCTTTACATTAACATACCTCGCACCTTATCTGTCTCGTTTTACGAACACCGTGCGTGGCACACTCTTCCACAGTTTTACTTTCTCCACGATGCATATCGGACATACACTTCTGATGTGGGTATATATCCTGATTTCTGTCGCGTTGATGCTCTTCTTCTTCCCTTCGCTGCTTTTCATGCCCTTCACTTGCTGCTATCTATGCTGGCGCATCTGTGAGAAGGACTTTGCACAGGCAATGAGTATGAAAGAAAGACGTGAGAATGCGGCCACGCTTGCACAAGAGAATGAGGAAATACAGAAGGAAGAAGATGATCTTCTTCTCGCCGAAATCACGAGTGAAGATCTGGAGGCCATCAAGGAAGCAGAAGACACCTCCGATGATGCAGCAGCTATTACTGGAAACGAGGAAGTATAAATATGTCTGAAATTGAAAGAAAAGTCATCATGTTCGCCTCCCTGATTGGATGCTTCATCTTACTTTATGCTGGATTCCGCGGGCCAACCAAAGAGCTGAAGAAAGAAGATGGCCCGACCAAAGTGCCGACAGATATCATGGTTCGCTCGACTTTTATGCTTGCCGCTTCTATTGTGTTGCTTGGCGTATTTACGGCATGTACGAATTTCGAGGATTATCGAAACGGTCTATGTACACTATCCGAACTGTTCATCACGCACATTGAGCAGATCCTCTTCAAATTCGGATGGGTTATTCTTTTTCCATGGCTTTTCGGTATTTTCAACAAGCACAAACAAGCACCGGAAGAGATTACCGAGAAGGCCAATCAGGACGAGGAGAAGTCATGACTTCTCCCGTTGAACAACCTCGATTTGACGCTACGACAAAATACATGCATATTCTTCTGGAGAACCGCATAAAGCGGTTCTTATCTTCGATAGGAAAGAATCACTGAAAATGATGAATTTAGGGCATATTCTCCGCTTGACATCATGCTAGTTCGCTAGTATACTAGTTGATAGTGAGATAATCTTGCATGAAATGAGGCAAGTAGCATGAAAATTGTATTCCGTTGGTGGCCGAATGGTGATGATACGGTCACGCTCGCACATATTCGTCAGATTCCGGGTGTGTCTGGCGTTGCTACAATGTTTTCCGGTATTCCAGCCGGTGAAGTATGGCCGAAAGAAGCCATTCTCGCTTTGCGCAATCAAGTTCACGAAGCTGGACTGGAGATGGAAGTCATCGAGAGTGTCAATGTCCATGAGGATATTAAGAAGGGCCTTGCAACTCGTGATGAGTACATCTCCAATTACATTTCTACAATGAAGAATCTACATGAGGCAGGTGTCAAGTGTATCTGCTATAACCTCATGCCGGTTATGGATTGGTTCCGAAGTCAGCTTGAGTATCCGCTTCTAGACGGAAGTTATGCAATGGCATATGAGCACGCAGTAGCCAAGGGACTCACAATGGACACCATTATTCAATCTATGATGGACGGTTCGCAAGATATGACCCTTCCCGGCTGGGAGCCGGAGCGCTTCCCTGCGATGGCAAAGGATATTGAATTCTATAAGAATGTATCTGCTGAGGAGTATTTCAAGAATATCTCCTATTTCTTGGATGCCGTTATGCCCTATGCTGAAGAGTATGACATTGATTTCGGCGTACACCCGGATGATCCGCCGTGGCCGTTGTTCGGTCTTCCGAAGGTCATCTGTAGTGCGGATTCCATCAGAACTTTCCTGAAGTTGAACGACAGCAAGCGCAACGGTCTGACGCTCTGCACTGGTAGTCTTGGTGCCAATCTTGAGAATGATGTACCGGCCATGGCGAAGGAATTCACCGCAATGGGACGCGTACCTTTTGTTCATCTCCGTAACGTTCGTCACACAAGCCAGACTGATTTCCATGAGAGTGCACATCTCTCTACAGAAGGTGATCTGGACATGTATAATATTGTAAAAGCACTCTACGAGAATGGTTTCGATGGTTACATCCGTCCAGACCACGGTCGTCGTATCTGGGGCGAGATTTCTCGTCCGGGTTACGGTCTTTATGACCGTGCTCTAGGCGCCTCATATATCGAAGGCCTTTGGGAAGCGGTTTCGAAGAACCAGCAGTAATCGTCTTCTTGTATCAGTGACATAAGGGATAAGGGAGCATGTACCATGCAGAATATGTCTTTAACACGTGATTCGCTTTCAGAGAAGTCTTGGTGGAAGGAGCGCAATATTCTACTTCCACAGTTCGATATAGATGAAGTATCTGCCCGCACTGCGAAGTCGCCGACATGGCTACACTTTGGTGCGGGTAATATTTTCCGTGGCTTTGTCGCAAGACTTCAACAAGACCTTCTTAATCAAGGGCTGGTCGATACGGGCATCATTGCGGCGGATACTTTTGACTATGAGATCATTGACCGCATCTATCGTCCATACGATAATCTGACCTTGATGGCGGATCTACGTGCCGATGGCGAAGTCGGTTATGAGGTAATCGGCAGTGTCACAGAAGCGAGAAAAGCAGACTCGAATCAGCAAGATGAGATGATACGGTTAGAAGAGATCGTCTCCTCTCCGTCCCTTCAGATGATTAGCTTCACGATTACCGAGAAGGGATATGCACTTCGCGATATGCAGGGCAATCTTCTCCCTGTCGTTGTGCAGGATATGGAGAATGGTCCTTCCACGCCTCAACATGCCATGAGTGTAGTCTGTGCGCTCATGTGGGCACGTTTCCAGAATGGCGCCACACCGCTGGCGCTGGCTTCTATGGATAATTGTAGTCATAACGGACAGAAACTTCAGGATAGTATCCTCTCAATCGCACAGGCTTGGGAGAAGAATGGATTCGTTACTTCTGACTTCCTTGCTTATCTTCAGAACCCAGAATGTGTCGCCTTCCCATGGAGCATGATCGATAAGATTACACCGCGACCGGACGCTTCTGTTGAGACGATGATTGCAAAGATGGGTGTTCAGGATATGAGTCCTTTTACCACGTCAAGAGGTACATTTATTGCACCATTCGTCAATGCGGAAGTCCCGCAATATCTGGTCATTGAAGATACATTCCCGAATGGTCGTCCGCCGCTTGAGAAAGCAGGCGTATATATGACTGACCGTGATACCGTCAATGCTTCCGAACGCATGAAGGTTACTACCTGTCTCAATCCACTTCACACTTCGCTGGCAGTATATGGCTGTCTCCTAGGCTATACCCTCATTTCAGAAGAGATGAAGGATCCGGACCTAGTCGGCCTGATTACCAAGATGGGCTACGGCGAAGGATTGCCTGTCGTCGATGATCCGAAGATTCTGAATCCGAAGGCCTTTATCGCCGAAGTGATCGAACAACGTCTACCGAATCCGTTCATGCCGGATGCACCGCAGCGTATCGCAACCGACACAAGTCTCAAGGTCCCGATTCGCTTTGGCGAGACCATCAAGTCCTACATCGCAGATCCTAATCTTGATGTTACAACACTTACATACATTCCGCTGACCATCGCCGGATGGTTCCGTTATCTGCTGGGTGTGGATGACAATGGTAACGCGATGTCCCTCAGTTCCGACCCACTCCTTCCTAATTTGCAGCAGGAACTAGCCAGCGTGAAGTTCGGAGAACCGGAGAGCGTGGAAGGACAACTGAATGGGCTACTATCGAACACATCACTGTTCGCTTCCGACTTGGTTGCCTGTGGTCTTGCACCAAAGATCGAGGGTATGCTCTCTGAGATGTTGGTTGGCCCTGGAGCGGTTCGTGCCACACTTCAGAAGTATGTAAATGTATAAAGTCATTGACTTTTGAATGTTAGAAGAATCGAAATCGAACAAGTTATTCGTGTTGTATGGTAAAATGACTTGTATGCAAGTTAAAGATACTGTATATTAGTCGTGTATGTTATATCTGATGATACTAATGATTACATAAGAATCTTTGATTAATAGGAGATTTGACCATGATTGTTCCAGCTAAGAATCCCAGTGAGACAAACCGTGAATATGCCTTTCGTGTAATTAGCGAAAACATCATCAGTCTTGAGATTGTGCCAGGTAGCATGATTGGCGAGCAAGAGATTGCAACGATTCTTGGTCTTTCCCGTACCCCAGTACATGAAGCACTCCTCGAATTGAGTAAATCGAAGATCGTCGACATCCTTCCTCAGAAGGGTTGCCTCGTTTCCATGATCGATTCTGACCTCATTCGTGAAGCACGATTCCTGCGTATCACCGTAGAGACTGCATTGGTCGAGGATGCCTGCGAACTGGCAACGGAAGCTGATCTTCAGGAATTGGAAGAGAACCTGCAGCTTCAGGAATTCTATCTGAAGAAAGATCAGAGCAAACTTCTGACCCTCGATAATGATTTCCACAAGATCATCTACCGCATCTGTAACAAGATGCAGTGCCACTATATGGTCAGCCTGATGAGCATGCACTTCGACCGTGTTCGTAACTTAAGCCTTCGTTCGGTCAAAGATCTGAAGATCGTTTCCGATCACCGTGCCATCTATGACGCAATCAAGGCCAAAGATGCCGTTGCAGCACGCGCGGCATTCCAGAAGCATATGGCGCGCTTCGATCTGGACTGGAACATCATTAGCCAGGAGTACAAACAGTATATCTCCGATGGCAAGAACTGAGCCGACCTTCTGTTCACATGGTTAGCGAGGATTCCATTTACACATTTATGTCACCAATCACGCCTTCTACACAAATGGAAGGCGTGACGCCTGTCTGGCGTTATTTGCAACAGGTAGACCGCCCCATTGTGCTCTATGGGACCGGGAATGGCGCGGATAAGATCCTCGACCAGCTTACTTCGCACAACATCCGCGTAGCGGGTGTTTTTGCCAGTTCTGACTTCGTACGGGACCGTTCTTATCGCGGCTTTAAAGTTGAGACCTATGAGGCATTGCATGCACGCTTCCCCGACATGATCGTCCTTGTTTGCTTCGGGACTTCCCGTCCGGAAGTGCTTGCGAATATTAACCGCATTGCGGAAGAATGTGAGGTGCTCGCACCGGATGTACCAGTCTACGGTGACAACCTCTTCGACGAGACCTTCTATCTTGCGCATGAATCTGAATTACGTCAGGTATATGAACTTCTGGAAGATGACATCTCGCGCGTGACACTATCCAATATCGTTCACTACAAACTGTCCGGTGACTATCGCCTTCTGCGAAACTGTGAACGTCCACTTTCGGACCACATTGATCTTCTTCGAGATCATTTCAACCGAGATGGTTGCTTCGTGGATCTCGGTGCCTACACTGGCGACACTGTCGAGTACTACTCAAGTGCTTTTGCCAACGAAATATCGAAGGTGCTGGCCGTGGAGCCAGACGGTCGGAACTTCCGGAAACTTCAGGAGACTGCTCAACGTCTGACCTCTTCCTCGCTCACAATCAACTGTGTCCGGGCACTGATTTCGGATCAGGATGGAACCGTCTTCATCGAACGGAACAAGGGTCGTGGCGTGCATGTACATAACGGTCAAAGCGCACCACAAGTGCGCAATGAATTCTCTGTGGCGAATGGCGAAGAGATTGCAGCCGCAAGCCTTGTCACACTGTTACAGGACGAAAAGGCATCGCTGATTAAGATGGATGTGGAAGGCGCTGAGCTTGCCGCAATTTCCGGTGGTCAGGCAATCATTCGTCGCGACCAGCCAGCCTTGATCGTGTCCTGCTATCACCGGAATGAGGATCTGTTTACCCTTCCTCTTCTTCTCAAAGAATGGGTGCCGACTTATAAGGTCTACATGCGTCACCATCCTCACCTCCTCAGTTGGGACACCGAGTTCATACTCGTGAAGTAGGAATCCGCGTCTTCAGCAAATTCTTGCCATAGTCACAGAAATAATCACGCTATTCTTCCCCCGCTGATATTTTATGCCGGGGATTTTTAATATAATATAATATAAAGTTGATAATTATGCTTATCACGTATGTCATTAGAAAATAGAGAAGGGGTATTTGAAATGGCAAAGAGTTGTCCCGGTTGCGGCGGGATTATGGAGTATGATCCAAGTTTTGATTCATTAGTTTGTTCCACATGTGGAAATATCGTCGATCCGAGTACTTTACCTGATGCAGATGATTTCTATCACGACGCTGACGGACCCGTCGACATTGAAGAAACACTAGGCGAATTCGACGTACTGACTGGCGAGATGTACGATATGCACGTTCTGAAGTGCAGTCAGTGTGGCGGTGAGGTGCTGGTCACGAATACTGAGATTAGTACAAGGTGCGTCTACTGTGGTGCAACCGCCGTGGTATTCTCACGTATTGCGCAAAATCAGCGCCCAGATAAGATCGTACCTTTTGCCGTGACGAAAGAAGCGGCAATTGAGCAGTTGGAGTCTAAATTGAAGTCCGGTATTCTCGTACCGAAAGCCTTCAAGAACATTCCTCCGGAATGTGTACGTGGTATCTATATTCCGTATTTCACTTATGATGGAACCGTTACCGATACACAGCATCACGAGTGGCGCCTCCCAATGAATGACTCCTGTGTGCTCGAGGGAACGGCAGAATTTGAGAATTTGTTGGTCGAGTGTTGCACCGCACTCGATGATCGTACGACTGCTTTGCTGGAACCTTATAATCTTCAGTCCGCTGTAGACTTTGATACTTCCTATCTGATGGGTTTCTACTCGAACGTTCAGGATTCCAATGTGCGCGAAGGTATCCGAAAGGCGGAGTTGAAAGCTCGTACCATTTTCCATGCTCGAATGCGCGAGCAAAGTCCGAAGCACCCGTTTAAACAGATCCACTCCTTACCGAAGATTAATCTTCACCGAACATCTTATATTTTACTGCCAGCCTGGTTCATCACCGTCAATTCGAAAGGTACCCCTTATACCTTTCTGGTTAACGGTCAGACAGGCAAAGTATCCGGCACAGCACCGTGGAATCAGACATTATTTTTTGCCGGCATCATTGGTATCTCAGCAGCCATCTGCACGGGCCTAGCTATCTTACGTTCCACCGTCATCCATGATTATATTTATAGCTTGAATACCTGGGATCTCACGTATGACTTTGATCTTGGATCGATGTCCTTTGATACCAAGATGAGGCTCCTCTTAACTGCACTCTTCCTGCTGGCCCTCCCACTGAGTATCCATACATTTGGCAAATTACGTCGACTACTCGGAAAGCGTACACGTGCTGGCTCCGCTGTCACCCATTCCTTCTCTAGAAGAAGACAAGGAGGTGTCAAATAATGTCTTTATTTTCTCTGCCTTTATTTGCTTTGAAACCACCGCCGGACGCACTATTCAGTCCACCTGACGAATTGCATCACGTAGCTTATCTCTATACATTCTTTGCGCTGATTTTTCTTTGCATAATCGTGTTCTGCTGTGTCACGTTGCTCTTCATTCACATAGTAACGAAGTCCAATGACTTCGGTGATGAGGATACGTCCGGCATGCGCAAAGGTGGTAGTTCTACAAGAAATATTGGTGCCGAGTTCGGCTCGGATATTGCTGTCAACAGCAGCCTCAGTATGAAGCATTTTACTGTCAAAGACGTATCGAAGGACTAGTTGTTCCGATATGCGCTAGATGTCTGTTAAGTGAGTATGGTGTGCATCAGAAAGGACACACGTACTCACTTTCTGCTTTCTTGACTGCATCTTCAAGTGTCATGCCACAGAAATCCTGTGCAGGGAAATATCTTCCTGATTTTCCATCGTTTACAAAAACACCCACAACAATACCTGGAATCGTCGATTCGGGACTATTCGGGGCAGAAGGTCCGCCTAAGTCGGTCCGGCACCATCCTGGATCTGCGAGACTGATGATAACATCGGTACCATTGACCTTCGAACCTAAGTCCACCGTCACGCGGTTCAATGCATACTTACTCGCAGAATAACCAGCCTGTTCCGGCTCATTCATGATGCCACTGGATGTATTCACGATTCGCCCGAAACCACGAGCCTGCATCTTCGGTAGAAAATGGTAGCAGATCATCATTGGGGCGATGGTGTTAATGCGGAAACTTATTTCATAATCTGATATCGGTGTCTGAAGATAGTCGGTGCGATAGGCGATCTGAAGCCCTGCATTATTCAAGACAATATCAACGTCTACGCCCATTTCATCAATTTCGTGGAGCATGGCCGTCACTTGATCTGGCTCAGAAAGTTCCGCCGCCACACAATGTACCTTGACACCAAGTTCTTCTACTTGGGCAACTACTTTCTCCAGATGCTCAACCGCACGGCTATGAAGGATCAAATTACATCCCTGCTTTGCAAGAAAGATCGCCGAGAGTGCACCAATGCCTCTCGAAGCACCCGTTACCAACGCCCATTTATTCTTTACATCTAACATGTTCTTCTTCCCTCCATCAATTCCTCCACACAAAGAACAATAATTCTCAGAAAGAATCAAAATGCTTCTTGCATTGCTAACTGTGTTTCATTATTCTAACGTACTTAGATAATCCATAAAGTGTTCCTTATTCTCCAACGCCGTAGTTGTCGGCCTTCCGAGATCCTCTCTAGCCCCGATGGAACATTTCACTTCGATAAGGCTCAGTTGATTTCCATTTCTAGCCGCTACTAATTCTTTATCCAAGTCATCAAAGTTGTCAACACAGACAGCATTCGGATATCCACAGGCTTTTGCAACTGCTACGAAATCGATACTACCTGCTACTGTAGGCATACCTCCTACGGTCTCATGTGCACCATTATTAATCACAACATGAATCAGATTCTTAGGGTTGTTTGCGCCCAATACTGCTACAGAACCCATATGCATAAGGATTGCGCCATCACCATCAACACACCAAATCTTCTGATTTGGCTTGTTAATTGCAACGCCTAAGGCTATGGAGCTAGAATGCCCCATTGAACCTACTGTAAGAAAATCATATTTATGACTTTGCCCATTTGCCACTCTTGTTTCAAACAGTTCTCTACTCGCTTTTCCTGTTGTTGAAACTATTGGATCTTCACCACTAGCCTTAACAACGTGTTGGATAATCTCTTCACGAATCATCTGATTACTATTCTGATATTCAACATTCGGCGCATCAGATAAAGCGCCCTTACGAATTACAAACGCAACGTTCTTCCCTGCCTCCAGAATACCTCTGAAGTCTGCCATAGCCACTTCAACTTCCGCATCGGTCGTTTCTTTTCCGATGACAAAAGCCTTAATTCCCATATCTTCCAGAAGCTTTAATGTAACCTCTCCTTGATAAATATGCTGCGGCTCATCATGAATACCAGGTTCACCGCGCCAACCCACAATAAAGACAACTGGGATGGCATATACTTTATCATTAAGAAGCGACGCAACTGGATTAATAATGTTTCCCTCTCCACTATTTTGCATATAGACAACGGGCACTTTACCAGTCGCCAAATGGTATCCGGCTGCTAATGCAGTACAATTTCCCTCATTTGCAGCAATGATATGATGCTGCGGGTTAATTCCGTATGTATCCATAAGATAATTACACAGTGCCTTTAACTGGCTATCTGGCACGCCCGTATAAAAATCTGATCCGATAATCTCTACTAGTCTATCAACCTTCATATTCCTTCTCCTTTAACTTGATACTTCCGTCACACCTAACACCATACTTCTGAGGAGTACGACTTACTTTTCATTCTGTGGAAGAATTATCTCATCGATAATATACTTTGCAGTCTTGTCAATATCATCAAATGCTACAGTTTTCGGTAGTTCAGCATCAAACGCTTTTTTAACTTTCTCTATTAGTGCATCAGTATATATCAATTTCCCATCAACTACATCCTCTACACCATCTAATGCCATCGAGACTCTGTCAGCTTTGTTCATCTCCTCAAAACTGAAGACAGACTCATCTATCCAAGCGTCCAATTTGCCATCTCTATAGCCAACCTGTACTGGGTATCCGCCAATATTCCCACCAAAACCAGGGGAGAAAATCTTCTGGTTCTCATGGAGTCGGATTGCATCAATCACTGCAGTGATGATCCGATAGTTTGATGATGCATTCATCATATTTCTAGTTTGATCTACTGGGGTAAGGATTTTGCACGCTGCAAATACCTTGTCGTGAGGGATGTCCTGTTCTTCTCCTTTGTAGTAAATCTTCAACGGAAGATCAACACCCTCCGTCTGGCCTTCTTTGCTGATACACACGTCATGGAAATGGCCAACGGCAAACATAATATCAACATTCCAATAGTCCTCTACACCAAGCATTTCTGCTACAGCAAATTTCATTCGAGGAACCAAGTGGTTCAGATTTCCTGAACCAAAATCAGGGTATGCTTTCCCCGCACTCTTCAACCATGGAATTACTGCATCCGAATAAGATGTATTGATAACAACAGCGTTTGTATCTGCATTATCACAGGCCTCCATTACATTCTTAGTGAAGCGAATTGCTAGAGGGCTCCAAATTCCATACGCTCTTACATTTGCCCATGAAATACTTCCGTATTTCAATCCTGGATAGGCCCGGCTGGAATTTACGATAAAGTCAGGCTGATGCTTTGCAATTACATTTTGAATGGCTTCTATATCGTTAAGGTCTACGCCACTTTCTATCTCAATGTGCGACTTATTCACCTCTCGAATAAGCCCAGCTACTCTGGTTATGTTCACTTTCATCAGCATCTTATTTTCGTCTCTACCAACTACTACAACACTGACTGATGGATCATTTTTGCTAATTAGGTAGTCTAGCAAATATGCCCCTACACTTCCAAGGCCGATGATCATCACCTTGATGCTGTTCTCTTTCACATGCTTCTCAACAACTTGTAACCGCTCTTGCAACGTTTTCATTTGTCTTCCTCCCAATATGCAACGATTCTCTTTAAATCCTCTTTTGTATTGCAATTAGTCCAACGTTTAAGCGGGATCAAACTAATTTCTATTCCAGCATCGAGATAGTTCTGGATAATCTTTAGATTGGTTCCGTCTTTTGTCTCAGCATAGAAAAGGTCATTCGCCTTCTTTAATGCATTCATTTCCGTAAATTTCCAAGTCTGACCAGAATTCAAAATACAAGAAAATGGAGAATGAATGGAAAGTAATCCGTGGCTACTATTAAAGGCATACTGATACTTCTCTTTATCATCCCTATAAAGCACAACAGCTTTGTTCGCATATATCGGCTCAGTTGTATAGGTCAATACACTCTTCGTCGAATCTACAACACTTCTGAAAGAAACATCATCAATATCAAGATCTCCTTCTACGAAGAGAATCTCTTCTACATCATATTGAAATGATTTCTGTAGACCAAGATACAAACTATAACCAGATGCTAAATCCTCGAAGTGCTCGTTATAAACCAGTTCGATTTTGTTTGCCATGCTTTCTTCAAGGTCTCCACAGTATTTCTTGAGACTTTCGAACTTATAGCCTCCTACAACGATAATTTTGTCAGCAAAGGCACACTTCTGAAGAAGGTGATAAAGAAGTGTATCTTTAACACTTCGATGAGTATAGATTGCCTTCAGTTCTTTCTGATCTTCTGGGACACCCTGATTAAATCTGCTGGAAATTCCAGCAACTGTAATAATTGCCGTCTTCATTAACATACACTCTCAAGAATTCTTCAAATAGTTTGTGATGCACTCGTTCAGACCTCTGTCTAGGTCAACTACTGGCATCCAATTCGTTCTTGTTCTGATCTTCTCCGTAGAAAGAAGCCTACGTTCCGGGTCAGATTCACGGTATCCATTAAATTCAATAGTAGGGTTCTCCATTCCCATCTTTGATGCGCACAGTTTAGCCAAATCAATAATTGAGATCTCCTCATCAGTAGCTACATTATAAACCGTCCCATCTAATGCGGAATCTGTAGATGCTAAAGCAAGAACAGCCGAACAGCTATCATAGTTATTCAAGAAAGTTCTTCTATTCTTGCGGCTATTTTCCAGAAGTACAACCTTTCCGTTATCACGGAAGCTATTGATAATAAACGGTATGATATGCTTTGGGTATCGCTCGTCTTTGCTATATACGTTTGCAAAACGGATGCTACAACCTTTGATTTTGCCTTCATCTACTGCATCTTTCATAAAGAATTCAGTCAGCAGTTTTCCGGTAGCATAACTTGTTCTTTGGCTATGTTCTGCAACGGACATCGTAAGAAAATCACTCTCTTTAACGCCACCGTTCTCGTTCCAAGAATTCATAGAATACACTTCCGAGGTAGAACAATTGATATATTTTCCTGCACCCACGCGGATTGCTTGTAGAAGGAAGTTATTCATTCCCTCCACATTTGTCTCAAATGTTTCATAAACATGATAGAAATGCTCTGTGTGAACAACTGCAGCACAGTTGATATAAATTACCTCATCGTAATCTTCTTTCAACTCTAACACGCGTCGTTCAAAGTTCTCCATCTGCTCCTTGTTGTTTAAATCGTACTCAAAGAACTCAAATCTACTATCATTTATGTGGTCAGATACCGTCTCAATAGAAGAAGCATAAAAATTGTCAAAACCAAGAATATGGTCTTTGCTGTTCTCCACCAAAATCTGACGCACCAGTTCATTTCCTGTCATGCCTGTAACGCCACTAATTGCATATAAATTACTCATAAAAATACCGCCTTTCCTTACACTCCACGTTTTAATCTAATCTTATAAAACTCATCAATCTCCTCTGGATAAAGGGACTGTTCGTATTCCACATCATACTTCACCGCTCGTAGCTCGACTTTCTTTGAAGGCAAGGAAAGTACCGCATACTGTGCATATGGATTCTGATTTCGTGGCTGTCCGACAGAACCAGGATTCACAAATCTCACTGCTCTCTTGTTCCGAAGTTCAGGATTCTCTACCGAATAAAAGTGGGTAAATACATGTGAATAATGCGAGTGTCCCCCGAAGACCATGTCAAAATCGACATACTCTCCCCTAAGATTTTCTGGGCTGATTGCTTTCCAATAGTAATCCTCTAGTGAACCATGAACTGCTAAACACTCCAGTCCACCAATACGGAATGTTTGCATACCATGAACATTCATTTGTTCTTTGATATATTGAACAGAATCATCTGTCAACTGACTTTCCGTATACTTTGCCATTACCCTGCCACGATCCGAAGAAAGCCTCTCATAATCCTTGTCTACTACAAGTTTCTCATGGTTTCCCCAGATATTGACGATAATCTTACCATCCCACTTGTCTCTCTCCAGCGCGGACAACTTCTGAACAATCTCATTGGAACGCATCCCATAATCGATCAGGTCACCTAAAAGAATCACGCCTGAGAAAGTCTCATCAGCGCAATCCTGCATCACTGCGTCAAACGCACTGACATTTCCATGAATATCCGATAGTATTAAATACTTCTCTTCCAAACTTGTATTCACCCGATTCTTTGCGAATCATTATAACTCATCGATTAACGTGATGATATTCTTTATTGACATCAGTCTATCATCAACTTCCTTCGCCCTGTGATGTCTCAAAATATCGACAGCTGTCTGTTGCATAGCTGGGAATGCAGAACGAGTCAGTTGATTGGCATAAATCACAATATTCACACCATGCTGTGCTAATTCTTCTTCAGTTATCACATTGAACGAACTTGGCACAACAACAATTGGTGTGGTTGTGTTCTCTATTCTGAACCTGTCACAGAACTCGACGATTTCAGCAGGATCTTTCTTTCGGCTATGAATCATAATACCGTCAGCACCTGCAGCAACAAATGCCCGCGCTCTCTCCAAAGCATCCTCCATGCCTTGCTCAAGAATCAGACTTTCAATTCTTGCAATAATCATGAAGTCATCGGTAAGCTGTGCTTTCTTACCTGCTGCAATCTTTGCGCTAAATTCCTCGATTGTTGCTTGAGTCTGTTCAACTTCCGTGCCGAAAAGGCTATTCTTTTTTAGACCCTTCTTATCCTCAATGATTACAGCACTAACACCCATGCGTTCCAAACTTCTTACCGTATATACGAAGTGTTCAGTAAGTCCGCCGGTATCGCCATCAAAGATGATTGGTTTGGTAGTAACTTCCATAATATCATCGATGGTACGGAAACGACTCGTCATATCTACCAACTCTATATCCGGTTTTCCTTTTGCTGTACTATCGCAGAGCGAACTGACCCACATTGCATCAAACTGATCCAGTTTACCATCTTTCCCGTCCACGACAGTTTTCTCAACAATCAGACCCGTCAACCCAGAATGTGCTTCCATTACCTTTACAACCGGAGTCATCTCTACCAACTGACGTAGACGTTTTCTTCGATATTCCGGCATGGCAAGTTTCTCTTTCAGTTTCTGATCAACTTTCTTAACGCTCTCGCTATATGTGTAAGGCACATCGATAATCTGACCACCATAAGCTGTAACAAGTTTCTCTACATGATCTCGTACAGTTTTCTCCGAACCTTCCAACCAGTTATCTCCATGAACCACATAATCAGGATGAATCCTTTCAATTACATCATCGTAAAGCATACTATCCTGAAGGATCACTTCGTCTACTCCATCGAGGGAAGCATAGAGCGCCATTCGCTCTTCTTCAGTAGTAGTTGGAAACTTCGTGCAACGAATCATTTCTTTATCGCTCAGGCATCCTACGACAACTTTGCCGTACTGCTTTGCTTGATTAAGAATATTAAGGTGACCATCGTGAATCACATCTGTACAGAAACAAGCGTAAACAATCTTCATGAAAATACTCCCATACTTCTATTTTTCCACTAACCACAAACGCGATGAAATCATCGCACCAAGGATAGTCAGAATAATCATTCAAATTATTCTATTTGTGCATGCCGCAACCGCCATCAAACCGTTTCTAGGAACTGTTCTGTATACTCAACCTTTGTGTTCGTTTTCAGCTACACATACACCGTTAATTATGGTCGAACAGAGACATTTCGTCAATAGTCTCACGATCATTCAGGACTATTTCCGCTTGAGTAATGGTTTTAACAAATCTTTATGTCCTTCCCATGTATACAATGCAATAATAGCAAACACAGCAACAGCAAATAGATAGCGAATTAGAATTGCATTTATCGTAAGTAAACAAACCTCTGAAACAACTAATATCGCGACTGAACTGAAAATAAGAGTCTTCCCTGAAAACAATTGCTTTCCTTCTATTCTATACGCAAGCAGGAAGTGGAACAGGAAGTAGAACACATACGTAACAAGTGTAGTATATGCAGCGGCTACGTAACCAAATTTTCTAATGCAGAAGAAATTCAAAACGATATTCACCGCTGCAGCACACATGGTTGCTCCAGCTAGGCACTTGGTTTTTTCCCGATAATACTCTACTTGACAAGGGAGAGAATATAAGAAAGTAAAAAAACCTCCCGCCACAATTGGAATTACACAATAGGTCGCGTCTCTATATTTTGCAGAACCAAGAATATAGACCAACTCAGGACTGATAACGATGACACCTACAGAAATAAACAGCACAACCAACATGTATAACGAACTATACCGTTTGATAATCTTGTGGTTACCTTCGTTCATTCTCTCAAAGAACCATGTGCCCCAAACAGGATCCAACGAACGATACGTTACATAGACGATGGAAAAGATGTTATATGCAAAGCTATATATACCTGACTCAGTCTCACCAATCATTCGACCAATCATGATTCTGTCAAAATTAACTAGGATCACCTGACTAATGCCGTGGGGAATAATCGGCAAACAGTATTTAATTCCCCAATTGGCGTATTCTTTTGTGTGATTCGGCTTCTGTTTTTTCAGAAAATAGAATAACAAGCAGATGGCGATCAAAAAAATGACAGATGTAGAACCAATCATTCTTCCTAAATATGATTTCTTTTTGAAGACAGTATAAATCAGAAGGATAGAAAGTGAGATATTCCCGACTGCATTGATCGCTGCAATTCGAATAAAACCCTTGTAGTTATATGTTATGCTTGCATGTGCATTGTAACAAAGGAGGACTGCGTTGCTCATGGAGAAAACCATAAGCATTGCGACGCTGTAGAAATCCATCTTGAAGAGCCTTACTGCTTGTGTATGAAAAATAGCGGTTAAAGCTACCCAAAATAGCGCATTCAGGAAAATAAAGCTAACTGCCGTCGATACATATCCTTCATAGCATAAGCCCGGCTGTGTCATCTTCTCTTTTGGACCATATTTGAAATACGCTTTTTTTAAACTTGTTTCGAATCCAAAACCTATTAAATACACAAATATTCCTTCATAAGCTATGAATTCATTATATATACCAAAGTCAGAGGTTGACATCAATCGTGAAAATATTGGAAGAGTTAAAAAAGTCAATCCTTTGATTAAGTAATTGCCTATCGTATACCAGATTCCAGCTTTGATTACTTTTTTTTCATTCACAAATACAAAATCCTCCTAGTCTATCAAGACAAATCAATGCTTGGCGTGCATACTTAACCTGCATCCATCACTTCCGTCGATTTTCTATATTCGGCAGCCAATCTTTGGGCCGCTGTGGCCATAATTATAGAAATCGCATAGAAAGGCCAGAAAGATATTCGATGCCAAGTCGAGTCAATCATTCCGTTAAAAAGAAGAAACAATTGGTACTCAAATGCCACACTTGCCAATAATTCCGGAAGTTTATTTCCGCTTGGTTTGCTCCTAAGTTGATTAATCGTTTTCTTTATCTTGCGAATCACATAAATCGCCGGCGTCATATATAGAATCGTTCCGATCAACCCAGTCTCGGCTAATAATTGCAACAAAACGCAATGGACATTCTCAATATACGTCTGATTGGCAGTGTTAAACATATCAATATGATACTTGGTATTTCCCCAACCGATTCCAAATATAGGATTTTCTTTGAAGAGCTGCAAACCAGTTTTCCATAGTTCCAGTCTTCCGGAAAACATTTCTTCCCCGTTATTTGTGGAGAAATAGAAGAAAAATCTCAGATATCGATTAGCAAGCCCCATCTTTACCGCGATTAGTATTAACACAATTAGGACTACAAGTCCGATAAAGCTATATTTAAGCGCCTTCCTAAATCTCGAATTTCGGCTGATACTTCCGCCAAAACACAATGCATATGCTAACACCAAGACTAGTACTAACAACTCTCCTTTTCTATTTACTAAGAAAACTGCACAAAGTTCGAGAAAGATCTGTATAACCGCCCATGCTTTCCCTTTCTTTGCATCGTAAATAAAGAATTTATTGACCAGTATCAGTAGAGACAATGCTAATATATGGTTTACTAGCGTGACATTTCCACCTAGCATCACGCCATATTTCATTCGCAACATTCGTATAGTATTTGTGCGAGGTTTCTGTGCGATGAACTTTGAAATATAATTAATGTAAATATTCGGAAATAAAGCAACGATAATTACATACACTGATACAAGAAGCCCAACTACTGTAATAGTCTGCAGAATAGTCTTCAATTCCTCTTTACTGGGTCTTGAAAACAACGAAAGCAAGGCACAAAGGACAATTGAAAGAATTACCGTTAGTACATCAAACTCATGTCGTGAATAAGGTAAAACAAAGAAGACCGCAGAAACCAACGCGAGCAATGCATAAGCCACATTAATTCTAGAAAAGTATATCTTTGGATTAAGACTTACACTTACTGCCAGCAACATGCCCATTGCTACATAGGCAAATAGCATGCTGATTCCCATATCTGCAAACACAAAAAAGAAGAGTGCAAATATGGTGGTCATAAGTGCCAGTGGGATATAAATTCCTTGCTTCAGTGTCATGCGTTATCCTCCAAATAGCATTTAGGAAATGCGTGTGAGTAACACCTCCGATATTCTCTTATATAATCTCCTTCAGTATCTCAACCGTGTGTGCTAAACCTTCTTCTGCATTGAAACACCCTTTCCAACCCAGACCTAGAAGGTTGCTAGCCTCCAATGATGAATTGCTCATAGGATTGAATCCTTTTTTCTCAGCTTCTGTGGGGAGCTCAACATTGAGTTGAACATTTCCTGCTTTGGCAAGAATCTCACCAAGTTCTTTGATTGTGATGATTGAGGCAGGATTAGAAATATTATAGGCATGGCAATTCTCTCCGGAAAGCAGAACCTTCAACATTGCAGATGCACAGTCAAGACTATATACGTAAGATCTAATCTGGCTTCCGTCGCTCTTCATAACTAGATTCTCACCTCTAGCCACAGCATACGCCCATGCTGATCCCACTCTAACATCATATGGTGATGCTGTCGGTCCATATATATGACCTGGACGGACAATTACACTCTCGATGCCATACTCATCTGCATATGATGCACACAGAGTTTCAGCAGCACATTTTCCAATAGAGTATGAATTACGCGATTTCAGAAGATCAATAAATCCATATTCTCCTTCTTTAAAAGGTTCGTCACCTGGCTTTGCGCCGTAGACTTCAGAAGAAGAGATGTATAGGATGCGCTTGGATCCTGACTCCTTGGCATAATCTAGCAGGTACTTCATTCCAAGGAAATTGGACATCATCGTCTCAACTGGTTCCTTAACGATCATATTTGGAGATGCATTACTAGCGCCATGAATAATATAATCAGCATGAACATCTATGTAATTGTCAGTCTTTGATGCATCATAAGTCACAAACGTAAAGTCGTCCCTGTCAACCATACCTTTGAAGCGATCTTGCATCTCTTTGAGCCATCTTCCTGCTGCCAGAATCTGGATTTTCTTCTCGTGATTATCATTGTAGCGGAAAAGAATATCCACAACAGAAGAACAAATCAAACCTGCTGCACCTGTAATCAAAACACTCTTTCCTGCAATTTCATCCAATTCTGGGAGAACTGCCAATACTCTATCTATATCTGATTTCCACAAGTTAGTATCATATACTATCATAATTAATCTCCCTTACTTAAGCCAATCAGAACGTTTTGCCGCTAATAATGCCTTAAAAATATCGATATCTTCAACAGTAGTTAACTTGATATTCTTCTCTGATCCAGAAGAGAAATACACCTGCTCTCCCATTTCAATCTTCAGCGTACAGGAAGCTACAGAATTTGTAATACCCGCCTCTAATGCTCTCCTATGGAGATCACAAATATCACCAATCTTGAAAGCCTGTGGAGTTTGAGTTCTCTTCAAACGATCGCGAGGATAGGAACCAACGGAGACCACCCCATCCTCAGTCTGCATCATTGCCTCCGCGCACGGGATTACTGTAATCGCATTGCCAAATTCTCGTGCAACACGAATATTGTCCGATATAATCTCTGCACTCACCATCGGCCGGATGGCATCGTGAATTAGGACGATATCTTCAGGTTTAAAGTGTTTCTCGAGTTCATATACGCCATTTCTAATAGAGTCCTGACCATTCTTTCCACCAGCAACAACATACTGAAGTTTTGTAATATTAAACTGTTTTGCATATGCCCAAAGCACCTGTTCCCACCCTTCGATGCATACAACTGCAATTGCATCGATTTCCGGATGTGTTTCAAATGCTTCCAGCGTATATACAATAATTGGGCGTTCATTGACTGTAATAAACTGTTTAGGTATATCCTGATGCATACGGTTACCTGCGCCACCTGCGATGATTAATGCAACATTTGCCATAATAGTAGTCTCCCTCTAAATGATTTATTGTTTCCAATAATAGCTTGTATGATGATCTAGATTGCACTCTTGATCTGGTCTTTTCATATAGTCTCCATACAGCGTTGTTAAGTAGTCGTCGTATCCATTCATGACCGGAAATTCTGCTCCCTCAAACGGAACATATACTTGCTCATGGAACCATTCTTTCTTAAACCACTCTTTTTCCATAAAGTGAATCAATATAGAACAACCTACATACTCGCTGGCATCATATTCTCTGGCTTTCGCTTTTTTGTCAATACGCTTGCAAATTCTATGTGCTCCAACAAGTTTTGTAAACAACGAAGCAAGTTTCTTTAACGGAATCCATTTCTCATCTGGACTGAAATTTACCTTCAATGAAGAATAATAAAGTGAGTAAGTAAATCTGAGTTTTTTATAGTAAGAAGCCACCTTTTTACGGGAACTTGGTAAACCGTCCATTGGAAGAATATCCATTGTTACACCAAGATGTGAATAGTCAACCAATTCATGCTTGGCTACTGTATTCTCATCTACGAAGCAACTGTATGGACGATTCCAGGAAGGGTCATGTAATGAATACACCTTGAATCTACCATCATTATCTTGTTCTAATAAGGTTATCAACTTGTCATATTCTTTTCTAGGGAGCATGATATCAATATCATCATCCCAAGGGATAAAACCCTTTTCTCGAATTGCACCAATTGCAGTTCCTCCTGACAAGAAATATACTATGCCATTATCCTTACAGACAGAATCTATCTTCTTAAGCATTTCTCGAAGGCTATTATGCACTTCTGCCATGCTCAGTTCTCTTTGAATACTGTTATCAACCATGTTCTTCACCTAGTCTCTCGTTTTCTTGTCTTTATAGTAGTATTTCCCCTCATAGTTTGAATAAGGTTCATCGCAATTTAGATAAATAATGTCGTGAACTGATACTCTCTTATCTTCCGGAGGGAACTCCATATAATGATCACCGTAACAAATTTGGCACATGAGCTCTGGTTTAGTAGGGCAGGGAGCCATAAAGTCTTCAAACTGCATGTATTTGGGTTCCTCGAACATTTCCACTGGAAACTTCAATGCAGAAAACAAGGTGACATCGTTTCCAAAAAAAACAGAGCAATAATTACGACCACCGTTGTTTTTTAATTTGTTCTCGATTTTGCGTATTTTTCTTTCTGCTGATTTTTGAGAGTACATGCCCATAAACAACTTAGTTACTATTTGAGCCATTTTACCGTGGTTTCTCGGTAATTCGTGACACTGTTTCATATATAGAATGCGTAATATGTATGAGTCTATTATCAGTTTATGAGCCACAAACGGGTTGTCTGGATAAGGATACAAAACATATATGTCAATTTTGACACCATGGTTTGTATCTTTCATCCCCTCTTCACCTATAAAACAAGTCGTTAATGAATCTCTGATTGAACAACTCATTATTGACCAATTCTTATCAGTATCTCGCGTTTGCAAAAAATACTGTTCCTTAAACAAGTCTTTGGCGGCAACTAATTTTTCCATTTCTGTAGTAGTCATTACAACATCGATGTCATCATCCCAAGGAATAAATCCTTTGTGCCGAATTGCCCCTAGACAACTTCCATAAGCTAGATAGTAGCGGATTCCTGCTTCTTTGCAAACTCGGTCTAGCTCGCGAAGAATTTCAAGTTGCTTGTTTTTAAATGCTTCAGTATCTATCTTCATTGTATCCACCATCGATCAAGAATTCGCCATCCCTTCGTAATTAATAACTGATAAAAGACTTTCTTTCAATGCTTTGATAGAATCTACCATATTTAAGTCACTATATGTATCTGCATTTTCACTATACAGTCCATCATTGTTCTTAAAAAATAAACTCCGCATTCCCAACTGTTGGGGAGCTTGAAAATCCTTTGTTGGATTGTCACCTACATACACTATATCTGATGGATTCAATCGCCAACGCGTATAGATTATCCTAAATGCAATATCACAAGGCTTTCTAAACTGTACTCCCCCCAGTTCATCCGTAATAATGCAGTCATCTACATTTAGATTTAGCGCTTCTAACTTATTTCTCTGACCCTCTGGTCTACCATCTGTAATAATACCAACTTTAATTCCGTTTGCTTTTAATTTCCCAATCAGTTCCGCTAACCCTGAATAGAGATGGATGTTCGGTTTGTGATTTCTATATATACTCAGTATTGTTTCCTTTTCGCACGATCGCCCAAGTTCTTCTAGAAGTTTATCTATAGGCTTTTCACCTGCTGTGAAATAGCTCCATAACCTATCCGTATAGTCTTCTCCAAGATAATCACTTACCGCACCAAAGCCACTAATAATATATTCTTTCTCCGAATACAGCGTATCATCCAAATCAAATATCACACCCTTGATCTGGGCCATACCTTCTGTAATACATACAGATTGATCAAAACGACTATATATTGCACCATCAGCAATTTCTTCTATGTAATCAACAGTCTCTCCGTCCATTAGTTTTAATATCGACTCGGCGCTTCTGGCTCCAGCTTTCATTGAAAGAGGGGCTCCACCGCCAAAACGAGGGTTAATCTCAATAAACCAATCTATACCGTCAGAATCGCGAATCAACTGGACTGTCATTGGACCACAAGGATTAAACATCCTGCACAAAGTCTTTGCCTCTTCCACCATAACGGAATCCATCGTGATTTGGGTTTTGAGTACTTCACCTGCTCTAACTTGAAGTCGTTCACGCGGAACAATTGATATAGGGCTTCCATTCCAATCGCAGAAAATATCTATGGTGTATTCACGCCCGCTTACAAATGGTTGGACTATATAATCCTCGATTTGCCCTGCATACACTTCTAATTCCTCTTCGTTTTCAACTTTGAACGCATTAATGGAGCTGCTTCCATCTTTCGGTTTAATAAATGCAGGATAACCGCCTCGATAATTCTTCCAATCATTCACAGGCATTGGTGCATGTAGTCCACTATCAACAAAGAATTGAGAAGTATGATTCTTATCTCTACAGATACGAATCTTGTCTGGCGCACTAATCATGACCTTCGTGCCTATTTCTTCAAAATTCTTCTTGTTCTCACTTAAAATTAAAAGGTCTGTGTCAATCGTTGGGATAATCAGGTCAATCTTGTCTCTTGCACATATAGACAGAAGATTGTCTATATATCCAGGATCTTTCATTGGTAATACTCGGCGTGTAAAATCACAGTACGCTAGTGCCGGCGCATTTCCCGTTATATCTGCCCCATAGATCTTAATGGACTTATTCAGTATCAATGCAGCACTTCGAAATGCTTGAATTAATTCAATTCTTCTGCCTACGCCTGTAAATAGAATATTCATTACTTATTTTCCCCCATAAATTCTTCCATTGTAGCCTCGCCTGCCGCACTAATGCCTTCGCGTTTGAGTACCGTTTTCACTGTCCCTAAGATAATCTTCAAATCGACCAAGAACGTAACTTTATCCACATACTTGACGTCCCAAGCGAATTTTTCTTCCCATGATATTGCATTTCTTCCGTTTATCTGTGCCATTCCTGTGAAACCTGGACGAACCTCATGACGACGAGCTTGAGTTGGTGTATATCGATTTAAGTACCTTGTCAACAACGGGCGCGGTCCAACTATTGCCATATCGCCTCGAATAATGTTAAAAAGTTCAGGAAGTTCATCTAACGAAGTCGAACGCAATTTCTTCCCAAATGGAGTAAGTCTTTCTGCATCTTTAGTAGGATCTATAACGCCATCTTGAGGTGGAAGCATTGTGCGGAACTTATAAAGGCGAAAAATCTTGCCATCCTTTCCCGGCCTTTCTTGCTTAAAAAGTATGGGAGATCCAAGTTTTACCCGAACTAGGATCGCCGTCACCAGCATTATTGGAGATAACACAATTATCGCAAAGAGTGCACATAGAAAATCTAGTGGGCGCTTAAATAGTTTTTCGTATACTCCGTAAGGTTTATGATTCATATACTTCACCTGTTCTTCTATCACTTCAACGACTGCTTTTTTCTCTTTTCTACAAATTCATCAAATGAACATATGCGCCTTGCAGGAACTCCTCCCACAACAGAATTTGATGGTATATCCTTATTTACGAGACTTCCCGCACCTACGATTACATTTGAACCAATGTTTGCTCCACCGAGAATAGTGGTGTTTGATCCAATGAACACATTATCGCCAATGTGTATGTCTCCAATATGTTCTTTGAATTCAAAGTCATTTCCCTCACGGTGATTTAACATATCATGAATAACATCATGTGTAATAAAAAACACTTTTGATCCACAACGAACATTATTACCTAGATAAATCCTTTCAGCATACAAAGGAACTAATCTATCACGCCAAATTGAGTTTTCACCTATATGACCAAACACATTGTGCTTTTTCAGGTATTTTACTCTTTTATCAGAATTCATCATCAACGAGATTCTAAAAGAATGCCATAATCGTTTGTTCATAGGATCCCCCTATATTACTTGTATTAGTCAAAGCAACGATGGATGATCTCAATGATCACATCCTGTTGTTCTTCCGTCATCTTGTTGTCAGAAGGCAGGCACAAGCCACGCTCGAAGATATCTGCGCCGACATCTGAACCACTTCCGGCAATGTACGCATTGGTGCGACCTCTTCCGTTTCCTTCCGCCGTTACAAAAGGATTCATTCTGTAGATCGGCTGCATATGCATCGGTTTCCATATCGGTCGGCCCTCTGCATTGAAGGCAGCGATTGCATCAAGGATCTCGCTCGGACTACTTTTTCCGGGTTCTGACTTATACATGTAATCACTCTCACCACGAACCTGAGGTGCCATCGCATCTTTGTCAATCAACAGGCAACTCAGCCAATAGTTCGGCTCGCTCTTGCTCTCAAAAGGATTCACAATAACAGGAAGATCCTTCAAGCCTTCCTTGTAACGCTCGTAGATTCTCTTCTTCTGGGCAATGTGCTCATCGATATGCATCATGTTGCCACGTGCCACACCCGCAATAATATTGCTCATCCGGTAGTTGTAGCCCAGCTCTTCGTGCTGATACCAAGGCGCAGACTCGCGACTCTGAGTGCTCCACTTACGCACCTTGTTCGCATCCTCAATATTATTCGTAATATATACACCACCGCTACTTCCGGTGCAGATCTTATTCCCATTGAAAGATACGCAACACTCTGAACCGAAGCTACCGCATTTACCGCTGACATATTGTCCGTTATATGTCGCGCCCAGCGCTTCGGCCGCATCTTCGATGATCAGTGCACCATGTTCATCACAGATTCTACGGATTTCATCCATCTTGGCCGGTACACCATATAGATGAGCAAGCACAACAAGCTTGACATCTGGGTACATCTCGAAGGCCTTCTCCAGTGCCACCGGATCCATGTTCCATGTATCATATTCCGTATCAATAAAGACGGGGGTGCCACCTTCATAGAGAATCGAATTGACCGATGCATCAAATGTCATATCCGAGCAGAACACCTTCTTGCCTAGAAGGAAATTACCCTCCGGCATGCCAGGATAGACTTTCTGTGCAGCAAGCTTCGTTGCAAGGTGAAGTGATGCGGTTCCGCAGGAAAGTGCAACGGCATACTTCTGTCCCACATAAGAGGCAACCATTTTCTCCAATTCATCAATATTCTTGCCGACCGTTGAGACCCAGTTTGTCTCGATTGCTTCCGTAACAAATGCCAGTTCTTCACCGTGCATCGTTGGGCTTGCCAGCCAAACTTTCTTCTCAAATGGTTTGATACCCGCAAACCGCGGATCACTCAATACATTACTCATTTCCATTACTCTCCTTTGTTTTTCCATAAATGACTCCGTCTTTTACCCACGTCAATTCCGGGACTTTCTTCCCCTTGGGAACAATTCCACCGCAACCGATATGGGAGAAACTTCCGATTTTCGCTTCGTTATTGATGACTGTATTTGATGCCAGTATGCAGAAATCCCCGATCACTGACTCATTGACTGTACATTGGGGCAGGATGGCAATACCTTCGCCCAAGACCACATTGGGAGAAATGGTAGCAGAAGGTGAGATAATATTGGGCATGAGGAAATTTCTTTCTTTCAGAAATTTCGCGTATCTCTTGCGTTTCTTGTTATCACCGATTGCGACAAAAGCACAGACATACTCGTTTCGGAACCGCAAGGCTTCGCCACACTTCCCGATAATATCCTCTCCGGTTTTCTTGTCGTCAAGGAAACTCACTTTGTTAAAGATTCGGAGTGACTCCGCAATTTCCTTAATGTTTCTCCCATGGCTTCCGGCGCCAAGAATCAGTAGATTTAATTTGTTCGGGACTTTGGCTGAATCCTCTGGTGTACCAATGAGTTCGTGTCTTTTCTTAATCACTTCGGCTTCGGATTTTCCGTATAGAACACCGTATACAGGCTTCCCGCTTTCGGAACATCCTTTAACATAACGGGCTTCCCAACGTCCATCACTTCTTTTATAGACATATTTCTCTTTTTTATCAGACACGAGCGGCTCCCTATACTGAATTCTGCCCTAATTTAGACAGCTTGATACTATCATTCGATATTTACCATGTCAATTGTATTCTTTGTTTTTCGTCTATATACACAAACTATTTTTGGTATTTTTTGGTCAGATGTACATCTTGTAAATACCCTTCTATCAGCAAATCACCTCTCCTCATACTTGCACGATGTTGGATAATGCAACGTCATTCCCTGCGCACTCGTCTAATTGATGGTAAAATGGAGCATAATTGATATGCCGAAGATGAATGGAGGGCTACTCATGAAGAAGACCATCGCTTTACTTATTTCTGTTACCATGCTTTTGGGGCTTTGTGCCTGTAGTGATTCCGATTCGGATAAGGGTTCGAAATCCTTCAAGCTCGCAGACCAGCCGACATCAGTAGAGAGTGATCCGACGTCTGAACCAACGACTGCGCCGACAACCGAATCTTCGAGTGATCCGACAACTGAGCCAACGACAGAACCTACGACCACTCCTCACACTTCAACGCAATCACAGGGGCAGACCATCGAGGAGTACTACAACGAACACAATCTTTGGGGGGAGCTGGAAGCGGACAGCAAAGTCAAGCTCAGCCACTACCCGGAATTCTATCAGGACGTCAAACAATCCATCGTCGGCAATACATATACCCTGGAGTATTATTTCATCCCCGGCCTCGAAGATACGCTGGATGCCAATAATTACAACTACCAAGACTGGGACGGTGCTTTTTCCATTGTCAAACAGGATTTCTATAACATCTGCGGCATTGAACCAGAACAGATTGTCGTCATCTACTATACTTCTGAAGGCGAGGTCTTCTTCAAGTATGACAGTGCAACCTTTGTCGCACCGACTACGGATCCGAACGGCAGCATCCCCACTTACGCCACACTGGAAGACTTCCTGACTGAAAACACTTCCATTCTCGAAAGCCTATGCGGATACTTCGGATACACCAACAGTTATGCCATCGGCAATACACTCTTTGTGACACTCAATCCGAAGGACTATTCCAATGAAGAAATCCCTGAACTCAAGACACTTCTGGATGAAGGCAAATATACCGAATTTGTAGAAGCACAGTTTGGTGATGAGGATCTGGGCATTCTTGGTTCCTTACATATGCTCATGGACAACTACAATGTCATCCTCTCCGTACAGGTGGCTTTCGTCAATGATAATGGCGGACTGATCCAGGACGAATACTACACCGAGGGATATCACTACTGATCCAACTATACAGAATTGTTCCCGCCAGGATCATTAGGCAGAAAATCTGATTCACGGATATCCATTGATCCACATGGGACATGCGCAGGAAATCCAATCCGAATTTCGCGACACAACATGTGCACATCACGATCAGATTCGAATATTTCTTCGGAAGATTGCAGGCCAAGATGAAAATGCCTGCAAACACGATGCTTTCCAATAATTGGATGGGAAATACGGAACAATCCGGAAGATGGTCAGCTGTTCCAACATATGTGAGGCTCATCCACCCATCGTAGGGAATACCATGACAACATCCGACAAAGAAACAGCCGAGTTTCGATACGGCATACATCAATGGAATCGCCTGAATGAAAGTTCGGAAGACGGCTTCACGATTCGCGTTGTCGATCCATCCCATGATGAACATGCCGATCAGAATACCGAGCACACCGCCGATGCTGGAAAATCCCATTCCTCCGGAAAACAGTACAGTATACATGACGGCAAAATACACACAGCAACAGAAAGTGAGCATGACCGCATACAGGATGATCTGCTTCGGAACATGGTCCTTCTTCATTCTGAATATCACATAGATATACCCTAGGATGAACGAAAGGATCATGAAAATGGCATATGGGGAAATGCCGGTTTGTTCTATATGAATCGTCATCTTCTTACCATGTATTACCGGCACAACTGTTGATCATCTCGATCAAAAATATCCAGGCCAATATAAGTGTAATCACTCCAAGGATGATAAAAGCAATGTATATCCACATCAGTACCTTGGCAAAAGTATTCTTCGGATACTTCACACGTGCCACGATCATGAGAACAATGGCAGCAATCGAACACGCGCCGGAAATCAGTCTGGAAACTCTACTATTGAACAATCCCCAAATTAAAGGGGACAGATACAACACTAAAGAAATGATGCATAATCGATTTGCATTCTTCTTCTCTTCCGGTGTCTCTCCACCTGCCTGCTGCGCATATGGCTGCTGGCCATACGGTATCTGACCATAGGGTTGACCATAAGGTGGTTGGCCGTAAGGCTGCTGAGCATACGGATACTGACCATAAGGCTGGTTGGGCGTTGCATAGGGCTGACCTTGGTAAGTCTGTTGAAACGGCGTCTGAGCCGGATATTGTTGTTGCGGGTATTGCGGTTGTTGTGGATATGGCTGCTGGTATTGCGGTTGCGTGGCAAAAGGCGTCTGCTGAACCTGTGCCGGCTGGAACACCTGCTGCCCCTGATCGACTGGCTGCTGAACCTGTGGTTCAGAAGACTGTGCTTCTGATTGAGGGAATACCGGTGGTAAACCCGAGAACTGATCGTGATTAAATTCGTCCATATCCTATCCTCCCGTTCTTGATTCCCAAACACCTACTAAATAAAAATCCTGTATCCAACATATCAGTCATTCCTAACTTCGTCAATGATGATCAGAAGTTTGCGTTTCGGCAGCTATACAATCCATGGAAACAATAAGCATATATGGAAAGCACAGCGAGTATTGTGATGATGACACCTAACACAAATAAGGAGACATAGATCCACATCAGTATTTTGGCAAAATGATTCTTCGGATATTTCGAACGTGCAACGATCATCAGGATAAGGGAAACTAAGCCTCCACCAAAGACGATGAAACCAGCGATATTTTTGACTGCCTCACTAGCCGAAGAATCCCAGGAAGGGATCAAAAACGTGCACAAAACAGTAACAAATGAGAGGGTCAACAGAATAGCAGAGATCAGACATAGCCGATTTGCCTTCTTCTTCTCCTCCGGTGTCTCCGCAGGCTTCATTTGATCATAAGGAATCTGGCCATTGGGAACCTGACCATATGGCGGTTGACCGTATGGACACTGTGCTGGGTATGGCTGTTGTGGATACTGTAGCGGACCTGCGTTCGGCGACTGTGGAATATATACCGGCTGAGATCCCTGCAGGCCTTCAGATTGAGGCTGAACCGGCGGTACATTCGGAAACTGATCTTTATGTAACTCGTCCATATGATTCCCTCCCGTTCATCCTTTTTTTCGCAGATCACGGCCAGCGTTCACTTTTTGCAACACTCATGGCAAAGCTGCCAAGGATGCAGAGTGAAGTAACGATACTGACCACATATAAGATAATGAACGCCCACATAAGTGTCTTGGCAAATTTGTTCTTCGGATACTTCACACGTGCAATGATCATCAGGATGGTCGAAGCGATGCACAGGCGCTTCGCCGTCTTTTCCTCCTTGGACGTCTCTGTGGGCTGCTGGATCTGGTTGTCTTGAATTTCTTCCATCTTTCGATTCACCTTATCTTGCATATACGCCTGTGGTCACTTCCTGGATATATGCATCCAGATGCGGAAGTCCTGGCGTGGCCTTTGCAATCTCAGCTTCTTTCTGATTATCGTATGGCACCTGAATGGACATGAAATGGATCGGTGTTTCCACCTTCGATCCGACTTCACCTTCCACCAGGAGCGCTGAGGATCTCGGTCGGCACACTGCGTTGCCAACACTTCCGGTATTCACCACATACCCCTCGCGCAAACCACGTATGAAGGGGCGATGACTATCCGCACAGATCAATCCATCGTACAAGGTCTCCCCGTCGCTTCCACGAAGTCCTCTGCGAAGCAGATTATCCGGGTCATATCCTTGGAAGAGAGAAGCAGCTGGACGACCATGGATGACACGCAGGTGAAGACCACTTATCCACATGTCTGTCTCAAGTGGCAAGCTATGTAGCCACTTGACCCGCTCTTCGCCAATTTGTTTCCAATAGAATTTCAACTCTTCATCGTAGGGGTGTTGCCCGTCTGGTTCCTGATCTCTACGTGCATATGCACGGCAGACCCACTCGTCCCAGTTACCCTTGAGGAAATGATCACAATGGCTTCTCACCCAGTCGCAAGTCTGATCGTTGGAAGGTCCTTTGCCCACCGCATCACCTAAGAACCAGATCTCGTCTGGCGCGATCCGACGGATCTCTTCTTCCATCGCCAGTGTCGCCGTGATATTCCCATGCAGATCTGCCAGAAACAATATTCTCGCCATATTGGATTCGTCCTCCTTGTTCATACGAGTACCATTATATAACAATCCATACCTTTCGAGTCATGCAACGTTCCTCCTTTCTGATTCGTCGTATGAATAGGTTCGAAGTAATATATTCGATGGATGGGGACTGACGATGAGAAAATTCTTATCTTTTGCCACAGCAGCAATTCTGCTGATTACGATAATTCCACATACAATTCTGGCCGATACGCCACACGTTTCTTTTGATGAGAAAACCGGTGTGCTGACACTGAGCGGAGCCGTTGAGGTCGACGAAGTACGAGCTTATGTCAACGATACTCGCGTGAAAACAGTCGTCGCGGAAGAAGGCACAGTCTTCCCGCGTGACTGTTCGTATATGTTTGCCGGCATCCAGGCCAAGACGATCGACTTAAGCAATGTAAGCACAGCTGGTGTCACAGATATGGGTGGTATGTTTGGAACTTGCACGGTTGCTCTGCCTGAAGATGAATACCGGTATGGCTGTACAATCGTAACCGGTGAAGCCGTCTCCTGCTATAATCTGGAAACGATCATTTTTGGAGAGCTGTGGGATACATCGGAAGTAACAGACATGAGCAGAATGTTTGAAGAATGTAGAAATCTCAAGAGACTGGATCTGTCTGGTTTCCAAACTTCCAAAGTAACTGATATGTCTGGGATGTTTCAGCTTTGCAATGAACTGGTCGCGCTCAATATTTCTCATTTTGATACATCTAGTGTATCAACTATGCGTTTCATGTTTTCCGGTTGTTGTGCATTAACTGAACTTAATCTTTCTTTTTTCAACACATCAAACGTTACTACAATGGATGAAATGTTTTCCGGCTGTTATTCGTTGACCAAACTTGATGTTTCTGGCTGGGATACTTCTCATGTTAGGAACATGTCTAAAATGTTCGATTATTGTACAAAACTTCGTACGTTGGACGTATCTGGTTTTGATACATCGAATGTTCAATATATGGATCATATGTTTGCAGATTGTGAATCACTTACCGTGCTGGATGTTTCCCAGTGGAATGTCTCACAATTAAAAAACGCGTACTATATGTTTGAAGGATGTCGTTCTCTGCAATCCATCGATTTAACAAATTGGGATGTATCGTCTTTGGAACTTGGTAAATATTACCGCCAAATGGGTGATGACGTTACTGAGAAAATCATAAAGTATCCGAGTCAGTACTATATGTCGTCCACTCCAAAACCTGACTCATCTACGCCCACCTCATCTTCCTCACTCTCTTCGAAAATCCTCCCGATTTCGATTGGCGTGGTAGCGGTCGCCGGCGTGTTCTTGGCCGTGGTATTGGTCGTAAAACGTCGGAAAAAGCATTCAACGTAATTTCTGACACATGTGTTTTCTGCTCCACTTTTCAAGTCCCACAAATTGATAAGAAAGGTGTAGAAGAAACTCGCTTTTTTGGGTGTTCTGTTTATTGTCATATGCGCCTCGGAAGTATAGAATTACTATGTTAAGTAATTGATTCATTTGAATTTTTGGAGGTGCAAAATGATCACACAGAACTTAGGCAAAATCCTTAGTGAGAACGCTTATCCGGGAAGAGGCATCGTTATCGGTAAATCCGAGGACGGCAAGAAAGCAGTCACCGCTTACTTCATCATGGGGCGAAGCGTAAACTCCAGAAACCGCGTATTTACAGCTACAGAAGATGGCATCAAGACAGAGGCTTTCGATCCGTCTTTGCTCACTGATCCGCACCTCATCATCTATTCCCCTGTCCGCGTTCTGGGCAACAAGACCATCGTGACCAACGGTGACCAGACCGACACAATCTATGAACTCATGGACAAGCAGCAGACATTTGAGCAGTCCCTGCGTGGCAGAGAGTTCGAGGACGATGCGCCGAACTTCACACCGAGAATCTCCGGCATCATGCACGTGGAGAATGGCGATTACAACTTCGCGATGTCGATCCTGAAGAGCGACGACGGTGATCCGGCTTCCTGCGAGCGTCACACATTTACATACTCCAATCCGAAGGCCGGCATCGGCCGTTTCATCCACACCTACATGGGCGATGGCAACCCACTCCCTTCTTTCGAAGGCGAGCCGGAGAAGGTGGAGATCAAGGGCGATATCGACACCTTCACCAACGAAGTTTGGAACGGTCTCAATGAGGACAACAAGGTTTCCCTGTTCGTTCGCTATATCGACATTGCAACCGGCAAGGCTGAAACACGTATCGTCAACAAGAACGTGAAATGATCACAGAAGCACCCCTGCCCAAGCGCAAGTGCTTTTGCCACATAAGAATCATCAGTAATCCTCGCGCGTACGTGTACCAAGGCGATTGGACGGCTGAGAATATAGTTAAGGAGAAGAATTATGTCTAACGAAATGCAACTCAAATACGGATGCAACCCGAATCAGAAGCCTTCCCGCATCTTCATGCAGGACGGTTCCGAACTTCCGATCACCGTTCTGAACGGTAAGCCAGGATATATCAACCTGCTCGATGCTTTTAACGGCTGGCAGCTGGTCAAAGAATTGAAGGAAGCTACCGGTCTTCCGGCCGCTACATCTTTCAAGCATGTATCTCCTGCAGGTGCTGCAGTGGGTAAGCCGCTTTCTGAGACCGAAGCAAAAATCTACTTCGTAGATGATCTCGGTGAACTCTCTCCGATCGCTTGCGCATATGCAAGAGCAAGAGGCGCAGACAGAATGTCCTCTTACGGTGATTTTACCGCACTTTCAGACACATGTGACGCCATCACCGCGAAGATGCTCGCAAGAGAAGTTTCCGATGGTATCATCGCACCGGATTACACCGAGGAAGCACTGGAGATCCTGAAGACGAAGCGTAAGGGTACTTACAATGTCATCAAGATCGATAGTTCCTACAAGCCGGCTCCAATCGAGACCAAGCAGGTATACGGCGTAACCTTTGAGCAGGGCAGAAACGAGTTCGAGATTAACCACGCTTTGTTGGATAACATTGTTACAGACAACAAGAATATCCCGGAAGATAAGAAGATCGACTTGCTCATCTCCCTCATCACACTGAAGTACACACAGAGCAACTCCGTTTGCTATGTAAAAGATGGCCAGGCAATCGGTATCGGTGCCGGTCAGCAGTCCCGTATCCACTGCACCAGATTGGCTGGCAGTAAGGCTGATAACTGGTGGTTGAGACAGAGCCCACAAGTCATGGGCCTGCAGTTCGTAGACGACATCCGTCGTCCGGATCGTGACAATGCCATCGACGTATATATGTCCGATGAGTACGAAGACGTTCTCGCAGAGGGTACATGGCAGACCATCTTTAAGGTAAAGCCAGAAGTCTTCACCCGTGAGGAGAAGAAAGCATGGCTCGCAAAGAATGATAACGTTGCACTTGGTTCCGATGCATTCTTCCCATTCGGCGACAACATCGAGCGTGCACATAAGAGCGGCGTCAAGTACATCGCTGAACCAGGTGGATCCATCCGTGATGATCATGTCATCATGACATGTAACAAGTACGGTATTGCTATGGCATTTACCGGCATGAGACTGTTCCACCACTAATACTTCAATTAAGCAGATCATTAAGTGGGACCGCCTCGTACTGCGAGACGGTCCTTCTTAGTATCAGAAATTCGTATCAAGCGTTTGAATGAGAAATCGGGAGGCAAGGCAAGATGGATATCCGTGATGAAGTCTTCTCAAGAACATATGGGATCTATGGACCGGACGTGGCGAAGCTCTTCGACGCGCATGTCGCAGTCGTCGGTCTAGGCGGTGTCGGTGGTGCACTCGCGCTGTCTCTGGCACGTGCCGGTGTTGGCCACCTAACGTTGATCGATGGAGACATCGTCGCACCTTCTAATCTCAATCGACAGGCTATTGCTTCCCGTTCCGTGCTAGGTCAGAAGAAAGCAGACGTCTGTGCCGCGCTTGTGGCAGATATCAACCCGGAGATTGAAGTGCGCGCCATCCGTGATTTTATCAGCGCGGAGAACATGACTGATCTTCTCGAAGGCATCGATTACGTAGCAGATGCCATTGATGATGTGCGCGCAAAACTAGATCTGATAGAGTACTGCACGAAACATAAGATATCCATCATCAGCTCCATGGGGGCCGGAAACAAGCGTAATCCTTGTGGATTCCGTATCTCAGATATCTCTCGCACCCAGATGGATCCCCTTGCCCGTGTGATTCGACAAGGGCTCAGAAAGCGTGGCATCTCGCATCTTAAAGTCGTGTATTCAGAGGAGGCACCCGGACATCCTTATGTGGCACCCGAACCGCCACAGACTACCGCAGAGGCTTCTGAATACATGAAGCGCAATCCACCGGCCAGCTCCCCCTTTGTTCCTTCTGCTGTTGGACTGCTCATGGGCAGTGCCATCGTAGAAGATTTCACACACTAAAAAAGGACGTCTCGCGTGATTCAATCACTTCGGAGACGTCCTTCTTTATGTTGGTGCTTATGAGTAAAATCACATGGTTCCTGGCTTATATGTCGGAACGATCTCCTGTACATACATCTTGATGTTCTCATCATCGATCTTGCTCTCGTTATCTAGGAACTCGACCTTATCGATGAACCAGTCATCATCCATGGCGATCGGCTGACCGATAAAAATCAGCTTATTGGCTGTGGTCTGCATACCTTCTTCATCCATGAGCTTCTCTTCGTAGAGCTTCTCACCCGGACGGAGACCCGTATACTCAATCTTAATATCCACATCCGGTGTAAATCCAGAAAGCTTGATGAGGTTTCTGGCCATATCATCGATCTTCACCGGGTCACCCATATCTAATACGAAGATCTCACCGCCACGAGCATACTGAGATGCCTGAAGCACCAATGAAACAGCCTCCGGAATTGTCATGAAGTATCGGATGATATCTTTGTGTGTAACAGTTAACGGCCCGCCTTCTGCAATCTGCTGTTGGAACAATGGCACTACGGAACCATTGGAGCCTAGAACGTTACCGAAACGAACGGCAACGAAGTTGGTCGTCGAGATCTTACGGTTCATCATCTGAATGACCATCTCACAGATACGCTTGGATGCACCCATGAGGTTTGTCGGGTTAACAGCCTTGTCCGTAGAGATCAGAACGAATGTCTTGACGCCTGCCATCGCAGCGGCCTGTGCAGTCTTATATGTACCCATAACGTTGTTCTTGATTGCCTCGTTCGGGCTATCCTCCATAAGCGGTACATGCTTATGTGCTGCCGCATGGAACACGATATCTGGCTGATATTTCATCATGACACTGATGATACGGTGGGAATTGCGAACCGAACCAATCAAAGTAACCAGATTCAGTTTGCCCTGATACTTACGAATCAATTCCTGCTGAATCGCATAGGCATTATTCTCGTATACGTCGAAAATGATCAACTGCTTTGGCTGATGAGCGGCAATCTGACGGCACAACTCCGAACCAATCGATCCGCCACCACCGGTAACAAGGATTGTCTTACCTTTCAGCATCTGGAATACTTCTTCGTTATCAATCGTGATTGGATCTCTACCGAGAAGGTCAGTCAACTCAACATCCTTCAGTCTGCTCGTGCTGACTTCACCATTTGCTAACTGATACACACCTGGAAGTACACGAACCTTCGCACCAGTCTCTTTACAGATATCCAGAATTGCCTTACGGTCTTTCGGTGATGCAGTCGGCATAGCAAGAATAATCGAGTTAACGTTATACTCTGCAGCCTTCTCAACAATTTCATTTCTGGTACCAACGATTGGCACACCATACAACTCACGGCCAATCTTACTCGTGTTGTCATCGATAATGCAGACCGGCTTCTGATTCAGATGCTTGTCGTTGTTGATCTCACGAATCAGGACACTTCCGGAAGAACCACCACCAATAATCATGACATTCTCAACTTCACCGCTCTTGTACTCTGAATACTTCGTGTATCGGGTAGAAATGAAGTGAATCAATCTGTACGCAAAACGTATGAACACGTGTCCGACGAAAGCCACACAAATACCAAAGAAATAGAAAGATCTCGGAAGGTCAATCTTCATGACCTGGCGGAGTATGAGATAACAGATGACCAACACCCCATAGGCCTTAATCATGGTCAGTGCATCATCGATACTGACATATGACCAAATAATGTGGTACAGCTTGAACGCGAAGAAAACAGCTACTGTCACGAGACACCATACCGGCATGATTGTGAGATATGTATTAAAATAGTTCTTCGGAATTCGACCGAACTGACAATCAAATCGCAACCATAGTGCGACAAAGTAAGATGCCATGACAACAAGTACATCAGCCAACACAACTACAAGCGTTCGTGCCACACGCTGAAAGTCGAACTTCTTACCGCTCTTCTTACTTGCAGATTTTTCTTTATCCATAACAACCTCGCTAAGTTGATACTTTCACTAGACCTACTACTACATACTATATACAATAATAACACGAAAAAAGGTGCCTACGAGATATTAATATACAATAATTGTCGTGTCAACTCGGTTTGGCCTTTGCAGATTCCCTACTTTTCAGCATATTTCCGCCTTTGATTCATGCGGTTTGACAGGTATGCAACAATCAACAAAGAAGTTTCGTCTATTCTACGTGCTAAGATTACTCCGTGACAAGAAAGACTCACGAAGATATAAGGGAGAAGAAATCATGAAAAGATTTAGAAAACTCGCAGCAACTCTACTGAGTACTTCTGTACTCCTATCTATGGCAGCAGGTTGCTCGAAGCATGACGAAACAAGCCATCGCACAGAGAATACAGAAAGTATCACCAACGAGACGCATCTCACAGTAACGGAAAGAAATAACGGTAAGACACCAATCTTTGAACTGGCCGCGCAGAATCCAGAGCAGACGATGTCTCAGGAAGAGCTGAACCGAGCTTACTCCAACTTCATCTTCGAACTGATGAAGCTTTGCTCTGATTCCGCAGATGGAAAGAATGTATTAATCTCCGCTGATTCCGTTCTCCTCGCCTTAGAGATGACCGCAGCAGGGGCTGATGGCAATACGCTAGACCAGATGCTCCAAACACTGGTGCCAAACGCCGACCATGCAAGTGCTTTTCGATTCGCTGTAAATCGCATGAAATCACTGCAGAACGATTCCTTGCAGATTGCCAATTCGATATGGATCAACGAGGTGTACAGCTCGTCCGTTTACGAAGATTACCTGAACTATGTCGAGCGCCACTTCGATGCTTCTGTTAGTGCCATTCCTTTCGATAATCAGGCAGTCAGTACGATCAACAGTTGGGTATCAGATAAGACGAAAGATAGAATTCCACAGCTCCTAAACCAATTAGATAGCGATAGTCTCATGGTTCTAATCAATGCGATGGCCTTCGATGGTAAGTGGCAACAGACCTATGAGGATTCCAAAGTCCGTGAGCATGATTTTAGAAGTGGGAATGGTGAAACAACTACCACCGATTTCCTCTTCTCCACCGAATCAATGTACCTCTATAACGCGGATGCTACCGGCTTCATCAAGGAGTATGACGATGGAAAATACGGTTTCATGACCATCCTTCCGAATGATGAGAACATAGATATTAACACTTTCGCAGCCAACATGTCTTCTGATGACTATTGGGAATTCTGGGATAGCATGGAAACAGACTGTGACGTATATACCCTCATGCCTGAATTCGAATCTGAGTACGATATTCAACTCAACGAGGTACTCAAGGCTATGGGCATGGAGGATGCATTTAGCGAGGCAAATGCCGACTTCTCCAATATGTGTCAGAATCCGGTATATATCTCCAAGGTCATCCATAAGACATACATCAATGTGAACCGCGAAGGTACCGAAGCAGCCGCCGCAACGGCAGTTGTTATGGAGAAAAACGCAATAGCCGCACCAAAGATTTCATATAACGTATACTGTGATCGCCCGTTCGCTTACGCCATCGTGGATATGGACACCGGCCTTCCGGTATTCCTCGGAACTGTAGAAACTGTCTAAATTTCCATATACCCTCTATCACTGAAGGAGGCTGTCTCTCGTGTATGAATCACGAAGAGGCAGCCTTCTTCTATGTTTCGGATTATTACTCTTCCCAATAAGTGGGTGTCGGTCCGAGATACGACGCCATCGGCGGTTGATTCTCTCGGTAAAGCACCAGCTTAGTAAGAACAAAGTTCGGATCGATCGCCGCGATATCAATTGTGTTCAGACCCGTCTTCAGATCCAGCGTAACCTCTGTCTCGCGAAGATTGCGTAGTACGCCGTCGCTCCAGATGTCGTTCCCATCACCTACTGCAAATCCTTCTCGGATCATGTTGATGCGTCTCATCTTTCCACCATTGGCTGATACGCCACACAAGATCTGTGCATCATGGGAATATGGATTACTGGGGTTGGTCAGAAGACGAAGTACATATTTACCATCCTCCGGGATCTGCACCTGATACGTCAGCTTCGGGCCTTCGCCGGTCTTACGGAAGATTACATCTTGTGGATAGGCTTTCATGGCAGTCATGCCACGGTTATAATCCGGAATCGCTTCGAAAATGCCCTTGGCACCAGCCTCTTTCGCACTGTAGTTCGGTGCGAGAATCGAGATGCAATCCGCATCTTCACCACACCAGAAGAATACTTTGACGTCTCCTTCGCGCTTTGGTTCTTCCACCGGTACACGAATTTCCGCGAAACCTTCGCCGAAACGGACGATGATCTTCGCCTCGATCTTATCGGACAGCGCTGTTTTTGCCAGCTTCTCACGATCGATCGTCACCTTGAGACGCTTACGTGTGAACGGTGCCACTACGCCATCAGAAGGCTGCACATTAAGCCAATTCGCATCGCATTCTATGGCAAAAGCAACCTTCTTTGCGCAGGCGGTGCTCATTTCAATCTCACCATACTTGCGAGACGGGTCGATAAATGCCGGCAACGTCAGGGGGCGACGTGTCCAGAAGAAGCCTTCAGTATATTGATCGGTGCCTGGGATTGACACAATGATTCTCGGTTTATTACCCGGGGCAAAAGTATGTACCACTGGATACTGGCATCCTTCTTCACACCAGTTACGGAAACCGATGTGTTCGGAAAGGCCCATGCCATACCACATGCCACTGTGGATGGTGTGCAATTCTTCGACCAATGCACGGTCTTTCTCTAGACACGTTGCAATCTCTTCTGCCAAGGTTCTGGCATAGGTGCTGCCCATCTTCGCATAAGCATGATTCTGTGTCGTCAGAAGCCACATCTTCTGCACATTCAGATTCGCCATCAAAGGCAGGTAGATCATCTCATAGAAACGATAAGCAACATTTCCTGTAAGCTTCTCATATAGTTTCGCCGTATCACGCTCCAGCACAGCAATCTGTGCTAGCAACGCATCGGTCTCTTCGTATGCAAACGGCGCATAGACATCGTCGTTCATGGCTTCTGTTCTTCTTGCAGATGTAATACGGGTATATCCAAGAAGCAACTCGGTCGCCTTCTTCTTCTGTGCGGCACTCAGTGTTGCACCGAAATACTTCTCTACGAACAACTTCGTATACTCATGTGCACTATTCTTGTTGCTGGTGCCCCACTTGTCGAAGTCGTAGGCCAGATCCAGGAAATAGGCCAGCGGATATTCATTACTGAAAATATCTCCGACATTCACAATCCATAAATCTCGGATACCAAAGTCATAAGCCGTCGTCATCTGCTCCCACACCTTTGGAAGATGGGATGTATTGAACCACTCGAAGGAGATTGGGAAACCATGGTAGTCGAAGTGATAATACATGCCGTAACCTCCCTTGTGATCTCTCATCTCCGGCGTCGGCACAGTACGAAGATTACCATAGTTATCGTCACAGAGCATCAAGGTTACACCCTCAAGTTCCGGATCACCCATAAGTCCCGGCGTCTTCTCATCACCGTAGAAATATGGTTCCACTTCCTTGTAGAGTGCCAACATTCTCGGCACTTCATCCAAGTTCTTATTGACATGCTTACGAATCAGCTTATTCTGCGTCTTCAGTACGTTGCGCAACAGATTAATGTTGTCGGCCAGTGTCGCTTCTTTGCCCATGATGGCCGTATCCGCTTCTCCACGCATACCGACTGTGATCACATTCTCGAACTTGCCGCTTCGCTTCAGTCCATCTTCCCAGAATCGGGTGATACCTTTCTCGTTACTTAGGAAATTCCACGCATCACCATAGATGGATCCAGGTCCACGCAGATACTTATACTCTTCACCTTGGCGCAGGCAGGGCTCGTGATGGGACATTCCCATTACCACACCCAGTTCATCTGCCAACTCTGCACTTGCCAATTCCGGTCCATCGTTCGGGAAGATTGCTGACCACATGGCCGGCCACATATAGTTACCCTTCAGGCGAAGCAATAACTCGAATACATGCTCATAGCACTTCGCATTGAAACCACCGAAACGCTTATTGCACCAGTTGCCGAATGCCGGCCACTCATCGTTGATGAAGAATCCACGGAAGCGAACCGACGGTTCTCTAGACGTATATGCATAATCCTGTGGAAAAACGACCGAGGTCTTCTTCTGTGGCTTCACATCCAGCCAGTCAATAAATGGAGATACCCCAAGATATTCCGATACGGCAAAAATCCCGTACACCGTGCCGCGTTTATCCGATCCAGCTATCACCAATGCTGTCGTTTCTTGGGGAAGGATCACACCGGCCGGAATAGATTGAATCACTTGGTGACGATAGACTTCACGCTTGCCGATGATATCGTTTAGATTTAGAAGTTTCGCCTGCTCCAGCTTCGTAAGCGTATTGCTACCAGATCCAATCGTACCGATCAGGATTGGAAACTCAATCTTGGAAGCCTGCGACTTCGATAGTTTCTCGATAGAAATAACCTTCGGTTCCGTGCCGAACACAGCCCCCATATCGGATGCCAATTTCGATGCGATTTTCTTCACACCGGAAAGTGCTGCCTCGTCATATAAGATAGCGATTTTTCCGTCTTTGATAGCTCTGGATGATAGTGTCAGATTCATAGTGAACCTCCCTCGTCGCGGTCCATCTAAAAAGACACACGACTATCGATTACTTGACTTCCATACAAGTATACCACATGTGTTTTCGTGTGTATAGATTATCGATTACATCTTCTATTTTACATGAAAAAGAAGGCTGTCTCACTTTCGAGACAACCTTCTCTTCAATCATATCAAGCAAATTCGAGTGAATTAAGCGAATGTAGCAGAATCCAATGTGTCTTGGAAAACACCCAGGATCTCATCCTTGTTCGCATCGTCTTCCTTGCAGACAAAGCAGCTTGCGCAGTATGCTGTACCAGTCTGTGGTACGATGTAGTAGCGGCAACTCATTGTAACATCAATGCCACTCATTGCGCCCTCGCCCAAGACATCAACATAATAAACCGGGCCATCTGTATTGGAAGAAGTGGAGATCAGCACACCATTATCCAACTGAGCTATAAGCTCTTCACCCGCCATATCAGCGAATTCAGCAAAAGTCTTCTCATCCATTGGCATACCCAATTCCTGAGTATAGAACATCATGAATGACCTGTTTAATGTGTCTGGATAGAAGAAATACTGGTACATACCAACCGTAGAGGTTATCCACTCTTCTGGAACATTGAACTGCATGTTACCGCAACTGTATGTGATCATGCCGTCCACAGGAACCATTGAAACGTCATCTGAAGTATCATCTGTGAAAGCTTCAGTTGTCTCTTCGGTTGTCTCCTCAGTAGTAGACTCTGTTGTCTCCTCAGTAGTAGACTCTGTTGGCTCTTCTGTCTCCTCAGTATCTTCTGTATCTTCAGTATCTTCTGTCTCTTCTGTCTTCTTAGTCTTCTTCGTCTTCTTCGTTTCTTCTTCGTCGTCGTCTTCAATCTCTTCGATTTCTTCGTCGTCTTTGCTCTTCTTGCTCTTCTTCTTTGTTTCTTCCTTGCTACAAGCAGATGCTAAGATACCAGCTACGAGCAACAGTGACATTACACTTAATAATTTTGACTTCTTCATTGTTTCTCTCCTTTATCATGCAAAGCTACATTCTTACGCGAATAACGTGACTATTATACCACCTAGTGTACGCATCTACGTCTTTTCGCGCTCTATGTATTTAGACGAAGTAATTTCAGAAAGTGTTGCGTTTTTTTAGCAAAATGGTCAATTACTGTGAGCTTTTCGGTGTTTCTTGCCAATAGAAAGTATATTCCACCGTGATGATTCGCTGGCAGATACTTATCGACAACTGTACTTCTTAGGTATAGAATATTGCGTGAATTGACTACGAAACGGGGTATTGAGCAATGATCCAATCAAGAACACATAATTGCGGTCAGCTTCGTCTCGCCAACGCAGGTGAGAAAGTAACGCTGGTCGGCTGGATGGAGAACATGCGTGAAGTCGGAAGCAACCTGGGATTCGTCGTATTGCGTGATTTCTACGGCACCACTCAAATCGTTCTCGAAACAGAAGATAAGGTGAAAGAACTGAAGGCCATCAACAAAGAGTCCACCATTCAGGTGACGGGTGTTGTTCGCGAGCGTTCTTCTAAGAATCCGAACCAGGCTACCGGTGAGATTGAGGTCGTACCGGAAGAAGTGAAGATCCTCGGCCGTTGCCGTTATAATGAACTTCCTTTCGAGATCAACCACTCTCGTGAAGCAGATGAGAATGCTCGTCTGAAATATCGTTATCTCGATCTTCGTAATCCAGAAGTGAAGAAGAACATCATCCTTCGTTGTAAGGTCGTTGCCGCCCTTCGTAAAGCTATGACCGATCACGACTTCCTCGAGATCACCACACCAATCCTGACTGCTTCTTCTCCGGAAGGAGCCCGTGACTACCTCGTTCCGGCACGTAAACATCCGGGTAAGTTCTATGCACTTCCTCAGGCTCCACAGCAGTTCAAGCAGCTCCTGATGACCTCCGGTTTCGACCGTTATTTCCAGATCGCACCATGCTTCCGTGATGAGGATGCACGTGGTGACAGATCTCCGGGAGAGTTCTACCAGATGGATATGGAGATGGCTTTTGCCACACAGGAAGATGTTTTCTCTGTAATTGAAGATGTGCTCCCTCCGATTTTTGCCGAGTACGGCACATATAATCGTGCTTCCTCTGCTCCATTTGCACGTATTCCGTTTCTGGAAGCGATGGAGAAGTATGGTTCCGATAAGCCGGACCTCCGTATCGACTTGACCGTACAGGATGCAACCGAGCAGTTGAAAGACTGCGGTTTCCCACCGTTTGCTTCCAAGAACGAAGCTGGCGAGGATACTGACGTACGCATTAAGGCGGTCGTCATCTCTGACTTCAAGGAATCCCGTAAGTTCATCGACAAGAACATCGCCGACATTGAAGTACAGTCCGGCAACAAGTCTTGCTGGTTCCGTATGGATGAGAACGGTGAGATCGTTGGTGGCATCGCGAAGTTTGTCACTCCCATCAAGGATGCCGTCGTTTCTGCACTCGGCATCAAGCCAAATGATTTGGTCGTTCTTTCCTGTGGTAAGCTTCTTGCCGCACAGAAGACAGCAGGCTGCATCGTCAAGACTTTCGGTGCAACCGTACCGGGTCACATGGACAAAGAGCAGTACGCTTTCTGCTGGATCGTTGACTTCCCGATGTACGAGATCGGTGAAGAATCCGGTGAGCTGGAGTTCTGTCACAACCCATTCTCCATGCCGTCCGGCGGACTTGAAACATTGTTACAAGCTGAGTCCGGAGAGATCGATCCTCTTTCCATTACAGCAGACCAGTATGACCTCGTCTGCAACGGCGTCGAGCTCTCCTCCGGTGCCGTCCGTAACCACGATCCGGAGATTATGATCAAGGCTTTCGAGATGGTTCGCCTCGGCGAAGAAGATGTGAAGGCGAAGTTCCCAGCAATGTACAATGCATTCTGCTATGGTGCACCGCCGCATGCCGGCATCGCGCCTGGCGTAGACCGTATGGTCATGCTCCTCGCAGGTGAAGACTCCATCCGTGAGATCATCCCGTTCCCGATGAACAAGAACGCACAAGATATCATGATGGACGCACCAGGCTACGTCACCGAGAAACAGCTCCAAGAGCTACACATCCAGACAGTCGTAGAAGAGTAATCTCCTCCATTTTACTAAGAAAAGAAGAGACAGCCTTCGGGGAATACCTGGAGGCTGTCTTTTGTTGTTAGACTATGCATCTCGGCCATACGGACGTGGTCAGACCGCTAAGTAGCATACCCGCTATCCGCATTTACATCTCATCCCCCACCGTGAACGAGGTCCACTCGATCTTGTTATACTGCATCACATCGTCGGCCTTCTCCATGCCAAGCTTCTCGTAGAAGGAGATCGCGTCGTTATTGGCAATGAGATACACCGCGATGTCTTTCTCGCCGCCCGCAATCTCGTGGGCCTGTTTCATGAGGCGCCGCCCGATGCCCTGTCCTTCATAGTCCCGCGCGACGCCGAGATCCGTCACGTATAGCCAGTAACAGAAATCCGTCAGACCGAAGAGTACACCTACGATGGTCTTCTCCTCATTTCGCGCCACCAGACTAATAGATACATTTCTCACCAGTTTTTCGATTCGCGACTGGAATCGCTCTTTCGGATACTGGGACCCAAGATCCGTCCGCTTGAGAAATTCGATATACTCCGTTGCCGTCAACCGTTCTTCTTGATAAGTGATATTCATGGATGGCTCCTTCTTGTTGCTTACAGATATGTCGCGGCCAATACTACCGCACCGGTGGCAATCATGACAACGCCCACCACACGATTCAAGGTGATCGCCTTGGCTTTGTTTGCGATCAGCGCCGCAATTCTCGCCCAGATTAGTGTAAAAAGGACGCAAAGGATCAGACATGTCAAATCTGGTGCACCGCCGATAACGAAGTGGCTGATTCCACCGGTCAGGGCTGTGAAGCTCATGATAAATACGGAAGTACCCACTGCCATGTGCATCTGATAACCGAGGAAAGAAGTCAACACAAATAGAAGCATCATGCCACCGCCGGCACCCACGAATCCACAGATAAAACCGACAATAACGCCACCAACGATGGCTTTCACGATACGCTCTCGATCCCCGATGGCCGCCATCTGCTCTTTGGTCGTGGTCACTGGCTTCAAGATGAATCGAAGCCCAATTGCAATCATGGCAAATTGGGTCGTACCGCTCATGGCACGCTCCGGAAGCAGACTCGCCACCATGCTACCCACCACTGTCATGGCCAGAACCGAAATAAGTAATACCAGACTGTTCTTGATATCGAGATTCTTGTTCTTCTTATATGTCCATGCGCTGACCGCACTAGCCAACACATCACTGGCAAGCCCGATACCAATGGCTTCATAAGCTGGAATATCTAAGAAAACCGTTAGGAGCGGACCTACAATCGCAGCTGCGCTCATCCCGGCAAATCCCGTTCCGATTCCTGCACCAGCTCCAGCTAGAAAGCATATGAAGATTGTAAACCAGATACTCATGTTATTTCCTTACCTATGTGTCACTCAGACCGCCTAAAGGCATCCCGAAGAAATCCTCGTAGTCGCCCTCTAAGACGCCCTCCACATACATTACTCCTCGTCCGCCTTCTTCCGATTCGGATTATTGAAATCATCGAATTCTTCGAAATTGATGGATTCCAAATCTGTCTGGAATGTCAGCTTTATGCTCTTCATCTTTAGGCCACGCTTGCCGAAGTGCAGACGGAAGACTGAATATTTGTTGAAGAACATGAATTGAGTCTTCGTTGTCACATCCTGTCCATCCGAACCATTGAAAGTCACCACTCGAATCGGAATGCTGGTATAGAAGACTGTCATCGGAATCTGTGCCAGCGGTGAGAGTTCTGAGGAAGTGACAATCTCACACTCGTAGAGACCATACTTCTCACAGGTCACACCTAAGATGAAATCACTGCCGTCAGACGTATCCTGCTCCACAATGATCACCGGCTCCTTGTTGATCTCATAGTACTTGTCCACCTTGGCCTCGATCGTATCGTCCGAGAATGGATGTTCAATATGTTTCACCTTCGGCTTATCGCCCATCACCGCATCCATCGCAGGTGTGTCCATGGCAAAACGTAAGATATTCGCAGCATTGCGCTGAAGTTCTGCGCGGGTGATCAGATCTGTCCGACCGGAGGTCAGATTCTCATAAATATCTGACTCAAGGAGATTCGCTCGCTCAACAGAAGAGCAGACCATATAGAGGTCACACTGGGAACGAGCCATCACAGAGTGACTGCGTAACGCATGGTCGAAAGGATTGTCCGGAATAACATCGATAAAGGCCCACCAGTCGGTCATGAGAATACCATCAAAACCCCACTGGTCACGAAGGATGACTTGATTCAGTTCGTAATTTGCTGTACCGAATGTGCCATTGATCATGTTATATACAGACATGATGCTTCGACATTTTCCTTCCTTCACCGCAATTTCAAATCCCTTAAGATAGATCTCGCGAAGTGCACGTTCCGATACGATGGAATCCATGCAACGACGGTTCGTCTCACGGTTATTGCAGCAGAAATGCTTGATGGTCGCTGTCACGTGATGCTTCTCCAATCCCGCAATCTGTGCGGAAGCGATACGTCCGGTAAGAAGCGGATCCTCAGAGAAATATTCGAAATTACGGCCATTCAGCGGATGTCTGTGAATGTTGATGCCAGGACCCAGAATATCGTCCACTTCATTACTCACCATCTCGATACCGACCCACGTGAAGAGCTCCTCATTCAGTTCTTCATTCCAGGTACTTGCCACACAAGCGCCACTTGGTAGAGAGAACGCTTTCTTGCCGCTATCCAGACGCATGCCCGACGGACCATCGTCACAACATAGCGCTGGCACGCCCATCGCCATCAGTTCTTTCGATACGCCGGCAAAAGCAGCCGCTGTACCGGTAGTGACCTTCGGACTGCCCATACCCTCGCCGCGGATGATCAGCGTCAGATCTTCGTCCGAAAGCTGAGCGATAAACTCATCTAAAGTATTTTTTCCGTTCTTGACGTCCATGAGCTTGATGCCACGGTCTCCGGTCTGTGGAATCTCCGGAGGCAGTTTCGGAAGACGAGCTTCCACATGCTCCACCGTCCGAAGCGGTACCGGCTCATATTTCCCACCGATCGTCAATCTCTCGAAAGCCTGAAGTGGCTTGGCCGCGGATTCTACCTCTTCAAGCAGCACATCCTCCAGAAGTTCGAAAGATCCTGCGAGCGTCGTATCGACTACATTCTCGCCGGCATAGAAATTGTACGTGCCCTTGGCGCATACCCATCCAGTACGACCCAGAATACGTCCGTCATCGTCGAAAGAAGCATAACGGTTGGCACCACAAGATAGCGTGACCGTCTCCGCTTCACCCGGCGCCAGAAGCGACGTCTTGGCATAATCTACCAGCACACGAGATGGTGCCGCGAGTCGGTCACCCGGAACCTGCGCAAACAGCATGACCGTCTTCTTACCGGATGAATTACCTTCGTTTCGTACTTTGATTCTCACTTGTACATCTGCAATGTCCGAGGTTCCAGGTTGGGATGACATCTGAGATGATACCCGAGATGCTTCTCGTGTCCAATCTATGATCTCCAATGAAAACTTGGTGTAGGAAAGTCCGAAACCGAACGGGTACAGGACTTTATCCGGTGCGAATGTAGAGAAATATCGATAGCCGACGAAGATATCTTCGGCGTAGAAATCTTTACTGAGATCCTCGCCACCGAAATTCGCGGAAGATGGATAGTCAGCAAGGTCTTTGGCAATGGTATCCGTAAGACAGCCAGAAGGTACTGCTTTGCCGGTGACGAGGTTGGCCACCGCAGTACCACCTACCATCCCGGCCTGCCAGACATAGAGAACCGCCGCTGGATCATACTTAGTCACGAAAGACATGTCGATCACGTTTCCTACATTGAGAAGCACGATGGTCTTTCTAAACTTCGCGCATACTTTCTGGAGCATCTCTTCCTCTCCATCGGTCAGAAAGAATGATCCTTTCTGCGCCGTGTTATCGCGGTCTTCACCTGCTGTTCTTGCAATTACCATAATGGCTACATCGTTTCGGGAAGCTGCTTCTTCAACCACGGAATCCGAAAGTGGCATCTCCTCTTGGGACCAATTCTCCTGACCCCAGCCAATGCCTGGATCCACCGGATGAACCTCTTCCCAGTCTTCATAAATCTTCAGGAGTGCCTCATCGACCACAAGCGTGCCACAGGACTGTAAGCCTTCGAGGATGGAGACTACATGCTTAACATTCACCATGCCTCCGGAACCGGTGCCACTTTTATAGTAATTCTTCTGCATTCTTCCGAAGACCGCTACATGGGTCCCTTCTTGAAGCGGCAACGCCTCACGGTCATTCTTAAGAAGCACAGCTCCTTCTTCCGCCACACGAATTGCGGTATTCTCATACTGTTTCCAGTCCAATACATATTCCGGCATATCTCATCCTCCTAATCGAACAAGTTACTATAATGATTGTATCGCAACAGAAAGAGATTCGTATATACTTTCCCTGCACGCTGTGATCGATGTTTCTATTCTCCATCACTTTTTTCGGGGGGTCTAGCCCCTTTATATCTAAAAAGCCCATTGAAATGCCATTATTTCATGTAATTTCAAGATATTTCTACATTTTGACATTTGAAACGCTCATCATTCGCAAGTATAATCTCTAAATGTAAGGATATTCCGACACGAAAATTAGGAGGACGAATATGAAGAATAGTATGAAGAAATTAGCATGCGTAGTGATGTCTTTCGCTATCGTTGCTTCTGCATCTGCATGTAAGAGCAAGAAGAAGTCATCTGCTGCCATTGATGCTGCAAATACTTTCCTTGAAGCAACCGTTTCTTTGGATGCCAAGAAAGTTAAGAAACTGGAGAAGTCTCTGGGTGTTGACAGCGATTTTATCGATGCAGTAGATGAGTTTGCTGACGAAGATATGATGAAGGCTGTTTTTGACAAGGCTTCTTTCGAGATCGATGAGGACAGCCTGAAGGAGAAGAAGTCTTCTGCATCTGTCAAGGCAACGATCTCCCTGCCGGACTATGAGTCTGCTTGGGAAGATGCTGAAGGTGATGCGGATGACTTCATCGATGCCATCGATGGTCAGAAGACAAAAGAATACAACTCTATCGATGTTACACTCAAGTTTGATGTAGAAGACGATGAGTACATCCTGACCAATGCAGTAGACTTCTATGAAGATGTTTATGAGCCTGTATTTTCTGCAATCGGCGATGGCGATGTAGATCCTATTGATCCTACACCTGCTGACACCACTCCGGCTGACACAACTCCGGCGGACACCACTCCGGCAGACACCACTCCGGCTGACACTACACCTGCAGATACAACTCCGGCTGACACCACACCTGCGGATACAACTCCGTCCGAAACAACTGGTGCTACAGTTGATCCAACTTCTCTCGACTATTTGGATCTGAAGAAGACTGATTTGAATCTCGCTACATATAAGAGCGCAATCTCCGCTGCAGATCCGATTGCTTTCGTCGTAGATTCTGATCCGAGTGAAGCTCTTATTTCATACACAATAACAGAGTATTGTGCGGTATTGGGTGAGACAATCAGTGCATACTATAGCTTCGCTTCCGCAGAGGATGCACATAAGTATTTCGAGGAGTCCTGTGGTGCTGCAAGTACGATGGCCTCTGGTTATAAGCTCGAGTCTGACTACGGCTATATGGTTCTCATTTCAGGTGATACAAGCATTGTTTACTACTTCTCCGGAACTGGTTTCGCAAAGTTCATGTACTCCATGGAAGAAGCACCGAACAACGTTGTATCTTCTTTCTTCCATAACATTGGAGCTTGCTGATTCCTAGATTCAGGATACTGATTTACAATATATAGGACCAAACGTAAGGTGCTGTCTCAGAAGTGATGAATTCACAGTGAGACAGCTCCTTTTACTATTCTGCAGTCCCGAAGATTCATACTTTACAGGTTCTTTCTTTACACAATCGTCACCAATTCCGTAAGTTGTCAATTTATAATGAGAACAGGTTCGTTGCTATTATGTAAAATCACCCGAACCCGTGGGAGGACACTATGACTTTTGAATCACTATACGCATCCGTAAATCCGCAGGATTATTACATCGGCAAAGTTACACAAGTATATCGCAGCAACTGCATCGCACAAGTAGAGAACCTCTCACTCTTCTGGGACCGAAGCAGACTCAATGCTTCCTTTCTCCCGAATACCATCAACAACTTCGTCGTCGTGGACTCCACAATCGGCGTCTTCCTCGGCGAGGTATTTGAGAACAAAGCATCGAGAAAGAATATCTTCGACATGACCGGTGGCAGCGACAAGCCACAGGATTATCACGAGATCTGTATCGATACGATCGCCGTGATGGCACCGGAAGCCGATAAGTTCGAATTGGCCGGATTCAAGACTCTCGGTATCACGGATAAGGTCTACCTAGCTACAGACGAGATTTATAAGCTCTTCTTACGTTCCCTCGAATTTACAGGCGGAAACGAAGAACCTCTTCCGTCGTTTGCCACCTATCTGAACCGTGCGCAGGCGGATGTATCCCTGAAGCCCAGTACGCTCTTCAATCGTCACCTGATGTGCGTCGGTGCCACCAATAGTGGTAAGTCTACCACCGCGCTGGCCATTCTCGATAAGGTCATCAGCACGAAGCGTAAGGCTCTCATTATTGACCCGACCGGCGAGTATCGCGACGCGTTCTCAGCAGAAGAAGCAACCAAGCTGACGCTGGGCGTAGATGCCACCATCTCCCCCGGCAAGATCACCATCGAGCAGTGGGAGAAGCTCTTCGAGACCCATAGTGTCGGCCAGAGTGCCGTACTCTCACAGGCAATCACTTCGCTTCGATACATGAAGAAGACCGGAAGCCGCATGTTCTACGAGAAAGTCGGCGAGAATATCGATGAAGTTCAGGAGAATCTCGCCTCTGTCACGAAAGACGATACAGATTTCAACATTCAGCTCCTCCCAGAGCAGATTCAGGCCGAGGCCGTGAGTGAGCCAGACCGCGACAATGACTATAACTTCCGTTATCGCTACGACGCACTCAAGGCTAATGCAAACTCTTCCCTCATTACGAAGATTCAGTTCCAGATTACGAACACGCGTTTCCTGTCCTTCTTCTCGAATGACCCAAGTATGCGCAATCTTCTGGACGCCATCGATGAATTTATCCATACTCCGCAGACTTCGCTCTATATCGACACCTCTTCGCTGGGTGCTTCGGAAGGTATCGGTGGCATGATCATCGACCTGGTCAGCAACTACGTCATTGCACAGGAGAATATCTGCCCGTTCGTCTTCTTCATCGACGAGGTCCACCGCTATGCCAAGTCCCGTTACTCGGATAAGGAGTTCCACGGCGGTCTGACGCTCCTCGCTCGTGAAGGTCGTAAGAAGGGTATTTTCCTCTATCTCACCACGCAGAATCCGCAGGATGTATCCCCGATCCTATTCGGACAGATCGGTACGATCCTGATCCACCGACTCATGCTCAACGAGGAGATCCGCACCGTCGAGAATCACCTGGATGACTACGCGATCAAGCACGTCCGCAAGCTCTACCAAGGTGAAGTCATCTTAACGAGTGTTAATCTGTTGCACAACATGTTCATCCAGGTGAAGAAGAGCGACCGCACGCAGCACAACGTGACCCCAACGCTCTGATCTCAGTCAGATATCTTCGGGAAAATCACTTCCATCGTGAATCCTTCGCCCCATATGGAGGTGGCTTGAAGCTTCAGCTTCAGGTCATCAGCCATTTCCTTCGCCAAGTAAAGCCCCATGCCGGTGGCTTTCTTGCGATTGGCCGTGGAATCGCCGGTGAACCCTTTCTGGAAGATGTATGGCAGGTCATATTCCTTGACCCCTGCACCGTTATCAGCAATCGACAGCACACCGCCCTCGTCCGTCTCTCGGAAAGAGATGGTGAGCATCGGTGAATCGCCTCGATATTTCAGCGCGTTACTAATGACCTGACCGAAGATGAATTGTAGTCCTCTTCGGTCGGTAAAAACACTCTCGGACTGGAGTTTGTTGCATACGACAAATTCGTTCTCCTCCAGAAGTGAGGCATAATCTTCCAGCACCTCTTCGACGCAGTCGAGTAAGTCGATCTGCGTGAAGCGATAGTCCTTGGTGGAGGCACGAAGTCGTGCATAGTACAAGATCTGGGTAATATCTTCCTGAAGCTGTCCCCGAGCATAGTCCAACTTCGTGTGGATCTCCGGCGACATCTCATCACTTCGGTTATCGAGAATCATGGTCAGTAGTGCAAGCGGCGTCTTCGCCTCATGGACCCAACCTTCTACGTATTCTTCGTAATCGGAGAGCGTACCCGCCATATTGCTGCCCGCCTCCTTATACTGCCTTAACACCGTCGCCAGCAGTCGGATGGATTCACCTTCCTGCGGACTCACCGCCTGAAGGAGTCGTGTCTCATTCTGCGGAGTCGGATCGCTGACAAACTGCTGGAACAAGGTTGCATTTCGCATCTCTCGTCGGTTCATCACCACGAGAATGAGAATGAATAATAGGAAACTGGTAAGGAAAATCAGTGCACTCAGTTTCCGAAGTGCGTCAATATCTGAGACCCATAGGATCATCACACAGAACAAGTCCATGCCCAGAAGAAGGAAGAACCACGGATAGTACCGGGCCAGTAGTTGGCGAACCCGATGCATCATGTGGTCACCTCATCTGTCCACGCTGTGTCCTTCTGGGCAGTCGCGTCCTGGGCGACTTCGTTCTCCAGACGATATCCTGATCCACGTACAGCCACGATGCGCTGAGGCATCTCAAGGCTCGTCATCGTCTTCTTCAATCTCGTGATATTGACCTGAAGGGCATTCTCATCGATGAACTCCGTCGTGCCCCATAGTGCCGTACAGAGGTCCTCCGTCGTCACCATATCCGCCCCACCCGCAAGCAAGGCGACGAGTAATTTTCCCTGATTCTTCGGAAGGACCACCGACGTATTATTCACGTATAACGTATAGGTCTGGCTATCTAAGAGGAACCCCTGTCCTTCTATGAGATTCGAGCGGCCCTCGAACCGCTTCAGGATATTGCTCACACGAGCCAGCAACCGCTCCTTGCGACAGGGCTTGTTCAAGAACTCATCCGCGCCCAGTTCGAAAGCCTCCAGTTCATCTTTGGCCTGATCCCGTGAGGTCAGTACCAGCACCGGAATGGAGGACTTGCTCTTCAGTTCCTGACAGATCTGGAATCCGCTGGTCTCCGGAAGATTGATATCGAGAATCGCCAGATCCGGCGCCATCTCCAGGAGGATCTTCGCCGCGTGTTCGAAGTCCGTGACCGCTTCCACGGTATATCCGCCTTTACTGAGGATGCTACATAACTCCTCTCGCACAAAGACTTCATCTTCCACCACAGCAATTCTTCTCACGACGACGTACGTCCTCCTAGTATTTCCTCATTATTCTTCGCGCTTGATGTCCATCAGCTTCAGCAGATACTTATCACTGGCGCGCTTCACCACAATAATATATACGAACTCTACGATGCAAAGCAACGCCATCATCAAGGCCGCAACAAGAAGCAACAGATTATTCGATGACATACCGGAGGAAGCATCCAGTCCGATCAGCAGCGCACGGATACCGAACATGCTACTTGCTGCAGCGACCACGACCGGAAGTCCCATGAACCATCTGATCTGCTTGCCGGCAGACTGACAGAGCGTCTCATAGGTGGCACCAAGGCGAATCAGCGTCTGGCATCTACGGCCGGTCTTCTGCTGGCTCATCAAGAACTGCACGCCCATGATCGTATTCGCCACGACCAGGAAAACAATGGCCAGATAGATAGTAATGTAGCTGGAAGCCACTTTGAAGAAGAGATTACGTCCCATGTTCTGCAGATAGCTCTCGTACTGAAGACCGGTAGCATTCAGTTGTTCGTTGACTTGGGTAAAAGCACTCATCAGACTGTTGCCGTCCTTGGCTTCGTCGCTGAGTACAGCATTGACATACGTGAAGTAGTCACCCTGCGTCTGGTAGAGGAATACCTCGTCCGGTACGATCAGTGCAAAACTATAAGTCACAATGCGATCGGTACACAGCTTCTGCGTCTGCACCTCGCTGGTAAGATACAGCGTCTCACCCACCAGTGTGGTCTTCGGTCTGGTAAGTAGGATCTCGTTCATAAGTTCCGCTTCATCAGCCGTGGTAAAAGAAGGGTCGATGTAGATTGCCGCCTCATCCTGCTGAAGCGTGATCGGTGTTTCGCCTGCCACCTCCAGCAGGTGGTTGAAACTCGAAAGACTGATCAATGTCGGGAATCCCTGATATCTCAAATTGTTCAGAATATCCTCAGATGTCTTCGTACCAATCGAAGCAATCGCATCTGTAAAAGCACTCATATCGTATGCATTTTCGAAGTCTTCCGTAGTACGAATATTGCCCAGTCTGATCTCGAAGATATCGGAGAACTGATCCGCCAGTCCATTCTCCTGTAGCTTCGACTCGACTAACGTCAGGAGCTTTGTCGGATCATCCGTGATCTCTACATCATAGTGATCATCGGCAAAACGGCTGAAGGTATAGTCCATGACGTGGTCACTATACATTTTATTCGTAATGGAGATGGACAGTCCCGCACCGAAGCAGCAGAGGGCAGCCAGGATCAGAAGGGAGCTGATCGCCATCGAGCTTGACTTGTAGATAACATTTTCCTGAATCTGACGGAAAGTATATACGTGCAATTTCTTGTTGCCCTTGTTCGCTTTCACCAGCAGTGCGATAAAAACACGCATGCCGAAGAACAGGAACAATGTGCCGATCAGACCCAAGCCGAGTGCCAGTGCCATTTTGGCCGGTGTCGCCCAGGCGCCACCCACTTTATTACCCATATAGTAAGCCATACCAAGCATCAGAAGACCAATCAAGGCAGCAATCGCATACACAGCCTTCGGCAACTGTTTCTTGGGGTGATTGACCGGCTGGGCCAGTAACGTACCGATTTCCTGACGGCTGATGCGTCCGCTCAAGATAAGTAATGCCAGAAGCTTGATGCCTAAGAATCCAACCAATGTCCAAATAATAGCCGAACCGGACAGCGAGAACTGATGGTCTACAATACCCATGCCGACACTCTTTGCAGTAATCAGGCTGATGATCTCTGCCATCACCACGGCACTCGGCAAACCAATAAGCAGTGCCAGGCCACTCGAGATCAGATCCTCTGTCAGTAGCATGCCGAAGAGCTTACTACGACGCATACCATGCATCAGGTACACACCGAATTCGTGACGTCTTCTCTCAAACTGGTACTTGCATGCGAAGAAGATCAGGAAGAATAAGATGACCAACGTCATCGCATAGAAGATCGGAATCAAGGTCATGAGACGGTTGACACCGTCACTCTCCATCTTCTTGAGGAAAGACATGACATCCTGAGAAGAAAGAGAAAGGATCAGATAGAAGGCCATGATGGAGATCACCATGGAACCGAAGAACAAGCCATTCTCCTTACGGCTTCTTCTACTATTTCGGAAAATAAGATTAGAGAACATTGCTACGACCTCCTCCGAGCTGGGCCATCACATTCAAGATGCGCTCGTAGAAATCCTGTCGGCTCTCATCCCCGCGTCGCAGTTCGTGGAAGATCACGCCGTCCGAAATAAAGAGGATTCGCTTGCAGAAGCTCGCAGCCGCAGTATCGTGCGTAACCATGAGGATCGTCGTCTGCTCATTCTGATTAAGGCCGGTGAGCTTCTCCATCAAGCTTCTTGCATTCTTCGAATCCAGCGCACCGGTCGGCTCATCTGCGAGCACGATCTTCGGGTTGAGGATCAAGGCACGGGCTGCCGCCACACGCTGGCGTTGACCGCCGGACATCTTGTCCGGGAACTTATCCAGCACCTCCGTAATCTCTAAGTACTTCGCCAACTCCTCCAGACGAGACTGTCCTTCCTTCTCGGACATCCCGTGAAGGGAGACCGGAAGAAGAATATTCTCTCTTGCGGTCAGATTATCCAGCAATTCAAAATTCTGAAAAAGATATCCCATCTTCTGTCCACGGTACTTAGCCAGCTCTGCACCCTTCATCTTCTGAAGGTCTTTCCCATCAATCTGGATCTTGCCACTGGTCGGCTCGATGACCGTTGCCATACAGTTCAGCAAAGTGGACTTACCCGAACCACTGCTGCCCATGATGCCTAAGAACTCACCTTCCATCACCTGGAAGCTGATACCATTCAGCGCCTGAGTCTGATTCGGTACTGTGCCGTATACTTTAGTAAGATTCTCAATATTCAAAATCGTTTCCATGTTTCGCTCCTTGTTTTTGCTATGGGAAGAGCATAACATAGACCACTTCCAAATAACACTTACAGTCGTTGTAAGGATTTGATTGACAGAAGTCTTCATCTTATATGACAATAGAACCACTTTATATTCATGGAGGCCGCGGTTACTGTGGCCCGTACCCACCGGCCGGTAGCACCCACGCTTACGTCATCTATGTCGTCGCACTCAAGAGTGCAGATACGAAGATTGGTGGCATGGTCAATGTAGCCGGCAAAGATACTGAAGCACTCTTTACCGCGTTGGATACTACCACAAGCGGCGAGACTGGAAACGTGATTGCTTACGGCGAATTAGGCGGCGCATATTGTTCAGATTGGTAATCTGATCCCCGTCAGCATTGGGCATGCTTCTCGCCGCCTGGTGCGTACTTCGTCAAGTGATATTTTTCAACTCAAAATAGCCGTATTTTCATAAAGTAATATTACATTTTCTCTATTGTAGAAGAATCTGTTGCCGAATATATCAACATCTTAATCGGTTAAGTACATCTTCCGTATTCCCATGCGAAAATATCAATTTTTCGTCTTTGGCATGCGCATGTAAATATCAAGTCAATTTCATTGTATTCTCTCCCGTAGTTTGGAAGAATAGTAAGTGGGTTTGGAGAATCTCTTTTTTTACAATTGAAATTCGCGATTGAAGGCGTAACCTTCCGGAAGATCCCTTTGTCTTTCGTTAACCTCTTCAAAGGGCGCTGGCACAGGCGTTATTTTCGTGTGCAAATTTTCTATGTTCTATTTAAGGAGGATTTATGAAGAACAAATTACTTGTGAAGACACTTTCTTGTGTGGTAGCGGTATCCACTGTCCTGTCGCTGGGCTTACTGAAGCCGAAGAATGTCAGTGCGGACGCTCAGAACTATGCATCGAAGGTCATCTCTGTTGCCTATGCAGAAGTCGGAAAGACCTACACGAACAAGCAGACGACCTATGCACAGTATTTCGACAACCTGAGAAAAAGTGGCAAAAACTGGTATAATGGCGCCAAGAATGGTTACGACTGGTGCGATGTATTCGTAGACTGGTGTTTCGTACAAGCCTATGGTTATACGACTGCCCAATCCATGACCTATCAGTGTGAGAATAGTTGTGGCGCAGGCTGTTACTATTCTGCCCAATATTATGGTTATACCGGTCAGAGTAAATCAAACGGACACTTCATTGCCGGCGGCAATACTCCTCAACCGGGTGACCAGATCTTCTTCTATCGAAGCGGTGTATTCAATGACGCACATGCGCATACCGGTCTCGTTGTAGCAGTATACGGCGGTTATGTATACACCGTAGAAGGAAACACCAGTGGCAGCACTTCCAATCAGAGTCGTGTCAGCGAAAGAAAGTATGCAATCGGAGATTCTTCCATCGTCGGCTATGGCAGACCGAATTTCACTTCTACAACATCACAGAAGAGCTATGTAAATAACCTATATACCAAAGCTCTGGGCCGTAACGCAGATGGCGGCATTGACGGTTGGGTCAGTGAGATGAAGTCCGGTAAGCAGAGTGCCGGTCAGATTGCTTGGGGATTCTTCAATTCACAGGAATTCACATATAAGAAGCTCTCCGACAGCGAATACGTCAATCGCCTTTATCGTGCAATATTAGGACGAGAACCAGATGCCGCCGGTAAGAACAGCTGGCTCGCCTGTCTGAAAGCCGGCCACACTCGTTATGAGGTGTTCCTCGGATTCGTCAACTCGGCCGAGTTCCTACAGCGTTGCAACAGCAACGGTTGGATCTGGCGCAAGATGTAATAGTAGCAAGTGCTTCTCCCATATAAACTAGAGATCAGAACAAGGGGGTGTCTCAGAAGTGATTGGTTCACGAAGAGGCACCCTTTGTCTCGTACGCTTGCAATGCCTCGGAATAGGTGGGTATCCTATTAATCTCTTCTTCTTCGATCGTTTCCGCTGCTTCTATAGAACTGTGATTTGTCGGCATACATCTGCTTATCTGCTACGCGTACGAGTTCAAATATATCCATCGCTGGGTTCTCGGCATGGAATGCAAAACCTTTGGATAGTGAAAGCTGACTAGAGTACTCTCCCCTCCAAGCTTCACAATGCTGTACAAGTGCCGTCAGGATTTGATCCAGTTTCTCCGGCTCACAGAAAGCAATCGCCTCGAACTCATCTCCGCCGATACGATATACCATACCGATCGGCGAGATTGCCTCCGAGATCTTCGCGGCAGCCGCACAAATCAGTTCATCCCCTGCGTGATGACCAATCGTATCGTTGACTTTTTTCAAACCATTCAAATCAAACGAGATCACAACAAAGTTATCCGGCATCGCCTGCTCAAGATACTTTTGCGCTTCGTTCTCGAATGCACGACGGTTGAAAAGATGCGTCATATCATCCGTCACCGCTACTTTCTTCAGATATTCTTGGTACTCCATCTCGACGGTACAATCCAGAAGGATAAACTGTATACTTCGAATCTTCGTTCCGGTCTTCAAGTATCGTCCCTCCAAAGAGAAGAACCGACCCTGTCGGGAAATCGTCTTCTTAAATTCACCGGATTTCCCCATTTCCGAGATCCATTCGAGAAATAGTGGTTCCGTCGTTACATAATCGATTTTCAGTTTTTCCAGTTCCGGGAAATACTCACTGGCCACACGATTACAACCAAGGAAGCGATTCCGCAGATCGAAGGTGATGATTCCTACGGAGTTGCTCTTCTGCAAAGTCTGCATGGCGGTCGCATCGACATCATATAAGACAAATCGATCCGAAATAATGATGTAGGTGAAGAGCACAAGATTCGTTGACGCAGTAATCAAATCATACGTACCAAGTACGCGTCCCATAACAAACGATAATATACACACGAAGAAGCATAATAGAAGCAGAATTGCATTTCTCTTGGAAATCTCACTCTTCTTCTTCAATGCATATATGAGCGTCGCGATGGCGATCAGAAAATACAGCACAAGCGAGATATAGTAGACTGTGTGCATCGGCCCGTATTCCTTCACCAACACGGTGAAACCGTTTCGCTTAGTAATACTTACCGATTTATAGAAAATCTGAGAATGTCCGATCGTAAGGCTACAAACAAAAACAAAGAAGTCGATTGCAAATAAAGCAATTCGGTAAATCTTCTTGATATGAATGTTACAAATATCGAAAATACTGAAAAGGATCAGCACGGTCATAAACGCTGACCCTGTATATGCCAGGTACTGTGCCATGACCGCTTCGCGAATATTCTCAGCCATAGCAAGCTGCCAGTACCCAAAGTTGTTGATCGCTACATCAATAAATGAAAGGGTAATGAAAGTATTGTAAGTGCTTTTCCACTTGATAAAATAAATAACAGTCAGAATCCAGGTGACAGCAAAACAAATAAAATAGTAAGCCATACCCTCACCTCCTCGACTGTAATAATTTCTCCTCTTCACGTTCTAAAGTATCTTTAATTATATTCTCCACACGTGTCCAGAGAGATTATATGATGTGAACAATCTATAAAGGATCTTCACGTTTTCTTGGGAAATGGAGAGCGCTTCGTTAGGCAAGAAATGTTCATTGTTTCTTCCGGACAAGACCGTTTCCGACTGGAATGAACAAATGTCGCTGTAGTCGGAACATC
>JAZLMM010000006.1:0-36188 GCA_045598705.1 Oscillospiraceae bacterium
TCACTCGCATCTTTCATTTTCTCTTCCGACTACAGAACACTTTAGTCTCTCCAGTCGGAAATCCCACGTTTTGCACCAGCATGTTATTTCTCCATTTCAATTCTTCTGATTCCTCATTCCCCAAGTTTCCGTGATGAACCAAAATTGAAGAGGGTGTCTCGCCAGGCACCCTCTCCTCTAAATTAATATTGAATCAAATAACCTTATGCCCAAGGATTTGCGGCTTCCGGAACACGGATCCCCGACAGAACGAACTGTTCCCACAGGAACCATTCGCCGGTAGATGGCTTGTTGCGAAGGCGAATCTGACGCGGGCTATCCGCTCCACCAGAAGTAATATTCACTGTCAGATATCCCTCATTCAGATTATCTCGGCTATGTGCCAGTTCATATACTGTAATGGAATACGGACGCTGGGGCAGATAGTTATTCTGTGGATTTGCGCCATTGAAATAAGAACGTGCGACATAGTCTGAATCCCTGAATCGATCAGCCAAGAAAGAAAGCTCATAAGGCGTTAGTGGCTGTGGTCCTTTGAGGAAGTTCAGCATACGGATACTCTCATCCTTATTGGAAGGATATACGCACAGCGCAACAATGGTAAGTGCAGCAACATCAAGCGGATCCTTCATGGATGCTTCAGGTAAAGCCTGCATCTGTTCAAGTGTCTCCGGGATCTCCTGGAAAATCACTGTCTTACTAGGAAGCTGGGTCGGTGTTACGGACGGAACCGACGCAACTGCTGGATTCTGGATGTTATCAAATAATCCCATATTTCGTTTCTACCTCTCGTTTTAGCGATTGACCGGTCCACGGTTCACAATACCGCCGTTGTTGGCACTCTCATCTTTCCAGGATTTTCTCTGGAACATATTCTCCAACTCGGCCTTCTTGGCTTTCGCTTCCGCAAGATAATCGACAGGAGCTTCCGCAGCAGCGAACTGATTTGGATCCTGCATAGGTGCAGATGGAACCGTATCAACCGGAGCTGGTGCAACAGGTTGTTCGATTGGCGCTGGTGCAACAGGTTGTTCGATTGGAGCCTGTGCAACTGGCTGTTCTATCGGGGCAACTGTTTGCTCCGGCACTGGAACGACCGGAACCGGGACGAATGCTGCCTGTTCCTGCGGAACGTAAGCCGGAACACTGCCCATAACTTGAATATCGTCTGCGTTTACCGGCACAGCCTCAACAGGCGCACAAGCAGGAACTTCCGTAGCAGGCATAGCCGGAACAGGTTCCGCTACGGGTGTTGTCTCCATCGCCGGTGCGGCATCAATAACAGGTGCTGCGTCCACAACTGGTGCAACCTCAGCAGGTGCAATGGAAGGGGTCTCCATTGCAGACATAGACGGAACCGGTTCAACAACTGGCGCGGCGTCTACAGCAGGCGCAGTGTCTACAACCGGCACGGCAGCAGCCACTGCAAATCCACAGTTCATGCAGAAGCGATCACCTTCATTCATCGGGTTTCCACAATTTACACAATTCATACAAATACCTCCTTAAAATTGGTTTATTGAGTACTAATAATTGAACATTCCATTTCTTTCGTAAAAGCTAGATAGTCAGTCTCTAACTTCGCAGAAATCGGGCCTTCGACAAATGCATATAGGACCATACTACCATCAATCTGCGCGTACCCGTTAAACAACATATAATCCGTCCTACTGCCATATGCAAAGTATTCCTTCTTACTGACAAACTCATTGAAGAAATCTAATTTCATCCGCTTATTGCTCTCGTAGTTCTGCTCACGCTGGAACTTGATTGCTTCGAAATACTTACTGGCAGCAAGTGACAGAAATCTTCTCTAATCCTAGCTTACAATCCTGTTCATCACATACCTCGATTCTTTTCTCAATCAGATTTTATCGATATATGTGCAAACTTGCAAGCATAGGATGACTACACAACCTTCATCGAAGTTGAACCGTTGATTCCTCATCAAGCGCTTAAATAGAAGAAGCCGAGGTGGCTGCAACAGATTGTCGCTTGTCCATCCTCGGCTTCTCATATTCTATAAATTGAGGACTGAGAACATGTTCGCCAATCCACTGAACAGGAACTTATGCACGCAAGGTAATCGCATACTTCGCCTGTAGATTATCTAGGATCGTCTTTACAAATCCGTCAATGACTTCTGGTGTGAACTCATTTTCCTTCGGTGTGAAAACAACTGAGAACGCGAGGCTCTTCTTGTCCTGCCCCAGCTGTGCACCTTCGAAGATATCGAACAACTCAATCTTCGTGATATATTCGCAGGAAGCTTCTATCTCCTTCTCGACCATCGCACAGGTATTGGACTTATCCATGACGAAGCAGAAGTCACGTTTCTCCTCTAGGAACTTCGGAAGTGGGATGAACTTTCTGTCCTTGCCGTAGTACTTACTCAGTTTCTTAAGATCAATCTCTGCCACATAAGCCGGAACACGCATATCCATCTCGTCGCAGATCTCATAGAGCACCTGACCAAGGTAACCTACTTCTTCTCCATCGCAGATAACCTTTGCGGTACGTCCCGGATGCAGGAATGTCTTCGTGTCACGCTCGTAATCGAACTTCACATCGAGTGCATCTGCAATCACAGATACGACACCCTTCAAGGAGAAGAAGTCTTCTTCCTCACCCCACATACCAATGCAGATTGTCTCGCGCTCATCTGGGTATTCGGTAAGCGGCAAAGATTTCGGCAGGAACTTATTACCCATCTCATAGACACAACCGGCAAGGATGCCACGCTTCTGGTTCTTCGCCATCGCGGTCAGCATCTGCGGCGTAAGTGTCGTTCTCATCAAAGAAAGATCGATGTTGATTGGGTTCATGATCTTAATGGCTACACGCTCCGGTGCATCTTCCGGCAGTCTCAGAAGGTCAAGGTCCGAAGGCGAGAAGAAAGAATAGTGCACGCCTTCGTAAGCGCCTGCGGCGCAGAGTGCACGCTTAATCTTGAGTTCTGTCTTCTGACTGAGGTTATAACCACCACTGGTGACCTCCGCTGTTGGAATAAAGGTCGGCGTAATGTGCTCATAGCCATACATACGAATCACTTCTTCTGCCACATCCTGATAGGACTCCATATCCACACGGTATCCCGGAATGGAAATGGTCAGGCTATCGCCCTGAAGCTTCGGTGCGAAATTCAGATTCGTCAGAATACGAACGATATCTTCGTCCGGGACGGTAATACCCAGCACACCATTGACCTGTTTCACGCTGACTGTCAGTTCCTTCGGCTCAATGGAATTGCCTGTATTGATGTCGAACTTGGTCTTACTGACTTTACCGCATCCCAGTTCTTCCATCAGGTGCAGCGCACGCTTCATGGCCATGTCCGTAGTATATTCGTCAACACCCTTGGAGAAACGCATGCTGGAATCAGAAACCTGACCCAGAGCCTTCGAGCTCTTACGGATGTTATCGTGTGCAAACTTGGCAGCCTCGAACATCACGGCAGTCGTCGTATCCAAGATCTCCGAATTCAGTCCGCCCATGATACCAGCCAGTGCAACCGGCTTCTTACCGTCGCAGATGACCAGATTATCTGTAGTTAAAGAGAATTCCTTCTCATCCAGTGTCACGATCTTCTCACCGGCTTCTGCTCTTCTGACATGGATCTCGCCACCCTCCAGGTACGAGAAGTCGAAAGCATGCATCGGCTGACCGAGTTCTTTTAACACATAATTCGTAATATCCACAACGTTGGAGATTGCCGAACAACCAACCAGAGCGAGACGGCGTCTCATCCACTGCGGAGCCGGTGCAATCTTGACGTCCGATACATAGTGTCCGATATATCTCGGGCAAAGATCTGGTGCAGAAACACGGATATTGAAATCGATTGTCTCATCTGACTCTGTGTAATCCAGTGCAGGTTCTCTGAGCGGCTGACCAAGAACAGCAGCGACCTCGCGAGCGATACCGAAGATGCTCTGACAGTCCGGACGATTGGCCGTGATGGACACGTCGAAGATATAGTCATCAAGGCCCAGTATCGGCTTAACATCTGCACCCGGCACCGCATCCTCAGGCAGAACCAGAAGTCCATTGTAGCCGGCGCCAGGGAACATGTCTTCCGTCACACCAATTTCCACGCCAGAGCAGAGCATACCGTAAGAATCATAACCACGAAGCTTACCCTGACCGATCGTCATGACACCCTCGACCGTAACGTGGTCTTTGGCCGTCGCATAGACCTGCGCGCCAATCAGCGCCAGCGGATACTTGCCGCCTGCGGCAACATTATCGGCACCGCAACAGATCTGAAGTGTACCATGCTCACCTGCATCGACCTGGCAAAGATGAAGGTGTGTACCCTCGATACCCTCGCAAGTCTTAACTAAGCCTACGACAACATTGCTGATATCGTGACCGACTTCGTATTTCTCTTCCACCTCGAAGCCACAGGAGAACAGCTTCTCCTCCAGTTCATCCGGTGTGACATTAATGTCTACATAATCTTTCAACCATGAAAGTGGTACTAACATGTCTAACCCTCCTTATCAGTCATCAATCTGATCGAGCACACGCAGATCAGATTCGAACAGAAGCTTGATGTTGTTGATGCCGTATTTCAACATCGCGATACGGTCAATACCGATACCGAATGCAAGACCGCTATAGACATTGCTATCAATGCCACAGCCTTCGAGTACTTTCTTATTGACAACGCCGGCGCCCAGAACCTCGATCCAGCCAGTGCCCTTACAGAGCTTACAGCCTTTGTTGTGGCACTGGAAACAGCTGACATCGACTTCTACTGAAGGTTCTGTAAACGGGAAGTAAGAAGGTCTCAGACGCGTTCTGGTCTCCTCATCGAAGATCTTCTTCACGAACTCATCAAGCATACCCTGCAAGTCACAAAGTGTAATGCCCTTGTCGACAACCAATCCTTCCATCTGCGTAAACATCGGAGAGTGTGTCGCATCGTCATCTGAACGGAAAACCTTACCGGGAGAGATGATCTTGATCGGTGGTTTCTGATTCTCCATAACATGGATCTGACCTGCAGAAGTCTGTGTACGAAGCAGATACTCCGGGCTCAAGTAGAATGTATCCTGCATATCACGAGCCGGGTGGTCCTGCGGAATGTTCAATGCAGTAAAGTTGTAGTAATCGGTCTCGATCTCTCGGCCCTCGTAGATGGAGAATCCCATTGAACCGAAGATGTCTACAATCTGATTTCTCACCTGTGTATTCGGATGGAGCTTACCCTGCTTATGTTTCTTCGCAGGAAGTGTTACATCGATGGTTTCCTTCTCATAGCGCGCCTTCTGCTCCGCTTCCTTGAACTTCAGATCCATCTCATCGAAGGTCGCCTGCGCCCAGTTCTTGATCTCGTTGACCATCTTACCGTAATCAGCCTTCTGCTCTTTCGGAATCTTACCCATCTCCCTCATGAGCGAGCCGATCTTGCCTTCCTTCGCATCCATGACTGTCTTTCTATACTCATAGACACCCTTACTGCTGGTAATGCCGCTGAGGTCTGCTGTAATTTCAGCCCGGATCTGCGACAGCTTCTCACTTAATTCACCAAGTTCCGCCATGTTTTCCCTCCTATAATACAAAAATCCCATGACAACGTTTCCATTGTCATGGGACGAATTCACGAATCTCTCGTACCTTCGCGGTACCACCCATGTTCAGACGGACCCTTCCGTCTGCACTCCACTTTGCGCCTTTAATGCTGCGCCTGCATCCGCTTAGCTCAAGATCAGGTAAAACCACCCGCACTCGTTTCGTCGGAACGCTCCCGTGTTGAAATTCATCCTTACTACCCCTGGGTCATGTTTTCAGCCGGTGGCATGACTCTCTTTGCCCGTCATAGCAGACTACTTACGCACGTTCATAGCACGTGAACGATTGTACCCTTGCCACTGGGAAAAGTCAAGGATTCCAGCACCATGGTTACACCAAGCTCCTGATCCACACGACCACAAAGTAAATCGCATAGAACTCAAGATAGAGTCCACCGATACCGCATGTCGTGCCGGTGATCAGTCGGCGTAAGTTAGTGGATTCGCGGATTTTCAGATGTTGAATCAGCCAATCGACGCCCATGATGCCAATCAGGATCGCAAGCGCCCACCATCGGAATCGGATTCCGATAATGTGCAATGGAATCGCAATCAGCTGTCCAAGCAGGACACCCGTGCAACGTGCGCAGACCGGAAACTGGTAACCCCGTAAAGAGAAACTTCTCTCCTCCATCTGATGGCATCCGGCCTTACGTCCGATCTCCATCAGTCGCAACCAGATCCGAATTCCCCGACTCAAATTACCCGTCGAATTCTCCATGCAATCTTTGGACCCTCGTCAGGAAATCACGCGCGCCACTTCTTACCGCAATCATTGCAGATCCAGTAATTCGTACTCGTCGTTGTCTTCCCTTCACCACAAAGGCCACAAAGCAGGCCTTCCCAACCGAAAATGAGATAACCGCAGCAACCTTTGCTCGCGCTGTAGTCTTTCCCAGATGTTTGTACTTCGTTGATAATTGTGCAGTTATTTCCACCACATTTTGGACATTGCATACGTCATTCTCCCTTCAAGTAATCTTTCCTTCTTTATTTTGAAGGTTGGAAATCTCCCATCCTCCACCTTCATCCTACTCCTAGAAGCAAGTTCAATAAACCGCCTTTTTCCGTACCATACCGCCGAATAATTGGTAAAAGAACCTACTTAGCAGTCACTAATCGATATATGTATGCAAGAGCAAACAGCGCAATATGTGCTTTACAGGTTCAGTCCCTTGGTCAGTTCACAGCCAAGCTTAATGTTCATGCACTCGATGGCCGCACCGGATGCACCCTTGCCCAGATTGTCGAATTGAGAGGAGATTACGATTCGGTCTTCGTTTCCCGTTACATAAATCTTCAAGCCATCCCAGCCGGACAGCAGATTACCGGCAAGGAAACCGCTGGCTGCAATCTCATCGTCGTCCGCTGCCACCTTGATAAACGCCTGATCCTTGTAGTACTCGCGATAGAAAGTGAGAAGTTCAGGAGGTGTCATCTTCTTCTCAAGCATATCGGCATAGACCTGTACGGACACGACCATACCGCTATAGTAGTCATCAATGATTGGTGAGAAGAGTGGCAGTCTCGAAAGGCCTGTAATCGCCTTCATCTCCTTGAGGTGCTTGTGCTGTTGTGTCAGCGCATATTCTCTACCGGAAGAAAGATCAGACGAACGATCTTCGCCCTCATATACTGCAATGGTCTTCTTACCTGCTCCACTATAACCGGACAGTGCAAATGCAGAAACCGGATAATCCTTGGACATGATGCCACCAGAAATCAACGGATATACCAAAGAAATGAAGCCCGAAGCATAGCAACCCGGCACCGCGATGCGCTTGCCGTTCGCTATCGCATCCATGTGTGCTGAAGAAAGTTCCGGGAAGCCATAGGCCCAACCCTCTTCAGTACGATGTGCCGTAGACGTGTCAATAATGATGACATGATCGTTGTCCGGCTCGATGAAGCTTACAGCTTCTCTTGCCGCCGCATCCGGCAGGCAGAGGAATGTAATATCAGAAGCATTAATCAGTCTCTTTCTCTCCTCCGGATCTTTACGAAGTTCCGGATCGATTTTTAAGATCTCCACATCATCACGGTTGGCGAAACGCTCGAAAATCCGAAGTCCCGTCGTGCCTTCACTACCATCAATAAAAACTTTCGTTGCCATATTGTTTCTCTCTTTTCTGTATTTTACTTCACGTACGACGCGCGGCACTCCGGCCAACAGCGTACCCTCAACCGGTATTTACGCAACTTCCGCGTTCCAAACGAGAACTTGCATCTATAGTCGGCATTACCCGATACTATAGCCGATTCTGTCAAATTTCTCAACTTTCAGCAGCCTTACTGAACTGTGTCTCGTAGAGTTCCTGATAGACACCGCCTGCATCGACCAGTTCCTTGTGCGTGCCCCGTTCAACGATGTGGCCTTCTTTCACCACCAGGATCTCATCTGCCGCCAGAATAGTAGATAGTCTGTGGGCAATCAAGATACTGGTACGGGATTGAATGATTGGGTCGATGGCTTCCTGAATCTTGCTTTCAGAAATGGAATCCAGCGCGGATGTTGCCTCATCGAAGATGAAGACTGTCGGGTCTTTCAGTAGAAGTCGAGCGATAGAGATACGCTGTTTCTCACCACCGGAGAGCTTCAGACCACGATTACCGACTATGGTATCCAGACCATTCTCCGCCTGTTGAATGAAGTCATAGATATTTGCCTTCTTGCAGGCTTCGATCATCTCTTCTTCGGTCGCTTTCTCCTTGGCATAGCGCAGATTATCACGGATCGTACCATTGAAGAGATAGGTCTCCTGGGAGACGACACCGACATGGTCACGCAAAGAAGAAAGCTTCAGATCACGGACATCCACCCCATCGAAAGTCACCGAACCTGCATTGACATCGTAAAGACGTGGAATCAGGTTAATGATCGTGCTCTTACCAGAACCGGAAGGACCTACGATTGCGATACTCTTGCCCTCCTTCAATTCGAAAGAGACGTCCTTCAGGATCATCTTGTCTTCTTCATAAGCGAAGTCGACATGTTCGAACTTGATGTTGCCCTTGGCATTGACCAACGCCTTGGCCTCCGGCTTGTCCTTGATATCAACAGGCATATCCAGATATTCGAAGATTCTTGTAAAGAGTGCCATCGAGCGAATCCAGTCAACCTGGATGTTCAGAAGGCTGTTGACCGGCATATACATCTTTCCAAGAAGCGATACCATAACTGTGATGTCACCAACTGTAATGCTGTGATCGTACTTCATCATGAGCACGCCACCAACGAGGTAGATCAACATCGGTCCGATGCTGGTAAAAGTCGTCAGTACGACACGGAACCAGCGTCCGGCCATGCTCTCCTTGATGTTGAGCTTGATCATCTTCTGATTGACCTGCTTATAACGCTTGTACTCTTTCTTCTCTTTGCCGAACAGCTTCACGAGCAACTGACCACTTACGGACATGGTCTCATTGAGGATACCGTTAATCTCATCGTTACAAGCCTGCGATTCCTGCGTCAGCTTCCATCTCGTCTTACCTGCTTGACGAGTTGGCAGTGTAAATAGCGGTACCACTACGATACCGATCGTGGCCAGAATCCAGTTTCTCTGATACATGGCCACCAGCGCCACAATCAACGTCAACGAGTTCGACAAGATACTGCTAAAAGTACTCGTAATGACGCGTTCGACGCCGCCGATATCACTGGTCATACGTGTGATAATGTCACCTTGGTTGTTACTGGTGAAGAACTTCTGCGACATCTTCTGCAGATGTTTGAACATCTGGTTACGCATATCGTAGGTAATGTGTTGTGCAATCCAAGTATTGATGTAAGTATCCGCTACCCCGATCAAGCTGGCGCCCAGCGTGATGCCCAGGGACAGCACAATGTAGAAGACCAGTTTCCCAAGATCTTGCTTCATCAAGCCGTCATCAATGATCCGACCGGTCAGGATAGACGGAAGAAGATTGAGGATTGCTGATATCGCAATCAGTGCCAGTACCAACACCAGTTGTTTCCAATACGGTTTCAGATATGAGAATACACGCTTCAGAAGTGCGCCGGTCACCTTCGGCTGGCTCGCCTTCTCCTCTTCCGTCATATATCCCCTGCTAAAAGCACCTCCGCCTCGAGGTCCGGGTCCACCACCTGCCATACGTTCTCCTCCTTCAGCTCCGCTGAATCCTATGTAAAAAGACCTATTTCTGCATGTTCTGTAAATACGTCAGAATCGTCTCTACCGAACCCTCAACTCCTACGAGATCCGAGTGGACACATAGGTGGTATGTACCACTACTGCCCCATTTCCCGCCGGTATAGTGATTATAGTAGTTGGCGCGTGCCGCATTCATATCGTTGATATATCGAGCCATCTGCTCATCAGTATAGTCCTTCTTCTCCGTTGCCACCAGTCTCTTCCGCTGGATCTTGTAAGGCATGCTGGCCGCAATGAAGACATTGATGCTTCCTTCATTTCGAAGCACATGGTCCGAACAACGGCCGACGATGACGCAAGGTCCTTTGGCCGCCAGATCCTTGATGACTTTACATTGTTGAAGATAGATGGCATCGGAGAAATCCGGTGCATACGAGAACGAGAAGAACTGCATTCTTCCCTTGCTTCGATTCGTGACCCGCGAAGCGCCTTCCTCATTCCGTGCCACAAGATTCGGATCGATTCCGCCCGTTTCAGCCGCCAAAGTAATGATTTCCTTGTCATAGAAAGGAATACCCAGACGTTCAGCAAGCTTGATGCCGATCTCACGTCCGCCGGAACCGAACTCTCTTCCAATGGTGATTACCTTGTCCATAACACCCTCTCCTTGCCTGTTTGCGGGACGATGCATCTCCGCGACGGTTACCTTAAAGGACACCTCCCTGAACCGTCACTCCTATTGTATCATTTTTTGCGTGAATCAAGTGCTTCTCATCGGAAGAAGAATTGTGCCATGAGTGTCATGACCACTAAGAATACGAGGTTCATGACGGCAAAGAGGATCAGATACTTCTTGGTGTTACCCGGATGGAGCGTGCGGTAATGGCTGAAAGTAATAAGACTCGCCAGTGAGGAAATCAGGGTTCCCGTACCGCCGATATTGACACCTAGGAGAAGTTCCTTGTAGTTTATGGAGAATTGGGAAAGTAGGATGGCCGATGGCACATTACTGATGACCTGACAGGAACCGATGCTGACCAGCATCGTATTCTTCTGAAGAAGATGTTCCGCGAAGTCCTGAACAGCCGGAATGCGAGCCATATTTCCTGAGAAAATGAAGAATAGTGCGAAGGTACAGAGCAGACCATAGTCCACTTCCCCGAATGCTTTGTGATCCGCAAAGATCATGACAGCCGGAATCAGGATCAGACCCAGTCGGTAGTCAATTACACGGAAGACAATCAGGAGTGAGAATGCAAAGAGGAGTAGATACAAAGTCGTACGTTTCTTATTCAAAGTCTGGTTGGCATCATCACGGATCTCCAACTTCGTTCTCGGTAGCAACATACAAGCGATTGTCAGCATCGCTATGGCCAGCATAAATGGTGGAAACATGATTCGCATGAATTCACCTGTTGGGATGTCAAAGTGAGAATATAGATAGAGGTTCTGCGGATTACCGAAAGGTGTCAGCATGCCGCCCAAGTTCGCGGAGATATTCTGTAGGATGAAGACATACGCCATCTTCTCTTCATTCTTCGTCACCGAGAGTGCGAAGTATCCGAGCGGCAGGAACGTGATCAACGCCATATCATTCGCGATCAGCATGGAGCCGATGAAAGTAATATAGCAGAGTGCCAAAGCAAGGATGCGCAGATTCCCAGTAGTCACCACGATGCGATGAGCAACTATACTAAAGAAGCGGATGTTCTTCAGCGCGCAGATAACAAGCAATGTCAGGAACAGACAAGTCAATGTGCGAAGATCGAAATAGTCCAGATACGCCTTATCCGGCGGGACGAAGAAAGAAGTCAAGACAGCAAGAAGCGCCGCGATACACATCACGGCGTTCTTCTTGAAAAACTTCAAACACTTGTTTCCCCAACTCTGTGGTGCAGTTTCCATGGATAACGACTTCGCTTTACATATGAATTAACCGTCAGCTATCATATCACTTCTTCTTCTTTGATACTATGCCTTTCTTGCTGATAAATGACAGACTTTTTCACCTTTCGAAGCCATGTTCTTTATGACTTTTGTGCATTCACTACAGAAGGATCTACGAATACGACCTTGTAATCCTTGTGAAGTTTAGCCATCTGCTGAAGGATAATCTCCTTGAGATGTGCATCGGCCTTATCGTAGATGCCAGCATTCACCGCATTCTGCAACTGTTCTTCCTTCACCTCAGCCAGACGTACAGTCACTTCATCTGCACGGATGGAATTGAAGATATTATTGTCTTGGGTGCAAGTAACATTCTCTTGCGGGAGGTTGTTCTCCACAATTCGCTCTGTCGGCAACGTGATGTAGATTTCCTTCTTCTGGTTGTTCACGACTGTCCGGATATCATCGAGGTTATAGCCAACCTTGATCGTACCGGAATACATGATATCAATTCTATGTTTTGTACCCCAGATATCGATATCCGTGTAAGGGAGCTGAAGCGAATCCACAACAGTCGCTGTTCCTGCATACACCTGGGAATAGGTCATAATCTCCGCAACTGAATCAAGTTCTGCAACGATCGTATCATTGTTTAGTACGATGTCATGGAATTTCTCTTCCTCTTGGATGATCTCCTCACGAGTAGCTGCATGGCTGGCCTTCTTGTCCTGACGCTTATTCAGAATAAACAAAGCGATTGCAACGACACCTACTACGATCAGCACACCTTTGATAAAGTTGCCGATTCTATGGAAGAATCCACCTTTATTTCTCTCATCATCTCTGTTATTTCTAGCCATGGAAGTTACCTCCCCTCATATCCATCATAAATAATATTTGTATACCCTTTTCGAACATTTCGTAAACAATTATGCAGAAAAAAGTCTGGTCATTGTTTCTTTTGTTCTGAGTATAGTTTATAATACACGTGATTAAAGAAAAACTGTGTTCCTTTGCTTTTAGCGCACAGTAATTTGTTTTGAAGTTCAAAATATAGATGTGGAGTAGGAAAATGGGTAGGAAATCTATTAAGGAAAACAAGAACATATACCAAGTGAGTCGTGAAGCGCAGAATCTCACACGCGACGCAGCTTCCGAGCTACTTCAGTATATTTCCGCAGACCGTATCGAGAAGATTGAGAATGAGAAATCTTTGCCTCATCCGGAGGAGATTCTGGCCATGGCAGATTGCTACAAGAATCCATCGCTTTGCAACTACTTCTGTTCCCATGAGTGCCCGATTGGACAGGAATACGTACCGGAAGTAGTGCCGAAGGAATTGTCCCAGATTACACTGGAGATGATTGCTACTCTCAATTCCATCGATAAGAACAAGAATCGTCTCATCGAGATTACCGTAGATGGCAAGATTGCGCAGGACGAATTGCCTGATTTCCTCGAAATCAAGAACGAACTTGACAAGATGGCACTCACCATCGACTCCCTGCGTCTTTGGATTGACAATGCTATCGCTGATGGCAATTTGAGCAAGGAAGACTTCAAATAATCTCTTCCCTACTTCTTCTTTAAAGGAAACGAGCCCGCATGTCTCACTCATGCGGGCTCTATTTATGTGGAAAGAGGGGGTATCTCTTTGTGATCAGCTATGCGCTCACCGTGGAAGGTTGAATTGTCTTTCAGACCTATTCGCTTGCTGAATTCAGGAAACCGTTCGATCGTTTCCAACATTCTCAACATCTGCCTTCGTTGTTCGAGGTCCATAAGTACTGCCTCCCGTCTTCTTCTGTCGCCCTCGCTGATCGTATATTTATTCTATTCGAAGGTCATGCAAAGAAACATTTTCGAAAAGGCAAATTAGTCTATCTTAATTAGTTCGTTTCGGCAGTTTAAGCCCAAAATGAAGAAACTGTTCACAAAATGATATAATATGAGAAAAGTGCTTTTCCCGTGGAATATCGGGATCTTCGACTTCTAAAGGAGGGTGTGACAATGAAATATATACTGATTTCACTATCTGAGGCTGGAAAACTTGATTTCCTTGGTGCCGACAAACTTTCTAAGACCGACCATCTGGTATGTGTACACGCAAAGGGCAAGAAGACACTCTCCGCCAAACTGAAGGAGACATTCTCCGAGATCCCGGCCACGATTGAATACTTCGAAGCAGGTGACGCATCTGACATCTGGCTGGGCATCGCCTACCTGATTGGCACATACACAGCAGGCAAGAAAGATGTCTATGTGTTGACGGAAGACAAAGACAAACTTCCATCCAAGATCACGAAGGACGTGAAGGTGTACTCTACAATGAAGAGCATCACCGGTGCCACGACCACGGCCAAGAAATCCACCACAACGAAGAAGACTTCTACAGCCAAGAAGAGTACGACAGCAAAGAAGTCCACTTCCACGAAGAAAACCACAACAGCGAAGAAGTCGACGACGAAGAAGAAGACCACAAAGAAGGATAACGTCGATGTAGACGATATTCTGAAGTCATTGAAGAAAGGCGACACGAAGAAGCTGACCAAGCAGTTCTCTGACCTCGCCGGAAGTTTCTTCAAATAATCAGACCTTGATACGTTGGTAGTAGAAACAAGCCAGTTGTGTGCGGTCACGAAGATCAAGCTTGGCCAGTACAGAACTGATCATGTTCCGAACAGTCCCCTCGCCCAGGAATAATTTCTGGGCGATTTCTTTGTTTGACAGGCCTTCTGCCACAAGTTCCACCACTTCTTTCTCCTTCGGCGTGATATTGTATGCTTCCCAGGAGAAGGACTCGTTTCGGTTCAGAAGATCCGGCAGTCGCTCGACGATCTTGCCACCAAATACGGTCTGGCCACCAAATACTGCACGCACGGCATCGCCTAAAGAGGCACAGTCCTGCTTTAAGATATAGCCTTTTGCGCCTACTTTCAGCGCACGGTTAATGTACTCATCATCGAGGAACGTAGTCAGTAGGATCACTTTCGCCGACTGATCGATCTTCAGGATCTCAGATGTTGCATCTAAGCCATCCATATCTTCCATGCGGATATCCGATAGTAATACATCCGGCTTCACCTCCGGATAAGCCTCGACGGCTTCCCTTCCGGAACAACATAGTTTCACCACTTCCATGTCCGAATCCTTCTCCAATATAATCTTCAAAGACTGGGTAACCAGTGGATCATCGTCCACAATCATGATTCTCATAGATAGCCCTCCGTTTATACCTGTTTCTTCGGTATCGTCACCGTAATATTAAATCCATGCTTTCCGCCTTGAATCGTCACACGTCCATCGCATGATTTCACCCGCGAATAGATATTGGAAAGGCCGATACCATGTTCTCCATCTAAGGCGGCAAAGTCCGATGAGCGGGACAATTCCAACGGTTCGCTCTGCCCATCGTCGAAGATCAGCACCCGCCAGAATGTAACATTCTCCACGACCTCCAAGCGGACATTTCTTCCGTTGCTGTATTTGGCAATATTTGTCACACCTTCTTTCACAATACCCAGTATGGCATTCTTGATCAGATTCGGAACAGGCGATTCGATGGATGTGGAGACATTCACATCGAACTTCTCCTTCAAGATGGAAGCGATCTCATGGATGCCGATGGAAAGATCAATTGAGTCGTCATGCAACTCATGAACGCTTCGGCGAATATTAGTCATCGCCTCATTGACTGTATTACTTACTGACTCGATATACGGTTTCGTCTGTTCATCCTGATTGATGACTGAAATCGCCTGTAGTTGGACCACTGCACGGGTCAGCATATGGCCGACGTTATCATGAATCTCTCGTGCAATTCGGTTACGTTCCGCCAGTGTGGCATTCTGTACCTGCATATCTATGTTATGCGAGACTTCTTCCCGAAGTTGCCTGGACTTCCGCGCATCAAAGCGCATCTGGTCGAATTTCTCGGTCAACATCCTATCATGTTCGTACATAGAGACAGTCTTACAAGCTAAAACGACTGCTACGGCCAGCAGAATCAGCAGATAGAATTGACGTTGTACGCATATGGTCACCACACCCGCTACAACAAGGATGATCCGAAGCCAGACCTGACGGATTCTCAAGACGTATTGCACGGCGTTTCGCGCGCGGTCTTTATGATAATAGGACGCGACAATGTGTTCCATCGAAGAATCTGACAGCATACCGTAGGCTGCAGTCGCAAGAAGGAGCGTCGCCTCCGGGACAACGATGGCGGTAGCGATGACACCTAACATAGCAGAAAGACTGACCAACCAATGACGGAACACCTCCGTCAAAGTGGAGAGGATCAGTATACCCAGAAGGATGACGATCCATTTGGTCTCGAAGTCGAAATGATTCGTGTACGCCAAATCGGATCCCTTCTCTCCTGTCTGAAACAGGAGAAGAAGAAATCCGACAGATAAGCAAGCAATCATTCCTTTGTCGATCAGTCGGTATTTCATGCCTTCATTATATCGTATAATCAGGCCTCAACGCGACGAGTTTTGCGCACGATCATGGCAAGAAGCAGGAAGGCAACACCAAAGAGTACCTGAACGCCCAGCGAGGAGAAGATGCTACCAGCACTGTACGTGTAGTTCATACCCGATCCGGCATAGATGGTATTCAACACCTTTCCACTCCAGAAGAATGGCAGGAAGTGGGCAAAGGTCTGTACCGACTTACCTAATACTTCGAATGGTACGTAGATGCCGCACAAGAAGCTCATGGAGAGTCCGAGTGAATTCGATATGAGATTCAAGGAGCTCGCCTTCGGACTAAAGCTGCATACAAACAGCGTCAAGGCACTCACATAGAATGTAGTTGTAATCAGATTCAGGAGGATGACCCATGTGTATTTGCGGATCATCTCGGTACCTCTTCCATAAACTAATGCAAAGAACATCATGGCAAGAATAATCACTCCGGCACATGTCATCAATCCTGCGAAATTCGACCAGTTACGCTTGGAAGCTGGGACAGGTGAAACGTCAATTCGATCCGATACCATTTTCTTATTACTTTCAATGATAACAGCGCCAATTGCTGTACACATCACACATAGGCATGTGAAGCAGAAGAACATCAGTGACATGTAAAGTGCATAGGAGCGTGCATCTCCGGCCTTCGCTTCTTCCGCCTCACTTACTATTGCAAAAGAAACATCTGCCACGGAAGTCTCTAGTGCTTTTGCCACCGATTCATCGGAAGGAAGACCCATCGCACGGTAAGAACGGTAGACGTTGACGAATGAATCCACATCGTTGACAAAGCTGAAGGTGTTTCCGGAAACCTGGCTATGGGAAATATAGCTCATTGCAGGTTCTTCTCCCGCTTCAACAGATTCCTGGAAGCCTTCCGGGATCTCAATATAGAAATCAACCAGACGGAAGTAAAGGATATCGTTGATCCGCTCTTCGGACGAAGTCTCATCGACATTCACATCACCACATGTTTCCAAGAAACGCTGAACACCTTGGCTCAATTCGCTGTGATCATGGTCACGAAGTGTCACGACCAGGTTGGAGTAATTCGCACTCTTTTCTGTGTCAACGGTCTTATTCTGATCAAATGCATAAGGAGCCGAGTAGATCATGCTGACGGTATAGATGACCATAATGGCCAGGTAGAGGATCACGACACCACGATGTGCGCGGATCATTCTGAAGAAGTTCTTATAAAGCTGCATATTTCTCTCTCCTTAATTTCAGAACGGCCAGTGTCAAGAAAATGACTGTGGCAATTGCAATTTTGAGTACATTCAACCAGAATGCCTGCAAGGACGAATAGAAGACCAAACGATAGAAGGCGAAGTTCATGATGGTCGCTGGATTGATCTGGTTGATGATCGGACAATACTTCGCGAAAATACCTGGAAGGACAACGATCATTTCACCACTTAGGAACACCGATATCATGATCAGTCCGGTGGCTTTGCCCTCACGGGACGACTGCTCGCCCTTGGTAAATAGACCAAATATACTACCGAGACTCATCGCAAAGAGTGTACCCACCAGTACGAAGATGATCAGTTCTGCGATACGATGCGCAAGCGGAATACCAAAGAAATAGTTCATACAGAAGATCTGGAAGAACGTTATGGCGCAAGCAACCACGTAACGGGAAAGGAAAGAAGACATCAAGATCTTCATCTTGCGTTCCGGCGACACGGAGGTACGCATGCCGTATCCGCTTAGGTTTCCTTGGAGATCAAATACTACCTGAACGCCAGCGGAAACATTGAAGAACATACCCATCACAATGGTGGAATAGAAGTACCAATAGAAGTAGTTGGTCGCCTCACCCATGAAGGTTCCTTTGGCCTTCATCACGGAGAGGTTCTCTGAAAGGGAATTTACTACCATTTCCATTCGATCCGGAGCAAGTATCATCGCATCCTTCATAATCGTGTAGTTTCGGCGGAAAGACTCTGAAATGCTTCGTGCGACCATCAGTGAGGTTGTTCCCGGATCACTTCCGATCTTGACCTCAATGGTTTCCTTCTCGCTGTCGACTACGAAGATTACTTCTGCTTCTCGGTCAAGAATCTTCTTCTGCGCGTCTTCTAGTGAATCACATGGAACAAGGGTGACCACTTCATGGTCATAACCGAGGTTGCCGGCTCTGACCTTCTCCGCGTCACATAATTCCTCCATCACCGCTTGAAACTCTTGGACATATTCGCCTTCACCCTGGGTAATGACAATCGCCTTGACCGGATCAAAATCCATATCTTTCTGGGCAGCAGGCATAAAGCTGACTTTGAAACAAGTCATGAGAAGTAATGGGAAAGCCAGCGACCAGAACAGGAATACGCGATCACGAAGTGTTCTGCGTAAATAATGTTTAAACATCTGTCGTTTCCTCCTTACTCATCACGAAGTTCTTTGCCCGTCAATTCCAAGAACACATCGTTCAGTGTAGGTTGCTCGGAATAGACATTCTTCATGCGGTATCCACACTCTTCGAGTGTCTTGATAATATTCACCACGTTATTTCCCTTACCGGCTTCGATCTTCAACATCTTGCCATCGTAATCGACGCGGTAAATATTCTCTAACTCTGAGATCTTCTTGGTATCCTCTTCCGTCAAGCCCTTCACTTCAATTCGGATATTCTCACTCTTTCGGATCATGTTCTTGAGCTCGTCCAAGGTACCCATCGCAATCTGCTGACCTTTATCAATGATGATGATTCGATCAGCCAGCTGCTCCACTTCTTCCATATAATGGGAAGTATAGATGATCGTTGCACCCTGTTTTCTTAGATCTTCAATACCTTCCAGAATCTTGTTTCGACTCTGCGGGTCAACGGCTACTGTCGGTTCGTCAAAGAAAATGATCTTCGGCTTGTGTGCAATGCCGCATGCAATATTCAGTCGACGCTTCAGACCACCTGACAGTTTCTTCGGACGGAACTTCTTGAATTCGTTAAGTTCTACGAAATCAATGGCTTCCTGCACCAGTTTCTTGCGTTCCGATTTATCTTTGATATAAAGTCCGCAGAAGAAATCGATATTCTCATACACCGTCAGTTCTTCAAACACGGAGACTTCCTGTGGTACCACACCAATCAGACGCTTCAGGTCGTAAGACTTCGGTGTCATCGGTTTACCCATCACCGTTATGTTCCCCGCATCGAACTCCAGAAGCGCCAAGATGCAGTTGATGGTCGTGGACTTGCCGGAACCGTTCGGTCCAAGCAGTGCCAGAATCTCGCCCTCATTCACTGTCATGCTGAAGTTGTCTACTGCAATCAGCTCCTTGTATCGTTTGATCAAACCATCGACTCTGATCATCTCACTCATTGTTGTTTCCTCACTTTTCATGTGTTTTGTCTTCGCGCACACTTCACTTTGTGCATCTTTTCTCTGATGGTTCCATTATTCCACTTTGCATTGTCATCCGTCAGTGTTTACCATCACTTCTCAATATGACAAATGTCATGTTCGTCTTGTAAGAATCAGCCAGAATCTCAACTTTGCGATTTTAGGCTGACTTTGTAAGGTAAGTAAATCCACAAAGGAAGAGGCGTTCTCTTCGTGACTCGCATCACTTCCGAGAACGCCTCTTCTATACTCAATAAATACTTCCCGTTCGAGTTTAACCAGCTATTTCTTCTACCCTTACATTTGTGATGTAGAGCGTAGCAGTATCACCATGTCCACCCATATTGAACTCGAGACGGCCATTGTTATCATCCTTATCTTTCATCTCAAATTCGTAAGAGATCGTCTGCCATTCTGTAGTAACGTCGAAGCTTGTATCGTCCAGGTAACGGATCCAGCCAGCTGTTGGCGCCGTGACAGCCGTGATACATTTACGAGGCTCATCCGCTTTGATATCAAATGTCACCTTGTACTTATGGCCCTTCCGCATAGGAAGCTCAGGCTGAACTAGTTGAACTGAATAGTCTTCCGTTCCGCAGTTCGTAGATGAAATCACAATGGCACCATCCTTGATCTCAGCGTTACCTTCTCCACCATTCAAGAGGATAAACTTCCAATCCAGCTCATCGTCAAGGTTCTCTTCGACAGAGAAATCACCGTTATGGATGAAGTTTCCATCTGCAGAAGCTTCACGGTACTGTTTCTCCGGCTTGGTCACATTCATATCGTAAGAAGGCTTCTGATATACACGAACATAATCGACTTCGAACTCGGCTTTAGAGAAGTCCGTGGTTGCATCCGGATTTCCCGGCCAATCTCCACCTACTGCCAGATTCAACTGAATGTAGAATTCTTGGTTGAAAGGCGCTGGATATGGCACTTCGTCCGCACCTTCGCTACCTGTGAACCAGTCATTGCAAGTCAGTACCAACTCGCCATCTGTGTAGAATCGCATCTCGCCCGGCTCCCATTCCACGGAGTACTCATGGAACTTTGAAGAGAAGCTATCTGCACCGGTCTTGGTAATCGTGCCCTGCTGCTCTCCATGTGGTTCACCATAGTGAATCGTAGAGTATGAGATAGAAGTATCGTTTCCAAGGCTTTCCATGATATCGATCTCACCACACTTCGGCCAGCTGCCGTAAAGGCTCTCTAATGTTGGCATCATCCAGATTGCCGGCCATAGCCCCTGACCCTCCGGCACCTTCGCCGAGACAACGACCTTACCATACATGAAATCCGATTTCTTCATCCCGTTGATCTTTCCGGACGTGTAATATGGCTTGCCATCTTTCTCGGTCTTGATTGCCTTCAACACTAGTTTTCCATCACGTAGGAAAACGTTATCCGTTGATGTGGTGTACTCCTGTAGTTCATGGTTCGTCCAGCCAGGTTGATGTGGATCGTAACGCCACTTTGTCTCGTCCAGTGCCTCTGCGTCGAACTCATCGTTCCAGAGCAGATTATATCCCTCAATCTCCGGAATACCGGCTTCTTCCGTGCTCTCAGATTGAACGGACGGTGTGGTGTCCGCGCGCTCCTTCGTCTCCTCTTTCTTAGAGCATGACGCCATGGAAATCATCATCGTGAATACCAGAGCCAGGCTCAATAGTTGATTCTTCTTCATAAAATGCCTCCTATACCCCATAGATAGAATTCTATTACATCAAACATAACAGAAAGCATGTATTGGATATTGCTTTTTGATATCTATATTTACGTTTTCGTGCTACAATCATATGGGAGAAGCACCCGCTACTCTTGATTTTTTGTGATTTTCGGGAGGGAATATCCATGGTCAATCGCAAGCGTACCATCTCTTACCAAGAATTTCTGCACAAGGAATACGAGTTGCAGTATGCACCTTTCGAACCCGAGGCAGCATTCTACGAGACCATCCGCTCCGGAAACACAGAAGCCTTGGAAGCCCTTCTGCAAGAACCTTTCCACGAGAAACGCGGTTTGGGCGTACTATCGAAGGATCCACTTTCGAATCTGAAATATCACCTAACGATTTCTATCGCGATGATTGCCCGGTACTGTATGTCCGGTGGCATGAGCCTATCCGAAGCATATAGTCTCAGTGACTACTATATCCAGATGACCGACGAAGCAGAAAGTCAAGAAGAAATATCCGAGATTCACGATGAAGTCTGTCGCAATTACGCTCGCCTGATGAATCAGAGTCGTGCGCATGGCACGACGTCCCGCCCGATTCGCACATGCATCAACTATATCTATGCTCACCTTCACACCCGAATCACCGTAGACAAACTTGCCAAAGTCTGCAATCTCTCTGCACCATATCTTTCCAGACTCTTCAAGCGTGAAACAGGATATGCCATCAGCCAATATATCCAGATGAAGAAGATTGAAACAGCCAAGGCTATGCTCACTTCCTCCAGTTATTCTATCGCAGAGATCTCTGTTTCGCTTGCTTTCCCGAGCCAGAGTTACTTCACCAACGTTCTAAAGAAAGACACCGGCCTTACGCCGAAACAATATCGAGAACGTTTCGCCAATCAACCGGTGTCTGAATTTATCTAGAAATTTCGGAAGATTACTTGAAATATCTATCCAGCATACCCTTCAGTGCCTTGCCATGTCGAGCTTCATCTCGGGCCATCTCGTGAACGGTATCATGGATTGCATCCAGGTTATACTTCTTCGCAACCGTAGCCAGTTCTGTCTTACCAGCGGTAGCCCCGAATTCGCAGTCCACTCTCCATGCAAGATTTGCCTTCGTAGAATCCTTCATGTTCGGCTCAAGATCCTCTCCCAGAAGTTCGGCAAATTTCGCCGCATGTTCAGCTTCTTCATAAGCTGCCTTCTCCCAATATAGGCCAATCTCCGGATAACCTTCACGATGTGCAATACGAGCCATACAAAGATACATACCCACTTCACTACATTCACCGGTAAAGTTCGCCTTCAACTGTTCGAAAATATACTTCTTATCTTCCTCAGAGATATCCGGATTATCTTTCACTGTCTTCGCATACACACCATAGTTGTGTTCTGCTGCCAAGGAAAGTTCAGCTTCCATCTTCTTAAAAGCCGCCTTCTTCGCCTTACAAACTGGGCACTCATCTGGCGCTTCCTCACCTTCATACACATAACCACACACTGAGCAAACAAACTTCTCCATAAATATTCTCCTTATTCATTTGATTGATTCGCTTGGCACTTTGGACAAATTCCGTCAAATTGTAATGTGTAACCTAGGATTAGGTAGCCCGAGGTATCCTGCAAGAACTTCTCCATCTCTTCGATTGGCATCTCCACATCTGCTACCTTGCCGCATCGGCTACAATGTACGTGATAATGTGGAAAAACCTGATGGTCGAAGTGATCGGATCCGTTATTGATCCGCACTCGCATTGCCTCACCAGAATCTGCAAGTTTATTCAGAACCCGATAGACCGTTGCACGGCTGATTGTCGGATACTCCTCTTGCACACGCGCAGTAACCTCGTCAGCCGTTGGATGATTTCCTAGCTCGGCAAGCTTCTGCTTCACAATCTGCTTCTGCAATGTATTTCGTTCCTGCACCTGCCCATCCCTTTCTAATGATTCACATGAACAATAGCCATCATGTTCAAAGTACAAGTCTTCTTATTGATATTACATCTCAATAAGCACATCGTCAACTCGTCGAGATTTTTTGACACAAGTAAAATTGTCGTTGTAAAATGTAGGTCTAATGCAAGTGAAATCATTTTGCCAAGAATTGGATTCACCGTCGGAGGACTGAGTTTTGAACAGGGAACACTGTGTTTTTACCGTATTTTTAGCAATCACTATTATAGTAGTAACAATTGGTTTAGCAGGATGTATCTCGATGGAACATTCTCACCGTGAAACAACCGTTCTAACGCCACATACGATTCCTCCGACCCCCACTTCTACGCCCATCCCGCCACGGTTACAGACACCGACCCCAACGCCGGATGTGAATCTTCAAGCCAAGGATGAAGCACTCCAGATTGCGAATCTACACCATGTTCCAGAAGCATATCTGAAGGGTGAATATGCGCTATTCATTCGTTTTGCGGAAATCATTGATGAAAATGAGAATCTTAATGGCTATGAGAATACAGTATATGCCATTTTCCCAATGATTGCAGATCACCTCTCACCAGAGAATGCGGATCATTTCTTCTCACGACTCGCCTCCCTCTCCATCGTTGACTCATATATTGATATGTCCATCGGCGCCGAATACCACATGTCGAGCAATCGCGTAGTCACCAATGCCAATTACAAGAACTCCAGTCTCCTTTGCCTAGAAGGTGTACTCTTTCACGAACTTGTACACTTCGTCGACACAAATATCGATGGTAGTGTAGAAGGGGCCCGTTTCTGTCAAAATGGTATTTTCCCCATCCATGACTTAGAAGGCGCCGTAACCTCCGGGCAAGACAAAATCCACAGTGCGTCCTTCCTTCTAGAGGCTGGCGCAGAACTTTACACCGCAAAGTATTTCACTAAGTCCACGGATAGTTATCCAGTTAATGTGCAGTTCCTAACTGGACTTGAGCACATCATCGGTCAGGATAAACTGGACGAGATTTTCTTCAGTCATCAGACTGCACCTGATTTTGCCAATTTACTACTGGATCACGGTCTGGAAGAAGACGAGATCTGGCGTTTCTTTCTGACCATGGACGCAATCTCCTACCAGCAAGTACCTCCTCAGGATCCTATTCGTCCTGAAGATGTGTTGATTCGTCTATATACGAACATCATTGGACCCAACTATCTTGATGACCAGGTTTTCTGCCACATTCTGCGTTGTTGCTACAAGGAAGCCTATAACTTCACCGTGATTCCATCTGCCTATATGCAGCAGCTTAGTAGTCTTCAAATGACTGAAGAAGAGACGAGCAAATGGATGTACAGCATTTTCAACCAGTTGTATGGCATTCCCGCATTTGAAGGCATTAACCTATTCCCTATGCTTGGTATATATCTTGACGGGAAATATACTCTCTCCTCCATGATCGTCTTCGTAGACGACGAGACGGAAACCAAACCATTCTTATCGCTTCTCATCACATACGATTTCGAAACGAAGAAAGTGAAAGCGGTTTCCGTCTACGACATCATTCAAGAGCACGATTAATCAGAATTGTGGAAGTCTGCCAAGTGCCTGAGAGATTTCCTCATCCGAAGGAACATAGTTCTCCATCTTTCCATCGTGGAACTTCTCGTAAGCGAACATATCGAAATACCCAGTTCCGGTCAGACCGAATACAATCGTCTTTTCTTCGCCCGTTTCCTTACACTTGAGTGCTTCATCGATGGCAACGCGGATTGCATGTGAACTTTCTGGTGCCGGAAGTGTTCCTTCTACGCGGGCAAATATCTCGGCTGCCTCGAAGACTTCGGTCTGTTTCACAGCGCGTGCTTCCAGAAGTCCATCGTCATAGAGTTTCGACAGAATCGGGTTCATACCGTGGTAACGAAGTCCGCCTGCATGGCTGGCCGACGGAATATAGTCACAACCAAGTGTATACATCTTCGCCATGGGGCAGATTCGTCCTGTATCACAATAATCGTAGGCAAAAGCACCTCGTGTGAGGCTGGGACAGGATGCTGGCTCGACTGCAATAAAGCGGTAATTCGCTTCCCCTCGCAGCGTTTCGCCAAGGAATGGGGACATCAAGCCACCGAGGTTACTTCCGCCACCGGCGCAGCCGATAATAATGTCCGGCTTGATACCGTACTGATCCATCGCAGCTTTCGTCTCCATACCGATGATTGACTGGTGAAGAAGTACTTGATTCAGTACACTTCCCAAAACATAACGATAACCTGGTGTTGTGACCGCGGTCTCGACCGCTTCAGAGATGGCGCATCCAAGTGAACCGGATGTACCCGGATGCTCAGTAAGGATCTGTTGTCCCACTTTCGTGGTCATGGACGGAGATGGGGTCACCGATGCACCATAAGTACGCATCACTTCTCGACGGAAAGGCTTCTGTTCGTAGGAACACTTCACCATGAAGACTTTGCAGTCCAGATCGAAGTAGGAACAAGCCATGGACATGGCCGTCCCCCACTGTCCTGCACCAGTCTCGGTCGTGACTCCAGCAAGTCCCTGCTTCTTCGCATAGTAAGCCTGTGCAATGGCCGAGTTCAGCTTATGGCTACCACTCGTATTATTGCCCTCAAACTTATAGTAGATCTTCGCAGGTGTACCTAGCTTCTTCTCTAGGAAATACGCACGAACCAGTGGGGACGGACGATACATGCGATAGAAATTGCGGATTTCATCCGGAATGGGAATATAACGATTGTCGTTATCCAGTTCCTGCTTCACCAATTCGTCGCAGAATACTTCTCGGAGTTCTTCTTCCGTCACGGGCTGATGGGTCGATGCATTGATCAGCGGAGCCGGCTTCTCCTTCATATCCGCTCGAACGTTGTACCAAGCGTTCGGCATCTCGCTTTCATTCAAATAGATCTTGTAAGGAATTTCATTAGACATCTTCACTGTCTCCTTTCGTTGATTTGGGACGAAAGCTCATTCCTCGGATTATACTTGAGAAACAAAAATCCCGCCCCAGCTTATTGGTTTCTGCTGGGACAGGAATACGATTCTTTCCTGCGGTGCCACCCGGCTTGATCAACAACTCATCATTGTTGAACCACTTTTGCATACCAACATATGCCTCTCTTTGTTGACGGGGGATTGAACCCCGGCGCAGATACTCTCTTCTTCGGAATCATCCACCAATTCGCGAATGCCAGAAGGAGATTTCCCCTTGCCCTCGGAAGTCCATTCAGATCAGAACCTTCATGCTGCCCTCTCACCTACGGCAACTCTCTGTGTAGAAGAAAAAACTGTTCCTACTCACTCTTCCTCTTCGGCTTGCATGGATAATACCACTTGAAGTTACAGGACGTCAAGAGGTCTCCACAAGTACAGAATACAACTTATGATTCGAATAGCTCGGTAGACAGATATCGATCCCCAGAATCAGGGAGCAACACGACAATGTTCTTCCCCGAGTTCTCTGGGCGGGCCGCAACCTGTAAGGCGGCATACATCGCCGCGCCAGAAGAAATACCTACCAGCACGCCTTCTTCTTTACCGATCCTTCTTCCGGTTGCGAAAGCATCGTCACCACTGACTGTGATAATCTCGTCGTAAATACCAGTATCCAGCACATCTGGTACGAAGTTCGCGCCGATGCCCTGAATGGCATGCGGACCAGCATGTCCCTCGGACAGTAATGGTGACTCTTTCGGCTCAACCGCAATCACTTCCAAAGCAGGGTTCTTCTCTTTGAGGTAAGATCCCGTCCCAGTGATGGTGCCGCCAGTTCCAACTGTGGCAACGAAGATATCCACTTTCCCGTCCATCTGATCCCAGATCTCCGGTCCCGTCGTCAGATAGTGCGCCTTAGAATTTGCTGGATTGGTAAACTGCGAAGGAATGAAGCTTCCCGGAATCTGTTGGTGTAGTTCCTCTGCCTTCTTGATACAGCCCGCCATGCCGAGGCTTGCCTCTGTCAGCACCAGTTCAGCGCCATAGGCTTTCAAGAGTTTTCTTCTTTCAAGTGACATATTATCCGGCATCACGATAATCAAATGATAACCACGTGCCACGGCAACAAGTGCGAGGCCAATGCCGGTATTGCCGGATGTCGGCTCAATGATTGTTGCATTCGGTTTCAGAATTCCTCTTTCTTCTGCATCATCAAGCATCGCCTTGCCAACACGGTCTTTTGCCGAGCCTGCTGGATTCAGGTACTCCAACTTCGCAAATATATTAGCTCGAATACCATCGGCATTCTCCATATGAGTCATCTCAAGAATCGGTGTATTTCCGATTAACTGTTCTGCAGAAGTAACATATTTTGCCATCGTAAAAATCCTTCTATCTGAAAGTTTCACATACGTTCTCTAGTTGGGCACTTACGTCGTCGTCTCAGTTGTTGCTGCGGTCGTATTCACTGTATGGTCCAACGTTGTCTCCGCGGCTTCATCTGAGGTCACCGCCGGCGTTGTCTCGGTGGTCGGCATAGGTGTCAACATAGTAGGAATAATCGAGTCGGTTGGATAAATCTCATCCAACAACCCGAAACGATAATCCTGCTCCTCCATATATGTCAGCACCTGATCCAGAGCGTCCACATTAGCCTGAGAATCATTATGCATGAGAATAATCGCACCATTATGGTGGAACTTATCATAATGATCCATGATGAATTCTACTGACGGCTGATTGTTCTGATCGTAGTCATCGTAGGCAAAACTCCAGAATACCGTCTGATATCCAGCATCCTTCACCATCGTCAACACGCGATCGGAGTAGGAACCCGTAGGTGTTCGGAAATAAGGATCGATAGGATAGCCGGTAATCTCGTAGAAATACTCCGCCACATCGAAAATCTCATAGATGATATCTTCCGCATCCAATTTCGTCAGATCTTCGTGGTTAACCGTATGGTTACACACCATGTGACCCTCTTCTTTCATACGTTTGGCATATTCCGGGCACCCCTCCAGATACATCTTCGTCACAAAGAAATTCGCCTTCACATCATGCTTCTCAAGCGTATCCAGAATACTCTGTGTACGATTGGTTGGATAACCACAGTCAAAAGTAAGATAGACTACCTTATCCCCAGCAGAAACATGATCGTTCAGATAATAACTAGCGTACTTCTTCATATTGAAGTTCTCATAGTCACCTGAAGGTTCATGATCTTTCTTTCGGATGAAACACCATGTATCCGGCGCTTCCTGCGTCAGCGTGTTATAGTAGCCGGCTCGCTCTTCCATGCACTTGCGCAATGCCTTCAGACTCTCAAGGTAATCTCCGCTAGGCTCAGTTGGATTCTCATTTTCCGTTGTCTCAGAAGGATCTGACGTACTCTCCGTGGTCGTCTCGACGGTAGACACATATATAGAAGGTGCAGACTGTGACGATCTCTTCGTTGTTTCTGTTAATTCGGATATTTTCGAACATCCGGATAGCAGGAAAGCTACAATCAGGAACAAGCTCGCCTGCTTTGTTATTTTTGCAATATATTTCACCAGGAAGAACCCCGTTTCAAAACTTATTTAAGCAAGTGAAGCACATCGTTTCAACTCATGATGCCATCTCACTTACGACTATATTATACTACGGATTAATCAACGAATACGACAAAAGGCAAGAAAATTTACTACTTCTTAAAGATTAGCGAAAACACGCAAACAAATTATCAGTGACTAACTGTTCATTCTTTCCTTGACACACTTAATAATTAGAACTCGATGCTCTCCAAGAGCATATCAAGCAGTATCGCATTCTGAATCGAGAACTCCGGTGTAATATGCGGACGTTCGTCTCCGAGAATACACCGACCGAGTTGTTCAACTTCCAACTTATAATTCTGCTCGACATATACACATCGTTCAATCTGCACATCACCGGTTGTGATGCGGTACTTCAGTTCACCCTCCTCGTTATACTCCACCTCAGAACGGATGGAACCCTTCGTACCGTGGATATAGAGTCGATCATATCGACCGAATCCATCCACACCAAGGATCATACCAACATCGAAGGAAGCTCGTACACCATGAGGGAATTTCAAGATGGCTCCGGCAAAAGCATCCACTCTGTCTTCTTCCAGCGTCTTAGCCGGGGATTCGCCCATCGTACCATCACCCAGTTCAGACGCTTCATCAGACATCTCAGCCATCGCGCGAACATAAATGGGTGCCAACGAAGCCCAGTCAAATCCATCTTCTTGGCGTTGAGCCTTCTCATCCTCGAGAGGCAGAGCATTCTCCTGCCTTGCGATCTCACCTGCCCGCAGAAGCGAGAGGATCATGGTGGTACAATAACAACCTAGGTCGTAAATCATGCCACCGCCCAGAGGCTTATGGAGGCGGAAATCTTTGCGATAACCCTGGGTAACAAATCCGGTATCAATATACACCAAGTCGCCGATGATACCCGAGGCAACATCCTGACAGAGTGACTCAACATAGGCACCGTGAAGATAGGCATAGGCTTCCATCAGATACACACCGCACTCCTCCGCTACTTGAAACATTTCTTGTGCATCCTGTGCGTTGAGGGCCAATGGCTTCTCACACAGTACATGTTTACCGGCCCGAAGTGCCGCAATCACCCACTGTTTATGAATATGGTTGGGAAGAGGAATATAGACCGCTTCTACCTTGGAATCTTGAAGAAGCGCCTCATATCCGACGTAGCCAACCTGAAATCCGAACTTCTCCTGATACTGTCTCACCTTCTCTTCCGAACGTCCGGCAATCGCATAAAGCTCACAGTTACCTGCTTTCTTCATTCCAGGAATCGTACAATTTGCCGCAATTGCAGCTGTACCCAACACACCCCATCTCACCATAGTCAGATTTCCTCGCTTTCTTCGTAGTCGCAATTATCTACTTCCATTGTATGCGAATCAGAATCACTTCGGTACGCAGATTCTTCCGAATTATTGCATTTTCATGCAGAAAATCGTGGCGAAAAAAGACATAGCACAAATCAGAAATGTGTGCTATCATAGTCGACGGAAGCTTAGCTCAGCGGGAGAGCATTCCCTTCACAGGGGAGGGGCCATGGGTTCAAACCCCATAGTTTCCACCAGTAACTACGAAGATCCTGGAGATCCGATTCGTCGGGTCTTCAGGATTTTTAAATTATCTTCGATTTGAAAATGTGCGAGGCTTATGCTACCTTAAATCCATAAGTAATTCTGAAAGCTGGTCAAAGTTCTAGGAGGATCGGTATATGGGTTTACGGAATGTCATGGAACGTGCTGCACATGAGAATCGCAAGTTCTTCATTCAGAACTGCATCGGTTTTGACACACCTCGTCTAAAGACGGAGATTTTGCCGGAAGATGTTAAAGTAGAATCCGACATATCTTATGCCGAAGCCCCGAAGGAAGCGGATGCTTTTGCCGAGGAGAAATACGATTTGTGTTGCTGTGATCGCGTGCTGGACATCTACACACCATCGAACGCAAAAGAGGGTGAGATGTTCCTACTCATCCATGGTGGTGCATTCTGCTATGGTTGCAAGGAATTGGACAAGAATTTCGCCATGCACCTTGCGGAAGCTTCCAGCATTGCGGTCGCCAATGTCGGTTATCGACTGCTTCCCCACACAGATCTTCACGGCCTATTGGAAGATGTTTTCCTAGGGCTCAGTTATATCGTAAAGAATCGTAACATTACTAAGATCCATACTATCGGTGATTCCGCCGGTGGATACTCCAGTATGCTGACCGCCATCCTCATCAACTCCGCCGAAGCACGTAAGGAATGCGGGCTTTCGAACTTCGATGAAGTCCTCGCTGCGAACGAAGCACACGGTGCAGTACGTGCCATCACCGCCAATCCGATTTGCACCAGTTTCCGCCACCACCCGAAGCATTTCTGTGGCATCTTCTTCGATGCGGAGAAACGTATGCCAAACTTCATCTATGACTTAACCAAAGCCATGGCTAGATACGGCTGTCCGCCTTTGATCCTGGCCACCGGTGACAAGGACGACATGCGCCTGGAGAATCAACGTCTGCTGAAAGAAGTGACCAAGATGGGCATCCCGGTAAAGTATGATGACGCAGTCTCCACACCGGATCGTCCGATGCACCATGTCTATCAGATTGCACATCCAGAATGGCCCGAGAGTCAGCGTGTTATCAAGATGATATGTGAGAACGTAGAAGAAGCGGGAGAATGATCTTCTTCCCGCTTCTCATTTCTGTTCCAATGCTTCATTACTGTGACGGAATTACACGATAACTTAGATACCCAATTCAAATTTCAGTTGTGGGCCCATTGGGTCGTAATCCTGCATCTCAAAATCATCCAACGTGATATCTTCCAGTTTGCAACCCGGTTCCTTATGAAGGACCAGCATCGGGTTCTTAAGCGGTGGAAGTTTTGAGGCTTCCGTACTATCAGTATAGATCGATAGTGCCTCCTGATCCTCCGCACGGCGCAGAAGCTCATGTGCATTCTCAAAGTGGCGATCGTAAATCTGTTCATTCGCAACGAAATGGGTAAAAATACCTGCTTCGTAGCCGGTCACACGTGCGATCATGATGAGCAACGCCGCATACTGGATCTCGTTGATGCCACCGGCACCGGATGCGGTCAGCATATCACCGGATCGCTGCACCATGCACATATCCAAGTACTTCCCACGAACATTCCAGATGGTCAGGAACGCGCAAGGGGCAAGGCCCGGCGTCTCTCGAAGATCGCTCTCCTGCCACAGGGACATGATCTTTCTTCTTCCATAAGGATCTTTCTTAATATCTTCGATCAAGCGATTCACTAGATCATAACGCTTCACAGTCGCGCCGTAACGCTGCCCGATGGTGCCATCGCCGATATCCCACGGTCCCCACCAGTTCACACCGAGTTCTTCCATCTCGGATAGCACATTGGTCGGGCGCTGATAGATCGTGAAGATTTCTCGAATACCAGTCTTCCAAGCCTGCTTACGAAGGGTACAGATTGGGAATTCACCTTTACTTAAGTCATACTTTCTCGTGACATGATTCACGCTGATCGTATGCGCCGGGGTGCCGTCCTCGTACTTCGGTCTCGGATCCACATCCTTGAAACCATTGTCCAGAATATTGTGAATGTCACTGATTAAGTAATTGTCCGCTATCGTCATATTCAACGCCCTCTCTGTTCAGACTCCTATGATCTTCTCTGAAACAATTATACCAAATAAGTTTCAGATATTCCTATCAACCCTTCTTTTTACGTCCGACCATGAATCTGCGCCCCAGTCGTCCAATCGTCCGATACGGGAAACGCTGTAATGCTTTGTCAGCTTCGACCAGTTTCTCTCGGATCGGCACGCTCTGCGGACAATGTTGTTCGCACTTCCCACATTTGACGCACAAGTTCGCCGAAGCCGGATCGACACGTAGCGCCATTGTCTGCAAATACTCAAGTCGTCCCGATTTCTTCCCTTCAGAATACATATGATTGTAGCACGAGAAGATCGCAGGAATATCCACGCCCTTGGGACAAGGCATGCAGTATCTGCATCCCGTACAATCCACCTTGGTATTCGCTCGAATATAACCTCGAATCTGCTCAATGAATGCTTCTTCTTCGTTGGCAAAAGCACCCACTTCCGCTTCAGATGCGGTCTTGCAGTTAGCCTCCAGCATCTCCATCGAATTCATACCGGACAGCACACACGTAACCTCTTCTTGATTCCAAAGCCACCGGAATGCCCACTCGGCCGGCGTCCATCCATGTGGCTCCTTCTCGATCATCGTCCGTGCTGTCGCAGGAAGAAGGTCTACCAGTTTGCCGCCACGAAGTGGCTCCATAATCATGACAGGAATGCCCTTCTCATGGGCCGCGCGCACACCGGCTTGCCCCGCCTGCGTATGTTCATCCATGTAGTTATACTGGACTAGGCACATATCCCAATTGTAGGCGTTCAGAATCTTCTGAAACATCTCAGTGCTGCCATGGAAAGAGAAGCCTATCTTCTTCACGATACCGGCCTCCTTCTTCGCCTGGATCCACTCTCGAATTCCCAACTTCTCCAGTCGTTCCCACTGCGCATAGTCCGTCATATGGTGAAGGAGATATACATCGAGATAATTCGTACGCAGACGCCTGAGTTCCTCATTCAAATACTTGTCCAGTCCCTCTTGGTTCTTCACCAAATACTGTGGAAGTTTCGTCGCTAGTTGAATCTTTTCGCGAAGATGATTCTTCTCCAGGATTTCTCCGAGCGCTTCCTCACTTCCGGGATAGATATATGCAGTGTCGAAATAATTGACCCCCAGTTCATACGCACGCAATATCTGCTTCTCTGTTTTCTCCATGTCGATCTTCTTGCCATTTTTGGCAAATCGCATACATCCGAATCCAAGTATCGAATACCCTTCTCTATATTGCATATTCTGCCTCCTTTCACGCACCTACGTTACACGACACCCGTAAGTGCGCAACCTCACAAAGAACCCAACGCCACCTATATCCGTACTCACACGTTATTCAAGCACGATTTCCGTCAATCTCATCCAAGTACGATTTCCGTCAATCTCGCAAAATCATCAATTACCTCGTTTGCACCGCTTTCCCACAAGGCTTCCGCCGAGGCGTTGCCGTAGGTTACCCCACAAGCGAAAGTCCCGCCATTTCGCCCCATCAAAATGTCATACGGCATATCCCCGACCACAAGCGTACGTTCCGGCGCAAAGCCAAGCTTCGAAAGTGTCACCAGCACCGGCTCCGGGTCCGGCTTATACTTCTTCGTATCATTACTTCCGATAATCAAATCGAAATGCGGAACAAGGCCCATCGTCTCCAGAAAATCCATGAGAGAAGGCGTGGTTCGTGATGATGCCACCGACATTCTTACTCCTGAACGTTCCAGTGTCTCAATCGTTTCTTTCACATGAGGAAATAGGACAGGCGGCATCTTACTCTTGTATTCTTCTAAAAGGCCGCGATACACACGTGCCCCTTCTTTGACCATCTCATCGCTCAGATCCGGATACATTGCCAGAAGTCCCGCCTCGGCCGTCAATCCAATCGTTGCCGCACAAGCTTCTTCATCTCGGAAAGAAAGTCCCAATTGCTTGTTCGCTTCCTGCTTCGCCATGATGATAATTTGGCGTGTATCCGCAAGTGTGCCATCAAAATCAAAGATTACAAGATCGTAGTTTGCCATGTATATTCTCCTATAAACAATCTATTATTATTTTATCACTTCTTCGATTACTTTCATTGCAACAAGTGTTTCTCCGAAATCAAGTATTTCTACCAAATGAGGTACTTGACTTTCTCATTTCCAGAATGTAATATGTGTACGATATCATTTTGATATCACTTCAATTTCACACAAACAAAGAAAGGTGATGGATATGAAAAACAAAGAAATGACTGAGAAAGTATTGAAAGGACGCAAGATCGGTGGACTGGTGCTTTTCCTGTATATAGTCCTTACGATTGCTGCATGTTGCGGCATAGTCTTCTGCGCCACAGAAGGTGGCAATGAAGGACCTGCATACATACCGTTGTTCGTCGCATGCATCGTGTATCTCTGCATCGGTTGGATCCCGCTATGCGGTCTGAGAGTGCTGAAGCCGAACGAAGCGCTGGTTCTTACGCTGTTCGGTAAATATATCGGCACCCTCAAGGGTGATGGCTTCTTCTGCGTGAACCCATTCTGCACCTCCTTCAACCCGGCCGCAGATACTCACCTCGGTCAAAGTGGTGACGTGACACAGAAGCCCTCCGTCGTTGCAACTTTGGCATCCGCTTCCGGCACACCGGCCTTGGCAGCCAAGTCGATCTCTTTAACAGATAAGAAGATTTCTCTCAAAGTCATGACGCTCTCGAACAGCAAGCAGAAAGTCAACGATGTACTCGGTAATCCTGTCGAGATTGCAGTAGCAGTTATGTGGAAGGTTTCCGACACAGCCAAAGCGGTATTCAACGTAGACAATTTCAAGGAATATCTCTCCCTGCAGTGCGATACTGCCGTACGTAATGTCGTCAAGATCTACCCTTACGATGTAACCGATAACATCGATACCACCGGTGATGGCGAGGCCGATGATGGTTCCCTCCGTGGTTCCACCGAGATCGTCGCGAACAGGATCAAAGAAGAGATTCAGAGCAAAGTCACCGAGGCGGGCCTGGAGATTGTCGATGCACGTATCACCTACCTGGCCTACGCACCGGAAATTGCAGCAGCAATGCTCCAGCGCCAGCAGGCTTCCGCTATCGTTGATGCAAGAAAGCTCATCGTAGACGGCGCAGTTGGCATGGTGGAGATGGCGCTCGACAGACTTTCCGAGAAGAACACGGTTGAGCTGGATGAGGAACGAAAGGCGGCAATGGTTTCGAATCTTCTGGTAGTCCTTTGCGGAAATAAAGAAGCTCAGCCTGTGGTAAACTCCGGGAGCCTCTACTAATGGCTGAGAAGAAACAGGTCCCGCTCCGGCTCTCGGCAAAGCTCTACGATGCTATTGCATCTTGGGCAGAAGACGATTTCCGTTCCGTCAACGGACAGATCGAGTACCTTCTAACCGAGTGTGTCAAACAGCGAAAGAAAAACGGCAAGTATGTCTCCGATGAGATGGACAAGCCCATCGAACTGGACATTGAGTAAAAGACAGAATGGACAACATGGAAGTCACTTATCTTCCAACATTCATGTTGAATCGCAAGTCAAACAAATACTTGCAGAAAACATAACAATCCTACTAATTCAAAGAGTCACCCTCTCGAAAGAGTGGGTGACTTTTATACAGCATGTTTTTTGACTCATGTGCTTTTCTATACATTTTGTTTGCTAACCATCAACATAACTTCTGTGTATTGATAAACAGATCTTACTATTCCACAAGCTAATGGTTTAGACCTCACCTTGCAAAAGTATGAGTACAACCATGACATAAAAACAGAACGTGTTAAGCAAACACAAAAAGTCCCCGCTATTTCCTGCAAGAAGTCCTCCAAACCATCTTTACTGATCCTTCACTCGTCAGCAAAGAGGGTTTAGTATTTGGATGAGAATTGAACAAATTCTGCGATTTATACAATTTTTGTGGTTCTTCACGTTTTCTTGGGAAATGGAGATCTTTTTGTCAGGCAAGAAATGTTCCTTGTTTCTTCCAGACAAGACCGTTTCCGACTGGAATGAACAAATGTAGCTGTAGTCGGAACATCTAGGACCACTTTTCACGCTGCTTT
>JAZLMM010000007.1:0-109096 GCA_045598705.1 Oscillospiraceae bacterium
GGATATATTATGCAGTTGTCATATTTGCGTATTTGATCTTTGAAATGATCCCGATAAACTACCGTCCGATACTTATTGACGGGTTTATGGAGGCATCGTATCCATCATCAACTACACTTCTGGTGTTAAGTGTAATGCCAAGCTTGAAATATCAAATGGCTCGGAGAAGCGGAAATGTTGCACTTCGGAACACAGTCAATGTATTTGCAACAGCATTTTCAGCGTTTATGATGATCGGCAGATTGCTTTCCGGGACTCATTGGTGTACGGATATCATTGGTTCGGTACTGCTCAGCATCGGCCTGTTTAAACTATATCAGTTCTTTGTCGGATTTGTGGAGCAAAGAAAATCAGAGCAGAGTCAGGAGGTGTAGAATGGAGTTTAATGAAAAGCTTCAAGAACTGAGAAAAACGAAGGGAATTACACAGGAGGAGCTTGCACAGGCTCTTTATGTGTCCAGGACAGCTGTTTCAAAATGGGAATCCGGAAGAGGATATCCAAGCATCGATTCTCTGAAAGAAATATCAAGGTTTTTCTCCGTGACAATCGATGAACTTATATGCACTGAAGAAATCATAGCTGCAGCAAAAGACGATAAAGAAAAATCCTTACATAAGACTATCGCACTGATCTGCAGCCTTTTGGATGTATTTATCGGATTGCTGCTCTTTATCCCGGTATTTGGAAATGGGACAGACTCTTCCGTTGTAGTATCTCTTTTGTCACTTACTGGGATTCAACAATGGATTAAGTATATGTTTTTGGGCCTGCTTATTACGACGGTACTAAATGGAATCTTCGGAGTGATCATAAGCTGTATGGATAAATTTGTTTTGAGCAACCATAGAATCGTTACCGGTATGATAATGATGGTTATCTGTTCAGCAGTATTTATTCTCACCAGACAGCCATATGCAGGGATGTTTTGCTTTTCGATGCTGATTGTCAAAGGATTCTTGATAATCAGGAAATAACTCCGGGCGGTACGGGATAAAATTTCTGCTACTATTAATTCGGAACAAGAGGATGAGCAGTATGATCAAACTGAAATATGGTAATACTAATACATACTATATCAGTGGCAAAGATAGCGGACTATTAATCGACACGGACTATGCCGGAACTTTGAACGCTTTTTATCAAGCGATGAAGCGGGCTGGCATCAAGGTGTCTGATGTGAAATATGTGCTTGCGACGCATTATCACCCAGATCATATGGGCCTGATCGGACAACTTATGGAACAAGGTACTAAACTGCTTCTGATCGACTTGCAGAAAGAATCTGTGCACTTTTCAGATCGAATCTTCGAGAAAGATAAACTGCCTTACTGCATGATTGATGAATCAAGTGCGATGATCATTTCATGCGAGGAAAGCAGATCGTTTCTGGCTTCTTTAGGGATATCCGGGGAAATCCTACATACTCCCAGTCATAGCAAAGACAGTATCTCCCTAGTTCTGGATGATGGCTCCTGCTTTGTCGGAGATATCGACTCCCAAGAATATATTGAGGCCTATCCTGATAACGAGGCCTTAGGAAGCGACTGGGACCGGCTTATGTCATATCATCCCAAGACCATCTACTTTGCACACCGACCGGAGAAAACGTTAAGTGAGTACGAAGTGTAGTTGAAAATGCCTGTGAGGAAAGATGAAGGCGGATTGTGCTATAATTAGGTAGAAAATTGACGCAAAGGGAGCAATTTATGAAGAAACGAATTGCCATGTTACTTAGTGTAATGATGATGCTGTCTATCTCGGCTTGCGGTGGGAAGAACAGCGCTTCTACCAAGAGCGAAACAGAGAATAAGAGTAAGAAGGAAAGTAGTATTCAGACCGAACTCGTCGAGCCTTCTGACGATATAGAAACTTCAGATACAATTCGGGTTCCAGACCGAAAAGATGATGCAGTCGATGCACTGGAAGCGCAGTATGTTGGTCTAACCGAGGATGCCATCGAATGGGAGTATAACACCAACACCAAGACAGTTGTAATCTCCGGCGAAGGCCCGATGCGTGACTATCTCGAAATGGCTCCGGAATGGGATGTGTATAGTAGCGAAGCTGAACATGTGTTCATCTGTGACAAGGTTACTTCGGTAGGTGCGGGGGCTTTCCTCTCTTTCTCAGAAATTGTAGATGTTAGACTTAGTGAGACAGTGGAGTTTATTGGTGAATCGGCATTCAATAGTTGTTGCAACCTTGAGATAATCAATTTTCCAGAAGCCTTAAAATATGTAGGGAAAGATGCATTCAATAATGATTTGCTTCATAGCAAGAATGGCTTTGTTTTCCCTGAAGGTATGTTGTATCTTGGTGATAGCTCATTTCGCTCGGCATTTAAGGATTCTTATGTATCCATTCCGTCTTCGCTTACAAGCATAGACACGGGTGCATTTGCCAACTGCTTCGTTGAAGAATTCCGTGTGGATCCAGAAAACCCGTCCTATTGTTCCGATAACGGGATCTTGTACGATAAGAACATGACCACTGTTATCAACTATCCAGCAGACAAGCGCGATACGATCTATGAAATCCCGGAAAGCGTAACAACCATTCTGACGGATGCAATTGCTGTAACCAACACCCTTGAACGAATCGTTATCCCGACTGGTGTCACCAAGATTGAAGAGGGCGCGATTTACTGGAACTATGCGCTTACCAGTATTGAAGTTGATGTGAACAATAAAGATTATAAATCCGAAGGTGGTGTGCTTTATACGGCGGATAGCAAATTGTTGCTTTGCTACCCGATCGCTTCTGACAACACAGAATATACGATCCTTGAAGGATGTGAAAGAATCTGTGATTACGCCATCAGTCAGGCGAATCACCTTGCTACGCTTCACACCAATGAGGGTTTACAAGAAATCGGCTTCTGTTCTGTTTATTTCTGTAACGATCTTGCAGAAGTTGGACTTCCACGAAGTCTGAAGCATATCGACGTTAGCGCGTTCAATTTGTGTGACGCATTGACCCGAATCGATTTTGCCGGAACCAATGACGAATGGAACAACATCGAGATCAAAGAGAAGAATGGACATTTAACCGACGGAAGCGTCCCGGTTTATTGCGCGGAATAACCTTCGTACGCGTCCTTATAAGACGCTTCGGCTGAGGCGGAGGCATGATTAATCCGTTGATGAAGGAGAAACCATTATGAAGATCAAATTGAATGAAGATGAGAATATGGTGAATACAGTGAAAGAAGGACTCAAGCGAACGGGCGGTTATTGCCCGTGCCGCCTAGAGCGGACAGAGGACACTCGCTGCATGTGCAAGGAATTCCGAGATCAGATTGAAGATCCAACGTTCGAAGGGTACTGTCACTGTCTACTGTATTACAAATCACTGAAAGATGACTAAGGAGAAATATTATGTCAGAAATTACAATTTCAAAAGAGAATTTTGAGAAAGAAGTCATGCAGTCGGATATTCCGGTGCTGCTAGACTTCTGGGCGACATGGTGCGGCCCGTGCCAGCGCTTGGCGCCAATCGTTGCAGAAATTGCGCAAGAGTATGAAGGCAAATTGAAAGTCGGAAAGATCAACGTAGATGAGCAACGTGATCTGGCAATCGATTTTCGCGTGTCGAGTATCCCATATGTCGTCGTCGTGAAAGATGGCAAAGTGGTCAATTCGGCGATGGGCTATGCACCTAAGGAGAACGTAATCGCGCTTCTGAAAGATCTACTATGAGTGAGTCCTTGAAATAGGTGGCGATTCAAGTTTGCCGAATGGTTCATATTTAAGTTAGTTGCGATGGGGGTGTGTATATGGAGATCAAGACAGAGAGACTGATTCTGCGAGAAATGAAGGAGACGGATCTTGATGCACTTTATGCCGTGCTCTCAGATCCTGATATCATGCAGCATTATCCATACTCCTTTGATGAAGAACGCGTTCGCAACTGGATCGCGCGAAATATTGATCGCTACCAGACCTTCGGTTTCGGCCTCTGGGCGGTGTGCCTCAAAGATTCAGGTGAGATGATTGGCGACTGCGGTCTGACGATGCAGGTGATCCGCGGGGTCATCAAGCCGGAGATCGGCTATCACATTCGCGCAGATCAGCAGCGCCAAGGTTACGCGCGCGAGGCGGCCATGGCAGTACGTGACTGGACGTTTCAGAATACTCCTTTCAACGAGATTTATTCTTACATGAAGTATACCAATATACCCTCGGCGAGGACTGCAGAATCTTGGGGATGCAAGTTCGCCTACGAATACAACGACGAGGTCAATGAGAAATCAAGAGCCTATGTCATCACACGTGAAGACTGGGAGAAACTTGCGGCAGAAAGACGATAAGAACGTGGTGAAGCTCCTTCAAGAAGGAAAGAGAACCTACTGAGAGTGAAGTGATTGCCTCTCAAAAAGCGATAACATGGCGCCGGCGGAGACGACATAGGGAGATGGATAGACCTTGCATCAATCGAGCGACTTGGTTGCGAAGCGGCTGCTTTTACACTATAATTCCTGTGTGTGAGAATGTATGAGAATTACGCATGCACGTCGAACGGTTCGACGTACATGTTCACGCTTAATATTATCCTCTGGGAGGTTAAGATGGATCGCTTGAAAATAGAACTTCAAGGCAGTGAACAAAGAGCCTTGAAGGATTTGTATGCCATGTTCGAACGTAGAGTAGAAGCGAGTCCGAAGGGACTTTGCCCCATCCATGTTGTACGTAACATGATTGCTTTCAGCCATGGACAGAGTTGCGGGAAATGTACGCCATGCCGTGTTGGCTTGGCTCAACTTGGTAACCTGATGGATCAGGTGCTCGAAGGCACCGCACAGGAAGAAATCATAGACACCATTGAGCAGACTGCGAAGTCGATTCTGGATTCTGCAGATTGTGCAATCGGCACGGAAGCGGCGAAGATGGCACTTTCCAGCGTGACGAATTTCAGAAAAGATTATCTGCATCATATCCAGAATGGAAGTTGTAGCTTCGGAATCGACCGTGCGATTTCCTGCGTGGATGCTTGCCCAGCTCATGTGGATATCCCAGGATATATTGCGTTAATTCAGGCCGGTCGTTATGAAGATGCTGTACGTCTGATGAGAAAGGACAATCCGTTCCCGGCTGTGTGCGGATATGTATGTGAACACCCCTGCGAGCGTGCCTGCAGAAGAATCATGGTGGACGATGCCATCAATATCTGTGGCCTGAAGCGTTTTGCAGTAGATCATGCGAAGGAGATTCCATCGCCGGAAACCTCACCCGCAACCGGCAAGAAAGTTGCCGTGATTGGTGGTGGTCCTGGCGGACTGACTGCGGCGTATTTCCTGACACTGATGGGCCACCAGGTTCACGTATTTGAGCAGCGACCGAAGCTCGGTGGTATGCTTCGATATGGTATTCCGGATTATCGACTCCCCCAGGATGTGCTAGATGGCGATATTCAGTATATCTTGAATTGTGGTGTGACTGCGGAATGTAATGTTTCTGTGGGAAAAGATATTTCCTTCGAGGAGATTCGCGCGAAGTACGATGCGGTCTATCTGGCCATTGGCGCACATAACGATAAGAAACTGGGCATCGACGGCGAGGACAGCAAGAATGTTGTCAGTGCAGTAGAGATGCTGAGAAAAGCCGGCGAAGGCAATGCGGAATCGCTCTCCGGCAAGCGTGTCGTGGTTATCGGCGGCGGTAACGTGGCGATGGATGCGACCCGTACGGCATTGAGACTTGGTGCGAGCAAAGTAACCTGCGTCTATCGTCGTCGCATCGAAGATATGACTGCACTTCCGGAGGAAGTGCAGGATGCACAGATGGAGGGCGCGAAGATGCTGATTCTTCACGCACCAGATCATATTGAAGCCAATGAGAACGGTGAAGTGGCTGCACTTTGGGCGACACCACAGATGGTCAGCACCATCGGCGCAGATGGCCGTACGTCTGTGAAGAAAGCAGACAGAGAGAATGTCCGTATCCCTTGCGACTACATCGTAGTGGCCATTGGACAGGCCGTCGATGTGAAGCCGTTCGAAGCATGTGGCATCCCAACCAAGCGTGGCAATCTTCTTGCAACACCATCAAGCTTCGTAGAAGGAAGCGGTAACGTGTTTGCCGGCGGTGATGCAGAATCCGGCCCTGCGACTGTCATTCGTGCTGTTGCAGCAGGTAAGGTGGCTGCAGACAATATCGATGAATTCCTGGGATTCCATCACGAGATTTCTGTAGATGTGGACATTCCGGAACCAGACCATGCTACGATTACGCCATGTGGACGTGTCAATCTAACCAACCGCGATATTGAGAATATTGACGGTGATTTCGGTATTGTCAATCATGGCATGTCCGAACAGGAAGCATGTCAGGAGTGCGGAAGATGCCTGCGTTGCGATTACTTCGGCTACGCTAAATTCGAGGGAGGGAGAAACGAGAAATGGTAAATATCGTTATTAACGGCAAGAATTATGAGGTCCCTTCCGATATTTCAATTCTGGAAGCTGCCCATATGGCCAAGGTGGAGATTCCCCATCTTTGCTATCTGAAAGATATTAATGAGATTGGCGCATGTCGCCTCTGCTGCGTTGAGGTGGAGGGCGAAGACCGCCTAATCCCAGCCTGCGAGAACAAAGTTAAAGAAGGTATGGTCATTACGACCAATAGTGCCAAGGTCAAGAATGCAGTGCGCATGAATCTGGAACTGATCCTAAGCCAGCACCAGGGACAATGCACTAGCTGTGCTAGAAGCGGCAACTGCCAGCTTCAGAATCTTGCAGATGAGTATCACCTTTCCTGCGATCGTTACCCGAAGGCGGATGATGTTGTGGAGAAATGGAATGCCAATTTCCCAATTATTCGAGATGCCAAGAAGTGCATCCAGTGCATGCGCTGTGTGGCGGTCTGCGACAAGGTACAAGGTCTCCATGTTTGGGATCTGATCAATCAGGGAAATGCATCCCGCATCGGTGTGTCCGGCAATCGCGCTATCGAAGCGGCAGATTGTACCGCTTGCGGTCAGTGCATCACACACTGTCCGGTAGGGGCCCTGTCAGAACGTAATGATACAGAGAAAGTCAGACGTGCATTGGCAGATCCGGAAACGGTGACCGTCGTGCAGATTGCGCCTGCGATCCGCTCCGCTTACGCAGACCTTCTCGGAATTGATCCTAAAGAGGCAACAGTAGCAAGACTTGCCGGCGTCCTCAAGAGAATGGGCTTTGACTATGTATTTGATACATGCTTTACTGCTGATTTGACCATTATGGAAGAAGGAAGTGAACTGCTTCGCCGCCTGAAAGCCGGTGATCTCAAGAAGTATCCGATGTTCACCAGTTGCTGCCCAGGATGGATCCGCTTCATCAAGAGTCAGTATCCAGAACTTCTTCCACAGTTATCCACGGCAAAAAGTCCGCAACAGATGTTTGGTGCCTTAATCAAGTCATATTTTGCGGAGAAGATGGGTGTGGATGCGAAGAAGATATTCAGTGTATCCATCATGCCGTGTACGGCCAAGAAAGCAGAAGCTGAACTTCCGGAACTTTCGAATGAGAATGGTACGCCGGATGTAGATGTTGTTCTGACAACAAGAGAGATCATGGATTTGTTCCAAGAGGAACGTGTAGATCTTCGTGATGTCGAAGAAGTACCATTCGATACACTGTTCGGTGATTACACTGGTGCGGGTGCTATCTTCGGTACGACCGGCGGCGTCATGGAAGCTGCGCTTCGTTCCGCCTACTTCCTCGTGACCGGCAAGAATCCGGATCCCGATGCATTCTCCAACATCCGTGCGGTTGATTTTACCGATGCGGGCGTATCTTACTCCACCAAAGACGCAAGTCAGGCGAACTGGCGTGAGGCAACATTCGACCTAGCGGGTAGCCCGATTCGTATTGCCGTAACAAGTGGTCTGGTCAACACGCGCAAGTTGATCGAGGCGATTCTATCTGGAGAAGTTGCTTATGATTTCGTTGAGATCATGGCTTGTCCTAGCGGATGCGCAGGCGGCGGCGGACAGCCGATTCATGCGGATGACATCGAGCGTGGCATGCTCCGCGGCCAGGTGCTCCGTGATATCGATGCCGCAAGTGCAGTTCGTTTCTCACATGAGAATAAGGATGTGCAGCAACTCTACCAGGATTGGCTCGGCGAACCCGGTAGCCACCTAGCCGAGAAGTATCTGCATGTTGAGCATGTAGTATCGTAAGTACGGAATGTAATTTATTGATCAAGAGGGGGCGCTCAATTGATTGGGACGGATACGTTACCAATCACGATGAGCCCCTCTTTTCTTTCACATTCATTAGGAATTCGACTTGGGATGGATTGACTTTTCTACTTCTATTTTGCTATTTCCCCGAAAATAAGTGAGCATAGCCAAAACATAGTACAGTTGAATGAGAAGTTTATATGTGTAAAATCGATATAGATGCTTATTTGCATAGAAAAAGGAGTAGGGAAAATGGAAAAGAAAACGAAACTTCAGAAATGGATGAAGTTGTCTTGCGTCATGATGATCTTTGCAATGATCCTTAGTTTCACAGGATGCCTTCGATACAAGATGGGCGCAACGGTTCACAAAGACGGAACAGTGGATATAGAAGTCCTATATGCAGCACTGGATTCCGGCTCATCTGTATTCGATGAACAGAAGATCAAAGCTGCAAAAGGCTATGAATGGATCGTCGAAGATTACCTAGATGAGTCAAGTGATGGCTATACCTATGTCGGTTATACGATTCGTAAAAACGGAATCAAACTAGAAGAACTGGCGAGTGAATTGGCGGCACTTGACTTGGGATTCGAAGGCTTCTCTTTGACCAAAGACGGAGAAGAATATGTTCTGAATTGGGATGCTTCCGCGCAGACAAGTGAAGCAACGAAGGGCGGTTCTGTCGGTTCACTGGATTCGTTTGATGGATATATCAAGTTTGTACTGAATGTGCCAGGTGCAATTGGAACGAATAATGCGTCATCCGTCAAGGGGAAGACATTGGAATGGGATTTAATTGAGAAGAGTGAGCCTTTTTGTAAGTTTAAGTTGACTGGCGGAGGCCTCCCAATCTGGGCCATTGTTTTGCTTGTCATACTGGGAGTCGGTGCGGTCGTTGGTGGTGTCCTATTCGTGTTATGGCTTCGCAAGAGAAAAAAGGAGAGGTATATTCCAACTTATCGCACACGCACTGAACTTGCAGCGATTGATGCCAATGAAAGAGCACTCGCGATGGGAGAACCGACCTTGGACGATGAGCCCAAATCGCTTTTTGCTGCACCAATCGTTCCAGCGTTCCTAAGCGAGACGGACCATGTTCTTCCAGAAATAGAGGAGACTGTTGAGGTGGCGCCTGACGAGACTGCATACGATTATGATAACGACATACTCAAGCCGGAAGTGAAAATCCCTGTTTGGGCAAAACCGCTTTCGAAGAGTGAAATGGATGCACTGAACGATGAGAATCCCGATAATCAGTGATTTTCAAGGGGGACAAGAAGTTGCTTTTTTATGTCTCGTTCGATACAATGTAAATGTTATTTGAAACCTTATAACACGTTTTTTTAGGAGGATTAAAGTATGACAAGCAAAATTTGGAAGAAATTGTCTGCAATCTCTTTGGTTTGCGCAATTGTTCTTTGCTTCAGCGGATGTATTCGTTACAGCACTTCTGCTACGTTCTACAAGGACGGAGACGATAGAAAGGTTGATATCAAACTTCTCTATGCGACAATCGATATGTCTTCATATGGCGATGGCGAGGTTGAAACTAGTGACGACGAAGGCGAGATGGCAGAACTTGAAGATCTCGGCTGGGAAGTTGAAGAATACGACGGCGAGAAGGGTGATAGCAGTGAATATATCGGCTACACAATTTCCAAGGAAGGTATTGACGTAGAAGATTTGGAAGATGAACTGAAAGCACTCAACGAGTTTGAACTTGGCTTCGATAAGTTCTCTTTCGAAATTGATGATGACGACATGTGCATTATTGATTGGGATATAACTGACAATGCAGGTGAAGCGACCAATCAGGGCGTAAGTGCTGATGCTTTGGAACAGTATGGTGGATACATGAAGTTCGTTCTCGAGTTGCCGGATGGATGTGAAGATGAGAACTCTACAAGCAACAAGGGCAACACCTATGAGTGGAACTTCTTCGAGATGGAAGAACCAATTCATGCTGAGTTCTATGTAAATGGTGGCAAGAGTGGTAGTGGCTTCCCAACATGGCTTATCTTTGTAATCATCGGTGCAGTAGTAGTTATTGCAGCAGTTGTTGTAGTTCTTCTCCTTCTCAAGAAGAAGAAGGGTGGCAACGGTGGTGAACCAGTAGCTCCTCAGCCGAATTACGCTGCAACATTTAACCCGGCAGTGCCGCAGGCTCCTGTTCAGAATGCAGGTTTCCCGCAGGCTCCGGTTGCTCCGGCTCCGTTTGTACCACAGGCTCCGGTTCAGGATGCAGGCTTCCCGCAGACTCCGGTTGCTCCAGTAGCTCCAGTAGCTCCAGTTGCTCCAGTAGCTCCAGTTGCGCCAGAGGCTCCGGTAGCTCCAGAAACTCCGGCTTTCCCGGACCCGACAGCTCCACAGGATCCTAACGCAGGACTCTGATCTTAGGAGGCCGATTGAATGACGCTGACGGTGTCATTCAAATGACAAGATAATCTACAGCGGCAGAGGGTATTCTCCCTGCCGCTGTTTTTTGTCCTTCATGGCAAATGTCTATCTTGTGGACGATTTCATCGCTTCGTCAAGAAATATATATATCTGTATAATCTTCGGAAATAGGATTTGTTTTTCGACCAAAGAACATGTTTAACAAATTTATATGAGGGTGAAGGTTCGCTTGTTATTTATGGGGGCTGACAGTACAATTAATAATAGGGTCCCAACAAATAGAATGTTTGGAGGAAAAAGCATGGAGAAAATAAGACGTCTACGATTTTGGAAGAAACTGACGGCCATCGCACTCGTGGTTGCTATGGTAGCCGCTCTGTGTGGGTGCGTTCGTTATCGTGCAGTCGGTACAGTTCATGAAGATGGAACGATGTCGTTTTATGTGCTTTACGCAACCATGACCGGCACGGAAGATGCGGAGTTAAGTGACGAAGAGCGTGCAGCGCTCGAGAAAGAAGGATGGAGTATCCAACCCTACAAAGGTGAACCATCCGATGAGGAAGAATACTCTGGATATGTGATTTCGAAGAACAATATTCCATTAGAGCAACTCCACAATGAAGTTGCTTCGTTGGAATTCGGTTCCCAGTCTCTGGAAGGATTAACTTGTACGAAACAAGGTGAAATTTACACGATTGAGTGGGATGTGGATGGAATCCAGCAAGGCTTGGATGATTATGGTTTAGACGGTGACAGTCTATTCTCAACGGGTGGTTTTACAGAATTCGTTGTCAAATTACCGAACGAAGCCAAGAAAGATAATGCGACAAGCCGCAAAGGACTCGAACTGACATGGGATATAAATTCTATCGACGAACCAATCCATCTTGAGTTTGAATTGGAAACGATTCCGGCAGCTACAACGAAAGAAAAAACTAGTAAGAAAGCAAAAACCGATACTAATACGAAAGACGGAGTGCCGATGTGGTTGGCAATCGTGTTGATCAGTGCGGTGGCAGTATTGGCTATCGCAAGTGTTGTGGTGGTAATTGTTGTCATGAAGAAGAAAAAAGCTTCTGCGGCCACTTCCAATTCCGACGTTCAGACTCCTACGGTTCCTCAGTATGCGCCGCAGCAGCCGATGCAGTCGCCGTATGCGCCGCAGCAGCCGATGCAGTCGCCGTATGCACCGCAGCAGCCGATGCAGTCGCCGTATGCGCCGCAGCAGCCGATGCAGTCGCCGTATGCACCGCAGCAACCGATGCAGAGCAATTCGACGCCTCCCCAGGATTTGTCATCGACCTTTGGACTTCCTATGGTTGGGCAGGCCCCTAGTGCTGGCTTTGATGACAATCAGCATTCTCGGAATATGTAATCAAACTAAACAGCCGGCATGAAGCATGTTGAATCAGTATGAACATAGGTGAATCAATGAAATACAAAATGAATATGACAAAAAGTGTGGCGCTTGCGCTGATTGTGGCATGGGTGGTCAGTTTGTGTGGGTGTCTCCGTTTGGGAGTTGGCGCTGTCGTGAGCGAGGATGGAACGGTTGATGTGACGATTCTCTATGCCGGTGTAAGCGTGGATGACGAGGATATGACGTCAATGGATTTCCTGACGGATGAACAGAAGCAAGAACTTGAGAGCCAAGGCTGGACGTGTGAGGACTATTTCGGTGAAGATGGAGATATTCAAGATTATACCGGCTATCTGCTCACGAAGAAGGATGTTGCACTAAGCAATTGGAATGAAGAACTTTCCAATGATCTGTTGCCAACGGCGAGTCTTACCTGCAGGCAGGAGGGTGATCTTTACATCATTGAATGGCCGATAGGTTCTTCCGAGGAGGAAACGTCGGATATTGACATGGAGGTGGATGCCTTAGAGATGGCTGGCGGATATGCACGATTTGAACTTGAACTGCCGCACGGAGCCATTAAGGAGAATGCATCCTCGAAAGATGGAAACAAGTATACATGGTCATTGATGAACATGAAAGAATCAGTATATGTGTCATTCACACTTGATGGCTCGGTTCCGCAAGGGGTAATTCTAGATCCAACAGATCCTTCAGCAATAGATCCGGCTGGAGATACCACTGTTCCTGCGACGGAGTCTACTACTATTGAGACCAACACAGAAACAACCACGGAGACTACAGTAGAAATGCCTACGGAAGAGACGACCGTGGCGCCTGCTATCGAAACAACTACGGAAGAGCCCGCGGAGACCACTCGTGTGTCGAAGGATACGAAACCTGACAAGACACAAGAAGAACCTTCTGAGACAACGAAGAAGAATAAAGGAAGCAAGGAACGTGATGAAAACGAGGAGAAATCCGAATCATCAAAGACTTTCCCCATAGGTGTGCTACTGGGTATTCTAGGTGGTATTATTGTAGTGGCAGTAGTGGCGATACTGATTGTGATACTAACCGGAAAGAAGAAGTGACCAGATATGAGAAATGAAGCACGGAAGAGAATAGAGGATGCATGCTTTGATCAGGAACGTGCGCTCTACCACGAGCAACATGCGAATGTAGTGAACTGCGTATTTGCAGGTCCGGCAGATGGCGAATCTGTCTTGAAAGAAGCATCTGACATTCGTATTTCGAATTGCCGATTCTCCTTGCGTTACCCATTGTGGCATGTGGACGGATTTGAGATGACAGGATCTTCCATGGATGAGGCGACACGCGCACCCATCTGGTACGCCAGGAACGGGCAGATCTCAGACAGTGTGATTCGTGGTGTCAAAGCGGTTCGTGAGTGCGAGAATATCACGATCCGTAGTAGTAGCGTCTCTTCACAGGAATTTGGATGGAAGTCCAGCGGCATTGCATTGGAGGATGTGCAGATCGAGTCAGAGTATATCTTCCTGGATGGCCGACAGATCAAACTGAAAGATGTGAAGATGAAGGGGAAGTACTCCTTCCAGTATATTGATGGACTGGTCATTGAAGATTCGGTTCTGGATACGAAAGATGCGTTCTGGCATAGTAAGAATGTTGTTGTGAAGAACAGTATCATCAAGGGCGAGTACCTCGCCTGGTTCTCGGAGAATGTGACGTTGATCAACTGTAAGATCTCCGGCACGCAGCCATTCTGCTATTGCAAAGGGCTACGTCTGATTGACTGCACGATGGAAGGGTGTGACCTGGCTTTCGAATACTCGGAAGTTGAAGCTTCGATCCAAGGGCGGATTGATTCGGTGAAGAATCCGAAAACGGGTACGATCACCTGTGATGAAGTCGGTGAAATCATCATGGAAGATAGTGTGATGCCCTGCGAAGGACGTGTGGTTCTCCGCGGAGAGTGACAGGTTCAGGTGCTTTTGCCAGATAGAGACAGATTCTTATTGTGAAACGTAGACTGAAAGTATAAAATCCTTGCCAAGTATACGGGCAGGTGATACTATCGAAATAGTGATGGGAATGCCATCCAATCATGGAAGAAAGTGCGCCGTTGGCGTTTGGGTAGACCAATGAGAAAGTAATGATTGTCGAGAGAATACACAGTTTTGGACTAAGACCTGACAAATGGGTCTTCTTGTGTATGCTTGCGACGGATCATTGCGTGAGGCTTTCCATGATGACAACCGATGCTTAGACCTAGGATGAATAGGTCGCCATCGAAGATATGGAAATGAGTCGATCTGCAGGTCTGTTCTTGCCACGCAAGGACAGACCTCTGCTTTGTCGGGCAGAAAGAGGTAGACGATATGGCACAGATTAAAGTCAATCATTTAACTTTCTCATACGAGACGAGCTTCCACACTATCTTCGAAGACGTATCTTTCACTATCGACACGGCTTGGAAACTCGGATTTATCGGCAGAAATGGCAAGGGCAAGACCACATTTCTGAACCTTCTTCTGGGAAAGTACGAGTATAGCGGGAGCATCAACATGGACTGGCCGTGTGACTACTTCCCGTACCACACACCAGAAGAGAAGATGAGTCTTACAGCGGATGAATTGATGGAGGAGTGGAAACCGAACGTGGAGAGTTGGCGCGTGATGTGTGAGCTTCCGGAACTTAGCGCAGATCCGGAATTGCTCTATCGCCCATTCCAGACACTCAGCTACGGAGAACGCACCAAGGTCATGTTGGCAGTGCTTTTCTCAGGGGAGAATGATTTCCTCCTTATCGATGAACCGACAAATCACTTAGATCGCGAAGCAAGGGAGATTGTGAAGCAGTATCTGGCATCGAAGAAAGGGTTTATTCTGGTGTCCCATGATCGTGACTTGCTGGATGCCTGCGTAGATCATGTGCTGGTGTTAAATCGTTCGACCATTGAGGTACAGAGCGGAAATTTCAGTTCTTGGTGGGAGAACAAGAGCAAGGCAGATGCTTGCGCCCAGGCAGAGAATGAGAAACATCTCAAGGAAATCGGGCATATGAAAGAGGCCATGCAGCAGAGCCAACGCTGGGCATCGAAGAATGAGAATACGAAGATTGGTTTTGATCCGGTAAAAGAACATGAGCGCAATATCTCAACGCGGGCCTACATTGGTGCGAAAACGAAGAAGATGGAAGCACGTGTGAAGACGTACGAGCAGCGTATGCAGAGAAATATCGAGCAGAAGGAAGGGCTTCTGAATGACGTGGAACAGATTCGGGATCTGAAGCTCACGCCCCTCACGCATTACAAGGAACGCTTGATTGAAACGCGTGATTTAACGTTGAAATACGAAGGAAACGGCACTTCAAAGATGGTGTTCTCGGGGCTGACTATGGAGATTAAGCAGGGGGAACGGGTGTTCCTGCAAGGTAGTAACGGATGCGGGAAATCGAGCTTGATTCAGGCAATCCTCGACGCGACGGGAATTCACAATTCTTCCGCGGAAGACGACAAGTCCGAAAACGGTGGGACACATATGGTCATTGAAGGAAAATTGGAAGTAGCAAGTAACCTCATGATCTCATACATCAATCAAGATACTTCGAGGCTTCATGGAGAACTGCGTATGCATGCTTTCGAACACCAGTTGGATTACAGTCTTTTCCTGGCTGTGCTGAAACAGCTGGATCTGGACAGCGTGCAGTTCGATAAGCGGATCGAGGAATTCTCCGAGGGACAGAAGAAGAAGGTCATGATTGCCACCAGTATTCTGACACCAGCCCATCTATATATCTGGGATGAACCGCTGAATTACGTAGACGTCTTCTCGCGGATGCAACTAGAGAAGTTGATCTCGGAATATGCACCTACCATGTTGATCGTCGAACACGACGTTCGCTTCCGAGAGAAGATGGCAACCAAGGTCATAGATATGCTATAATGGGCTGAAACACCGCACAGAGGAGATTTCCATCATGAAGATCATTGATATCCTGAATCAGAAGAATATGTCACTATCTTTCGAGGTATTTCCGCCGAAGAAAGAATCTAGTTTCGAGAGTGTCAAGGCGGCGACCGAGCGGATTGCAGAGAGTAAGCCAGCCTTCATGAGTGTCACCTATGGTGCGGGCGGTGGAACGAGCCGCTATACGCTGGATATTGCGAAGACCATTGAAGAGAAACACGGTGTGCCGACACTGGCACACTTGACCTGTGTTTCCAGCTCGCGCGAGATGATCCACGATAAGATTGAAGAGATCCACAGCATGGGCATAGAGAACATTATGGCCTTACGTGGCGATCTGACGCCGGAGATGGAGAATGCGGACCGTTCGAAGTGGGATTATCGTCATGCGGTGGAATTAATCCGTGAGATCAAAGAGAGCGGGCATGATTTCTGTATCGGTGGTGCATGCTACCCAGAGATCCATCCGGAGAGCACGAATCAGCGTGAGGACATTCTTCACTTGAAAGAGAAGGTGGATGCCGGTGCGGATTTTCTAGTCACCCAGATGGTTTTCGATAATAACCTCTTCTATAACTTCATGTATAAGATTCGTGAAGCCGGCATTACGGTGCCGATTATTCCAGGTATTATGCCGATTACGAATGCGATTCAGGTCGAGAAGGCTATCAAGCTTAGTGGCTCTTTCATGCCACAGCGATTCAAAGCTTTGGTCGACTACTTCGGACAAGACCCAGAGTCCATGAAGCAGGCGGGTATCGCCTATGCGACCGATCAAATCATCGACCTCTATGCGAATGGTATTACGAATGTTCACGTCTACTCAATGAATAAGCCTGATGTGGCGGAAGCTATCATGAACAACCTCTCGAATATCCTTTGGAAGGACTATGGCGTAAAGTGAGGAATACGGATGAATCCTCACGATGTGATAACTGAAGCACTCAAGGAAGATGTGCAGACCATTCCGCAGTATCTCGAGTATGAAGCACCAGCTCTCAATGAGAAGGAGTGGCTTCGCTATGCAGGGGTTCCGTTCTACGATCAAGATTCGGTCAGAACAACGCCGGAGATGATGGCGTTGATGGAACAAGCACGTCAGCTTCTTGCGGGCCAGTGCACCTATCGCGTGAGTTTTCTGGTTGCGCCTATTACACGAGATGAAGAAGGCTACCCGATTCTTCCTTTCAACCAGCATTCGGAGAAACTTCGTGCGAACCTAGAAGGCTGTAACAAGGTCGTACTCTTTGCAGCAACGATTGGCACGGGAATCGATCGGTTGATCCAAAGATATGAGCGAGTGAAACCCCAGCTGGCGCTGATGCTTCAGGGACTGGGCGCAGAGCGTGTAGAGTCGCTGTGCGATGTTTTTGACGCAGAGGTAAGTCAAGCGGCTTCCTTGCGAAGTGGTGAGGTTTCCGCACTTGAGGCGCCGTCAATGACCCACCGAAGATTTTCCCCAGGATATGGCGATCTTCCAATCAGTGTACAGAAAGAATTCCTCGCATGCTTGGACGCGGAACGACGTCTAGGCATCACGCTCAACGACTCATTCTTAATGTCCCCAAGTAAAAGCGTCACCGCAATCATTGGCATTTGCGGGTGATTTTGTGGTACAATCCACGAAGAGACTGTCGTTAAAGGGGACTTGCTATGCGTATTCTGGATTACATGAAAGATCATTTCCTATTCCTTGATGGAGGAATGGGTACGTTGCTACAGGAAGCGGGACTTCAACCTGGAGAGCTTCCGGAGCGTTGGAACGTCTCCCATCCGGAGGAGATTATTAAGATTCAGCAGTCCTACTTCGATGCCGGCAGTAATCTTGTATTGAGTAATACATTCGGTGCCAACGGTCTGAAATTTGCCGACGAGGAACTCGAGACGGTAATCTTCGCCGCTGTCCGCAATGCTCGCGAAGCGGCTTCTCGAAGCACGGGAACGCAGGAGAAGTTCGTCGCTCTGGATATCGGTCCGCTTGGCAAGCTTCTGAAGCCTTACGGCGATTATGAATTCGAAGATGCGGTCGCGATGTATAGTAAGTCTGTACGATTGGGTGTAAAAGCGGGTGTAGACGTCATCTTCATCGAGACCATGAACGATAGTTACGATACGAAGGCGGCGCTTCTGGCCGCCAAAGAGAACAGTGATCTTCCAGTCTTTGTTTCCAACGCATACGGTAGTGATGGTAAGCTCATGACCGGCGCTTCGCCGGCCGCGATGGTGGCGATGCTAGAGGGCATGCATGCCGATGCCATCGGTGCCAATTGCTCGCTGGGTCCGGATCAGCTGGCTGGCGTCATGGAAGAGTATCTCCGATATGCTTCGGTGCCGGTCTTAATGAAGCCGAATGCGGGACTTCCCAGAAGTGAGAACGGAAAGACCGTCTTCGATGTGACGCCGAGTGATTTTGCCGAATCTGTGGGAGAATTACTCGAACAGGGCATCCGGATCGCGGGTGGCTGTTGTGGCACGACGCCGGATTACATCCGTGCCGTGGTCGAGAAAGCAAGTAGCATCCAGCCGGTTCCGACTGAGGCCAAGGAGATTTCCCTCGTGTCCTCTTATACGAATGCGGTGCAGTTCGGCGAGGAACCGATTCTCATCGGCGAACGTATCAATCCGACAGGTAAGAAACGTTTCCAACAGGCACTTAGAGAGAACGATATAGACTATATTCTCAATGAAGCACTGAAGCAGCAGGATGCGGGCGTTCAGGTGCTGGACGTGAATGTTGGCCTTCCAGAGATCGATGAACCGGCATTCCTGCTCCATGCGGTACGCGAGATTCAGGCTGTGTCCGATCTCCCGCTGCAACTTGATACCACAGATCCGGTGGCGATGGAAGCTGGGCTTCGCGCCTATAACGGTAAGGCGATGGTCAATTCTGTCAATGGTAAAGAAGAAGTGATGAATGCGGTGTTCCCGTTGGTGAAGAAGTACGGCGGCCTGGTCGTAGCCCTGACGCTTGACGAGAACGGGATTCCGGAGACTGCCGATGCACGTGTCGCGATTGCGGAGAAGATCATCCGCCGCGCGGCTGAATTTGGCATCGAGAAGAAAGACCTGATCTTCGACCCACTGGCGATGACAATCTCTGCAGATACCGGCGCCGCGATGGCTACCATGGAGTCGGTACGTCGAATTCATGACGAACTGGGCGCCAACACATCTCTGGGTGTGTCGAATGTATCCTTCGGACTGCCGAATCGAAACATCATTACATCGACATTCTTCTCGCTTTGCCTGCAAGAAGGACTTTCGGCGGCCATCATGAATCCTTATGCACAGGAAATGATGAACGTATATCATGCTTTCCGCGCACTCCATAATATGGACGAGAACTGCATGGGCTATATTGAGTACGCCCAGAATCTGCCGGCCGTTACGGCGCCGAATACAATTGCAGCGGCACCCTCTACATCAGTAGCTTCGACAAACGAAGCGAACAATGCGCCTGCTTCTGAATTACAGACAGCTATCGTTCGCGGTCTCAAGGAGAAGACAGGCGTCTTGACTCATGCGATGCTTGCGGAGAAGAAACCACTGGAGATTATTCAATCCGAAGTCATTCCGGCACTGAATATCGTAGGTGCAGACTTCGAGAAGAAGAAAGTATATCTACCTCAGCTTCTCATGGCGGCCGAAGCGGCCAAGAGTGCTTTTGAAGAAGTCAAACTTGCCATGGCATCGGATGCCAATGGTGAGGCAGGAGGTGCTAGTTCTCGATGTGCGTTCGTTCTGGCTACGGTTCATGGTGACATTCACGATATTGGCAAGAATATCGTGAAGCTGATCCTGGAGAACTACGGATTTGCAGTCAGCGACTTAGGCAAAGATGTGCCGGCGCAGAAAATCGTAGAAGAGACGATTCGTCTGCATGCCCCGATTGTAGGACTCTCCGCGCTGATGACCACAACGGTTCCTGCTATGGAAGAGACCATAAAACTTCTTCGTGAGCAGGCTCCTTGGGCGAAGGTGTGCGTAGGCGGCGCGGTATTGACGCAGGAATATTCTGATGCGATTGGTGCAGACAAATACTGTAAGGATGCTATGGAGACCGTAAGATATGCGGAAGAGGTCGATCAGCTCCAGAACAAGTGAACATGTCGTGGAAGAATCGTTGTTGATACAGAAGAGATTTTTCCAATGCTAAATTTGATATAATAAATGCAATGCGTAAGTGAAGGAGAAGGGCGTATGAAAGTTTGGGAAGGATATCAGAAAGGCGTCAATCTGGGCGGCTGGTTATCCCAGTGCGACGATACAGAAGAGACATACAGTACTTTCGTAAAAGAAGAAGATATCAGAACGATTAAGGAATGGGGCATGGATCATGTCCGCGTGCCCTTCGATTATGAACTAGTGGAAGAGAAAGATGGCACGCCAATTGAGCGCGGCTACGAACATATTCAGGACGCGATTGACTGGTGCGGCAAATATGGTCTCAACATGGTGCTCGATCTCCATAAGACGATGGGATATTCCTTCGATGAAGGGGAGAAAGAGGTGGGATTCTTCGATAGCGAAGCACTTCAGGAACGTTTCTATACGCTTTGGGAGAATGTGGCGACGCGCTTCGGGAAATACGAAGGTCGAGTAGCCTTCGAACTATTGAACGAAGTGACCGATCAGGCATTCTGCGAGCGGTGGAATCAAATCTCTTATGAATGCATTCGTCGAATCCGAAACATCGCACCGACCATTAAGATCCTTGTCGGTGGCTACTGGAACAATAGTGTCGATTCGGTCAAAGATCTCGCTATGCCTTATGATGAGAACATCATCTACAATTTCCACTGTTACGAGCCGCTGATCTTCACCCACCAAGGTGCGCCTTGGGTGTCCTCGATGGATACATCTTTCCGTATCAGTATTGATGCACCTTATAAGGAGATGAATGAAGCAAGTGCGAAATATCTGCAGCAGGTAACCACCGGATTCGCAGGCTTCTCTGAGGAAGAGACGCTTACTTCGAAGTACTTCGAGAAGATTTTTGCCGAGGCAATAGCGGTTGCAGAAGAACGTGGCGTTGCGCTATACTGCGGAGAATACGGTGTGATTGATCGTGTTGCACCGGAAGATGCGGTAAGATGGTATGCTAAGATCAACGAAGTCTTCAGAAAATACAACATTGGTCGATCAGCTTGGAATTATAAGAAGATGGATTTCGGTATTTCTGATGCACGTATGGATGATGTGCGTGAGAATCTGCTGAAATACCTATAATCCTTGAGGGAGGTCTAAACATGGCAGGAAGAGGAAGCAAATCCAAATACAACACAGCGGCAAGAATCGTTGCGCTGTTGATTGCGATTATGATGCTTTCATCGATTTTTGTGCTGATTGCAATTGCAGTTCACATGGTGTAAAGGAATCTTCGGTTTTACGAAGGAATATCCTGGATATATTTCAACCCGTCCTCATGGAAGGTGTAGGCGTACTGTTGTAGTTTCTCACTGACAAAAGCGTGATAATTGTCCATACGGATAAAGCTATTCACACGGTCGTACCATTCTGGATTAGGTGAGGCCTCGACATAGAACAGAATCAGAATCTGCGTATCGCCTTCAAACATAATCTTATCTCCGGACTTGCGGGCAGAATCGAAGATCCATGCATCAACCTCATCAGAGTGGTTGCCTGGATAAATCGAAGTTTTCTGTTCAGCTCGCATGGAACCATCCAATAACTGATCCACATAGGTCGTCTCCAAAGTAAGCATGCTGGCTTCATCTGTGATGCTGTCGAAAATCGTCTGTGAGGCAGGAAGAATCTCGCTTGCCGGAAGTCCTGGTACACCGTTCTCTACGTCTTCCAAATTAATGGTGAAGAAACGCACATTACGAAGTGGCTCTTCCTGACGCACGCGATCGACGAAGCAGAAGATGATTGGGAAGCCATACTCATCCTGAAAAATCACCGTATCGCCAGAGATACGTGATTGATCGAATAGCCATGTGCGCCATTCACCGGCATCCAATTCAGAGTAGCGCACATTCTTGTGAAGAGTAGAGTCTGGAATCAACAACTTCTGCTGCATCTCACCAGAGAAATACTTCGCTGCGACAGTCTGAAATTGAGACTGGTCGTGATTCATCTCCTCTACGATTTTCTGCGCATTGATGTTAGCGGTTTTGACATAACTCTCTTCGCGTGCTTCGAAGGTGATTCGAATGGCGCGGTAGGAGACGAGGTCATATGAATTGCGTGAATCCTGATAGGCGGCCTCGGCTTGCTCCTTCGTTGCTTTCAGTTCTGCTAGTTTCTGATTGGCTGCATATTCCTGCGTGAAATACACCTTCGGTAGCACTTCCGTGATGAGCTTTCGGTCTACATATGGGCCGAAAGTGCCCTTAATATAGGTGCTAAGATCCACATCGATGGCTTCGGCCTTAGTCTTGAGCCATTCAATGTAAGCTTCTGCACGTTTCTTATGATCTTCTGTGATAGAGTATCCATGCTCGACTGCATCATCATACAGCATATAGGTAGTTTGTATTTCTTTGGCCGTAACATCGAGAAAGTAATCGCGATAGGTGGCGAAACCATTCTCTCCTGGAGAGGAAAGCATGGTCGCAGTATTCTCTTTGAAAATGTCAACGCCATTCTCTAACAAGACATAGTGATACATGAAACTAAATTCGGCATTCGACACATCGTGGTTCCCAACGGTGAGGGGGCTTGTCATACGTTCGTTCAGATTGCCCAGAGTGATAACAGAGAATATCAGTACCAACAAGGCGGCGACAATTGTCACAATCAAGATCGTTTTCGGCTTGCGATTATATTTTAGACCTTCACCTACCGGTTCCGCATCTGCGGGACGGGTAGAATGCTCAATGAAAATCGGCGCATCCGGATCATTCTCGGCAGAAACTGATGTGATCTCGTGAGCTGCCATTGCCATGGGAACTGGTTCATCCATTTCCCATTCATCCGCCGTTATCTCATCCGACTGCGGGATGATTTCCGAGTCGACAGGTTCGAGCGAGTCATCCTCATCCTGAACATCTGGATCCGAAAGAAGCTCCGAAGGAGAAGATGTCTCTTGATCGTTTGGATTCACAAGTTCAGGTGTTCCTACCTCTGTCTGTGCTAAGTTATCTTGCTTGTTTTTCTTCATGCTTCCTATACCATTTTTGCACAAATTACTACATATATTCACATCTACTCTAACATAAAACGTGCATAAAATACATTTCCATAAGGTTACAAGACATGTGTCGGTCTATATGGTAAAATGTTCCATGCGGATTATATAGTACCTATATAAAAATTGGAAATCTGGTTTACATATCAGGTTTCCGATGCATCCACGATCTTGAATGATGCAGAGGATTGATCATGCGACCATCAAATAAACGATTCCTACATAGATTGTCTGAACGCCAGTTCCATATCTATGCTTTCTTTATTCCAGCACTCTTAATGCTTGCTGTATTTGCCATACTTCAGGTTCATCCCTTTGGCGCCGGCGAGAATATGATTCTTACGGTGGATTGCTACCATCAGTACGCACCGTTTTTAGTCGAGACGAGAAATAAGATCCTATCCGGTGAGAGTTTATTCTTCTCATGGAATGTCGGTCTGGGAACGAATTTCTGGGCAGTATTTGCAAACTACTGTTCCAGTCCACTTAATATCTTGGCCGTATTTTTCCCGCCGAAGTATATCGGTGACTGTATTGCACTATTGGCAATCTTGCGTTGTGGATTGACAGGACTGTTCATGTCCTACCTTCTTTCAGAACTGGATCACAAACGCAAAGACCTTTGTCTGACTGCATTCTCATCTACCTATGCACTTTGTGGCTGGGCCATTTCCTATTTCTGGAACATCATGTGGCACGATGCGGTGGTGCTTCTCCCGTTGATCGTCTTGGGACTTCTGAAGATGTTTAAAGAGAAGAAACCACTTCTATACTGTCTATCCCTTGCGATCTGCCTGCTTTCGAATTTCTATTCTGGATATTTTGTATGCTTGTTCCTCGTTTTCTTCGCGCCGATTCTGTATATTTCGGTGACTGAGTCCGTTACGTTGAAGAATTTCTGGTCGGCGGTATGGCGGTTCGTCGTTTACTCGCTGATTGCAGGAGGTTTATCCGCATTCCTTACTTTGTCGACTTACATCACTTTGCAGGATTCATCCGCGACAGGAGGAACGTTCCCAAAGAAGTTCCAGGTCATGAACGACATGTTCGACTTTATCAGCCGATTCTTCGTGGCACCTAATCCGAATATTCGTGATGGCATGGCCAACGTATATAGTGGCATTTTTATTGCCATGCTGATTCCTCTGTTCTTCCTATGCAAGAAGATTCGTCTGAGAGAGAAGATTGCATATGGCGTCGGTCTGGCCATTATGTATATCAGCCTTACCAGCCGTATGATGACCTATATCTGGCATGGATTCCATTTTCCGAATCAGATTCCATATCGCCAAGCTTTCCTGATTTCTTTCCTAGTCGTTCTTATGGCTTACAAGGTGCTTCGTAATCTGAAGAGTTTCACGAAACGAGAACTGATGGTGCCGTGTCTTTCAATGATCGCTTTCCTTATTCTTTACGAGAAGATCGGTGAAGGAGAAGAAGGGTACCTTGCGATGGGATTATCGTTCTTGTTCCTCATCCTGTATACAGCAGTTATGCGTGTGATTGCAGAGAATAGAAAGAGCGCTATGTTCCAGCAGATTCTTCTGTTCTGTGTGCTGACTGCTGAATTGGCTACATCTACGATTGCAACCGTCAGTCTGGTTGCAGCGCACGAGAGTTTTACCGGATGGAAATTCTACGCTTCACACTACGATGAAGTGCAACAGTTGGTGGAAGAGTCAGAAGAGAAATGCGAATATGGATTTGAACGTTCGGAGATCTGCCCAGCTTATATTTGTAATCAGCCAGCACTATATAATATGAAGGGTATATCCATCTTCACCTCAACAGCACGTGAAAGCTTCGTGAAATTTATCAAGAATCTTGGCTTCCACAATAATGGCATAAACAGTATGAGAAGTTATGGCATGACCGAAGTAACATGTAGTCTTTTCGGCGTGCGCAACATCTACGATATATACGCCAATTCACCGATCCCAGTCTGCTTCAAAGAAGTAGAGAATGATACGTCACTTCATAAGCACGTCAATCCAGACGCCTTGGCGTTGGGCTATATGGTCAACGAGGATGTCCTGACATACCACATGGATCAGATTTCGGTTCCTTTTATTTCTACCAGTGCATTCGTAAAAAGTATGGGTATCTCAAAACCAGTTTATCAGGAGATTGACTTAAGTTTTGAAGAACTAAATACGTTGCTTGCGGATGGTGGCAATAATCGAACCGGATACAAGTTTAATTTCAGTGGCGGTAAGAAGGCCTCCCTTACACTCGTTCCAGAGAATGCACCGGTTGGATCGCATCTTTACATTTTTGTAGTTTCTTCTGTAGCCCCATCTATGAAGATTGAGGACAGAGATATTCTGACAGATGAGACGACGTCCACCAACGTGACGGCACGTACAGGTCAGATACTGGATATTGGCTATGTGACGGACAATTCAGATAAGAGAGTTACACTTACATTTAATGATGATTCGCTGACAGGTAACATCTGGATTCAGTGTGCACAAGTTGATGATGAAGCCTATCAGGAAATGTTGGATAAGCTTAGCGATGAACAGTTGAAAGTGGTTTCCTATGATTCTACTCACGTAGAGGGAACGATTACAGCGAACGAAGATGGCGTGCTCTTCCTTTCTATTCCTTATGATGAAAACTGGACCGCGAAAGTCGATGGTCAAGAAGCAGAAATTCTTTCCATTGATGAAGCATTTATGGGAATCAAGCTCACTTCTGGCACACATAATATATCCCTGGAATACTATCCGGCGAAATTCAAACTTTGTGTGGCTATTTCATTGGCAAGCTTAGCGTTACTGCTTGTACTTATGGCAATCCGTGAGATTCTTGGTGTGCGAAGAAGGAGATTGCAATACGCAAGACAGACGACTTCAAAGATTGAAGAGATCACTGACGAAAGCGTAGTGGAAGAACAGGCAGAACCTGCCGATGAACCAACTGAAGCGGAGGAAGAAATAGAAGAATGAAGCCGCTTCGTAAGGATAACCAAATCACGTTCTCAGACAATCGGACAAAGGTCATGCTGGTGGCATCTTTTCTCATGCCCATATTCATACTGCTTGCCATTGCTTGGAGATTTAAGATATATCCGTTCAGTGGGGATTGTTTCATGACACGCCCCATGCAAGATCAGTATCTCCCTGTTATTGCGGAGCTTCGACGCAAAATCCTTCATGGCGAATCGTTGTTCTACACGTGGAATGCGGGCGGCGGAAGCGACTTCTGGACGCGCATTGTCAGCTGTGCAGCAAGTCCTTTCAACTTGCTGTATCTATGCTTCGCTCACGATAAACTGGCACAGGCTACCGAGGTTATCTTCGCACTCAAGACTGCTGTCGCTTCGCTATCCTTTGCTTGCATGCTTTGGAAGAAAGATCGTGTTGTCTCTCCGCTTTGTGTAGGACTTTCTGTAGCCTATGCGTTATCTGGTTTCGTCCTCACGTATTCTCAAGAGCCGTGGATGCTGGATGTAGTCATTCTCTTGCCACTGCTCTGCCTTTCATTGAGCAAACTAATTCAAGGCACGCATCGTTGGATGTTTGCAGTCGTCTGTGCACTTCTGTCCATGAACGGATTTCGCATCTCTCCATATTTGCTTCTCTTCATCTTAGTGATTTTCCCTTTGCTATATATCGAACAGCGCCATCGAGAAGAAGGTGTTCGACACTTTGGAAGCGTAATCAAGGATTTTCTGATTTACTTCTTCTTAGGACTCGCGATGGCAGCAGCCTTTTGGTGGCCGGCACTTCTGTCCCGTTGGCATGCAGCCATCGATGATACATTGTCTTTCCCATCTGATTACATGGCAATGGATCTGAAGGTGTGGGATATTCTGGAACGCGCTGGATTTGATGCACCGGTTCTTTTCCCAACCGATGAGAGTCAACTTCCAAGTGTATACTGTGGCATTTTCACGGTGATCCTCTCGATACTATATGGGTTCTCAGAAAAAATATCCATCACAGAGAAAATATATTCCTACTGTATGTTGGTTACGGTCTACATTAGTATGTCCAGCCGATTGCTTCGCTTCGTATTCCAAGGCCTGCATTTCCCAATCATTGGTTACTATCCGCAGGCTATAATCATAGTGTTCATGTTAGTGTATATGGCAGGAAGACTCATCTCTACAGGCTCGCTTTTCTCAGATAAGAGCCATCTATACGGAGCCATGGCCATGATTCTCGCATTTCTGCTGATTCATTGCAAAATCTCATACGACTACCGATATGAGAACTATGCGATTTACATGGCTATCGCTTTCATTGCAATCTATGTGGCGTTTTCTGCAACAGCGGCGCGTTCAGATGGCCGATTGAGAGTAGGTATGGCCGCAGGACTTATGGTGACGATGTTGTTAGAAGCCGGAATTGGGTTCTACCGACCAATCAAAGAGAAATACTTTCGAAAGACTGTATTGGCGACTTCAAGTGAGGCTCCTTCTCGTGAGAATATCTCAGACGTGTTAGATCATGTAGGGGATATCGCTCCTGTGCTGGCAAATGAACCCAAGAAAGTCTACAAGCTGGCAGACACCGTGCTCTTCCGAGTCAGAGATGAGCAGCACGTACAGATTATGAACGAGATTCGCGAGAAATTGCCGATGGGTGGGCGCGTAGAGGTTTCTCTTGCGGGCTGGGAGAACAATGGACTTTATGAAGGCGTTGGTACGCTGGATAACCTGTTCTATTTGTCCTCGTCTGATTATGCGCAGACACTTCGCGTACTTGGTATCAATAATGGCGATAAGGGTGAAATCGATATCAAAGGTAGTACGCCGATTACGAATAGTTTTTTCAATGTTCCACTTCATGTAACCAGTGAGTATGGCCAGTTGAGTCTTGTGGAAACGAAGACAGGCGGATCCAATGGTTACTTTACTACTGCGAAGGATATCAATGAAGATATCTTCACATCACAATCCGCATTTGTAAACCAGAATGAGTTGGCACAAAGATTTACAGGCATCATGCCATTTCAAACCGTGGAAATGGAATTGCACACCAAGAAGAACGTGGAAGAAAAAGACGGCTCTCTCTATGCAGAAAATTCGAAAGTATATATGGAGGCAAACCTTCGGTCCAAGGAAAGTATTAATACTCCTATATATATATACTGTAATTCTGAAGTGAATGCCAGCATCGAGATACAAAGAGTAGATGAAGGCGGTTTCCAATCATTTGTCAAACGAGTGACGCTTCCTCAGAATTCATGGATTGAGGTTTCTCCAGACGAGCTGAAGGGTGAGAAGTTAGGTCTGCAACTCATCGCATCAGAACCTGGGGACACGCCGATTACAGTTACGGTTGCAAAGCTGGATGCAAATGAGGTTGTAAGTTTCGAACAAGCGATGGAAGAAGCGGCATGGACGATTACGAATCAGAAAGATGGTCTCATCCAAGGCACAATTGATGCACCGACTTCTGGTAGTCTTGTGTTAAGTGTGCCATACGATACGGGCTGGAAAGCTACGATAGATGGTGAGGAAACGGATATATTGGCTGGATTTCAGTCATTCCTTACTGTTCAGGTCACAGAAGGTCATCACGAAGTAAAGTTTGTATATCGCACACAGGGAGTCGACTTCGGAACTTACTGCACGATTGGTGCAACAGGACTGCTTTTGTTGTTGTCGGTGAGTGTAGCATGGACGGAGAAGAAGAGAATGAAGAAAACAATGCACACTGTGCACGAAGGTGAATGCATGGATAAGGGAATAGAAGAGGAGAAAGAGATATGAGCGAGAAGACAGAGTCCTTTCCCATGACTTTTGTGGTGTTGGATATGGAGTGGAATCAGCCAATACCCTATATGCCATCTCCTGTCGATCCCAAAGAACTTCCTGGTGAAATTATAGAAATCGGTGCGGTGAAACTTACAGTAGAATCGGAAAACGAATATCACATGTCGGCTCCTTTCTCAATTTTAGTGCGCCCTACTTACTATCGCATCATGAACAAACAAGTGTCCCGTGTCATTAACCGTAGTACAGAAGATTTGAAGCATGGTTTGCCATTTGCAGAAGCTTATCGTCTATTCTGCGAATGGTGTGGTGAAGACTACATCCTTTGCGCATGGGGTGATTCTGATATTTCCATTCTTCGTTCAAATCTGAAGATTCACAATATGCCAATTGAAATGAACGAGCGGTTCCTAGACATTCAACCATTATTTGGTCGGATATCGGAGAATACATCACAGCAACGTAGTGTTGCTTATGCAGTGGATTTCTATCGAATTCCGCAAACCAATGATTTCCACAGTGCAGATAAAGATGCGTACTATGAAGCCAGAATTCTCAAAGAAACGCTGATAGATTACTTCTTGATCTCAAAGAAAGAAGGTGCATCCGCCACACCACAATTGAGATTCTTCATTTCAAATCCAAATCTAACGATGCAGACAAGATGGAAGAGTAAGATCTGTCGTTCGGAGAAGGAAGCCGTTGAAGCGGCAATTCAAGAGAAGATGCGCTGCCCGATCTGCACACAGCCACTCGAAACAATTATCGAATGGTTTACGACAGGACATACAAGTTTGTCATTGTGGCAATGCCCGGTACACAATTCGCTCTCGGGACGAGTCCGTGTCAAGAAAACACCATCGCAGGAATTCTATGGCTCTGGGCAGTTAAGATTTGTTAATGGCAACGCAGCGAGGTACGTCAGAGAAAAATGGGAAGAGAAATTAACAGGCGAATGTGAACGCAAATGTGAACAAATGTGAAATTGACAAGCGTACCGCTTTCAATTTGCAAATTTCCTCATATAATGTATATTAAGTATAACCAATAAATATGTAACTATCCGAATTGAATCATTGAAAGAATTATGGAGGCAACACAAGATGAAGTTCTTACAAAATCGTAAGTGTCATCGACATGGAAACAAAAAGGGTGCGATGCTTATCTTTGTACTCATGGTCTTTGCCGTGTCACTTATTTTAATTTCATCTGCGATGACGTTCACACTTGCCAGCCGTTCACGTTATTACGTGGATACGGAGCGTAGCCAAGAGAGACTGACTCTCAGCTGTGCTGCGGAGACGATTATTGGCGCAATTGAGAAGCAGGAACTCCCAGACGCAGAACTTGAGAAGATGGTAAATAACGGTCAATACGAGTTTACCGGTTCTTCTAAAGATTATGCAGCAGCCGGTGCGGATCAGAATGACGGTATGTCTATTGCACCAGGTATGGCAGGTCAGGAGAACAGTAAGACATATTTTACTGTATCCGAAGCAGACAGTAGTTCAGGCGATCTTTATTTGACATTCAGCACATACATTAATGTAACGGATGAAGATAAGAAAGCCGAGAATTTGCGAGTTAGATTGAAGTACAATCCGCCGCAACCTGTTACTGAGATTTGTGCGAACATGGTAACATGTGGTGATCCGACAAATCCAGATGTTGTAGATGTTCAGATGTTGTATGTTCAAACAACACAATCGTACACTGTTTTACATGGTAATGTATTTATCACTGGTGCTGGTGAGACTTATATCAATAATCCGACAGTTATTACTGGTGTAGCTAAAGGTGGTCAAGGCACCAAGTACTACAACGATATCATTTTCTACGGACCGGATGCAGGTATGGATGTTGCGAGCGGTGGTAATGGATTCAAGATCGAACCTGGAAAAGGCGAGTTTTATTTCCTTGGTGCAACTGTAAATGGAAACAGTAACCGCCAGAGTGCAACAAGAAATGCGAACGGAAGCGCAGCAGTACCAAGTGGATTTAATGTTATCGCAGATGGTATGTATTTGCAAAACTCAGAATTTACATCCAATGACTGGACAGCTGGTGGCCAGTTCACGAAGTACTGGGTTGTTGGCAAGAATGCTAAAGTTTCTCGTCCAACAACGAATGACGGTCAGGCAAACATTATCATCAAGAATGGTGGTACTGCGAATATTTCTAGTTCCACGTCTATCACTTACAACAGTATTGATGATGTTACAGATGAAGCCACAAAGAAGATGTACGACCATATGACTACTAAAGCATCAAAGTATCTTTCGGATCCGAAACTTGCTACGGCAGTGTCTCACTATATTCCGACTTCTGAACAACAGACGGCATCCTATGGTCAGTTCCGCACGGGAAGCATGTTAACACCAGCTCAATTGAGCGGTAAAGATACTGTTATTGATGGTAATCAAGCATATAAGATGTCTGGCACATATTCATATGGTTCTTTGACAATTGACCTTTCAAAAGGTACGGCAAGTATCTATATGTCAGGTGATGTTAAGTTAGATGCTTTTACAATTCAAGTATCGAATGCATATGATGCACAGCTTGTTATCGTGTTGGATAAGGGTGTTGATATTACTATGGGTGCACCACAATGGGGCAATCAAGGATGCAAGATCAGCGGTATCATCTCTTGTGATAACCGATACAGCACAGACTTTGAGAATCCATACAACGCAAACTTGAAGGCAAAGGAAGGCGAGAAGCCAGCCTGCTTAATCGTTGGTCTTGGACAGAATTTGTTCTCGATGGGGCAAGCACAAGTTTGTGACGCGTACATCTCCCTGGCTGGTATTGGTGAAGATGCAAGCACAGTTCAGTTTGAGAATGGTCCACATTTCTACGGTAGATTTGAGGCAGTAAACTATCACTATACGAATGGTGATCCAATCAAGTTGTCTTACTGTCCTTCAATGAGCGAGGAAGATAATACGCCAAAGCCGTTGAAGAGCTGCTATACAGTTGAAGGCTATGAGTACACATACGATGTGTAATCACGAAGATTAACTGAATAACTGATTCTCTTAGGGGGGCTCGAAAGAGCCCCCCTAATTTTGTCTAAAATGAACATATATAGAAATGAACAGACATGAGAAATGATTCGACAGAATCATGTACACGAGATGCATGTTCATGTGTAGAAGAAACCACGGATGGATTGTCTCTATTAACCACATAGATATCGCTCCAGAAACGTGCTATTCCCACCAAGAAGCGAAGACGAATGATTGGACATGCATAAGTATAGAAATGATCCATAGACACATTTCTGACGCAAACTGCGGCATGGTGACAAATTGCCACACATTTCTAGATTCAAAAAGCATATTACAGAAACGCACAGAAATAGCATTTAGAACGCAAGAAAAAAGTTTTGAAAGATACTTGTCATACGAGAACATAATTACAGCAAAATGGCAGCCAAGGAACGAGGAGAAGATCCGGAATTAATCCATGGCAACCAAGAAATATGGTGAATTAGTTTGAGACAAATAGTGAAGTTTGATAGGTACATTGATGAATGAGATCAATAGTCCAGATGAGTGAAATCAGAAGATAATAAGAAGGCTGCCTTATCGAGTAAGGCAGCCTTCTAAATAAGCATTAAGAAACTTGGAGAAATTAAGAATCAACTACATCGTATGAGAAACCTATGCTGCCTGCACTGGAAACCTCATCCATGTTTTTACAAGCAGGACAGTAAATAACTGTCTCATCGCAATAAGTAGTATCGGCAGAAGCATCATATAAGGTAATCTCAACCCTGACAGTTCTGCTATCCGGGAATGTAGTAAACTTAATTGTTGTAGACCAAGCGAACATCACGTCAAAAGATGGAAGAATTTTGCCACCGTTTAGTAGAACGTATTGACCATCGCAAGTAATCTTACTTCCTCCGCTAACATTCGTAGCATTGCAGAGCGAATTAGAAATTGCATTCAAATTCAATGAAGCGTAATCATGCATGGCATCCAATCTCGTGACCTTAAGATGGCTCTTGTTTACAATCGTAAAAGTAGAAACGATATAAACAAACACAATCATCATAATCGCGATTACAAGTACCATTTCGAGAAGTGTAAATGCTCTGCGATTATTCTTTGTATTTTTGCGAAGAATCTTCATACATACACCTCCTTATTTATTGTACTGGAAACCAGCAAATGAACACTTCTTATCCTTGCATTTTGCAATAATTACAGTAGAACCAGATTCATTTGTCTCCTCATAATACTCGAGTTCTTTGCCACATTTGGGGCAAGTTCTCGCAGCATAGTAGAAACCATGACGATTCGTCGTATTTACAAAAGATGCATCATCAGTATATTCTGAACCACTTGAGAATACCGACATACCAGAGCTGGAATTAACAACACCAACTTGATAAACACCAACATAGCCATTGCCCTTAATCATTACAGCTCCGGAACCAGATGATCCACCATAAGAGCCGCCATGAGACTTTGCGCCAACAGCTTTATAAACATCTCCTGCATTCTGATTTGCGACACGATCAGCTAAAGCAGTATCACCAGCATAGTTCAATGTGGTTAAGAAACCTTCATACGCAATCAGAGTAACAATCAAGAGAAGAGCAACTGCTAACATCGTCTCGAGCAATGTAAAACCACGCTTAGATGACTTTTTTACACGAAACATATTTGAATATCCTCCTTAATAACCAAGAGCCTTAAACTTGTCATTCTTAGCTGCGTTATTAGATTGGAATTCAATACGTTGGCTATGGACATCGTCCTTGCCAGAATTACCCATATCGATATACTCTTTTACAGAAATTCCAACAACAGCAGCTAAAATAGCTATAATTGCAATGACTAGTACCACTTCAACGAGGGTAAAGCCACGTCTATTCTTATAGATTCTGCTCATAAATTTCCTCCAAGTATAACCAATAGCATTATATCACAGAGAGTCTGTGATGCCAAGCCCAATTTGTTAATGAAATGTAAAAAAAGAGGGGGCTTAATAAGCCCCCCCTCAAAAAAGACAACTTGTAAAAATTACTTAGCTGCTTCGATCTCAGCTGTAGCAGCTGCAACCTCATTAGAGTAAGCCTTCATTGTTGCTGTAGCGTCCTTAGCCTTGTTCAGGTAATCGGATACAGAGAAGAATACTACTGCTGCCAAGATAACGATGATAGCAATAACGAGTACCATTTCTACGAGTGTAAAACCTTTTCTGTTCTTCTGAATCTTCTTCATAATTAGTTCCTCCTAATTGATTTATTGAGTTTGTAATTTCATTATAGCAGGCAATTTCGAAAATGCAATAGCAATTTTCAAATTTCTTCACATTTTTGCGAAATATCTTGTCAGATATGTGAATTTTACCATCATCCCAGCCTTAAAAACGACTGCTAATCTCGTGCAACCAGGTTCAAACATGGTGCATAAATCATCCCGAAACAGCGAGGGCTCTAGCATTAGCTCGTATTATACTTTCGATGAATGCTATATCACGAGTTAAATTGATGGACAATAAGAATTGTGGCATCTAATTGTGAAGAAATGTGAAGACGCATATGTAAATGAAGTATTTATATCAACTACAGTTCGCAATTATATGATGAATTTCGGATTGTGTTAATTGATTGGGCGCTTTTTAATTGTAGAAGTGATCTCGACATATCGAACATTATCTTTCAGTAAACGAATCTCCTTCTATACCACAGTTTTAAACGAGACGAATATTTCAATGAGATACGAACTGAACTATGTCGAAGAACAAGAAGAGACACAATCAGGACAATACGAAGAAGATAGAGAGACTGACAGGAAAAGCAGAACAGTAAGATACGTGATTATCTGTACAAGGTAAGCGGTTCACGTAAATCTGTCATCGGACACGCAAGTCCGGATGATTGTAATCGGTAACAACCACGATTGAAAACAGAAGATATTTCTTCTTACACAATCGGAACAAGTTATCCTTGATGGATAAGAACCAGACATGTCTATCTATAATTAAGCGTTCCAAATTAATACACATGAACAGATTACCAAACTCAAAGCAGTCTGAATTTGATCAAGTAGAGGCATCAGCGTTATGACACTAAAACAGTAGAATGAACAAAAGACCTCCATACATTCTCAAATACACAAATCAGTGACTTCTGTATGAATATTGAAGTAAAGATAAGAGGCTGTCTCAAAAGTGAAATTGAGGCAACCTTTGCTTTGGCTATTCTTGTGTCCGCTTTGAAAACTAAGAAGTATGCCATTATTGCGTCCGCACAGGAACTGTTTCCGACTAGAAAGGCAATTGTACTTGAAGTCGGAACATTTGTGGCTGTTTTCAACGGTGCTTTCCGACTAGAGCGAGAAAACTTCATCTAGTCGGAAGAATCACTCGTGTACCACATTTTTACTTCCGACTACAGAGTAGTTTGTTCATCGAGTCGGAAATATCACTTGTCGCAACAGATTGAAGGGAATATCGAACAATATGAAAGGACTGTCTCACTGTGAATTCATCACTTTTGAGACAGCCCCCTCATTTATCGTATTAAATTCTATTATTGGAAATTACGGACGTCCAGCATCATTTGTATTTGCATTTGCATCTGCATCATTCTGACCGGCTAGATTGTTGGCCTTTACATATTCAGCGATTGCCTTTTCATAATCTGCAGTTGTAATCATACCCATGCGATACTGAATCTCAAGGAACTTAAGATCTTCTGGCAACTTATCAAGGTCAGCCTTAACCTCATCAAAGAGCTGCCATTCATATGCCCAATGGTTCCATGCTGCGAACGGACGGTTGACATTAAAGTCATAGGCTACGAAAGAAAGGTAGCATCCGTAAAGTGGGGAGTCAGGATTTACATTGTAGTTTGGAGACTTCAAGAAGAAGTAACTCGGTAGACCTACCAGACCACCTGTTGTGATATTCTTATCGCCAACCCAGCCCATGTATGTGAGGTTGTTGTTTGCTTCGGACTTGCGGTTTACAAGATCATAAGCAAATACATCCACGGAAGCCGTAAATTCGCAGTAACCTTGCTGCATATCTTCAATTTCAATGTCAGAAATCTTTACATAGTCCAAAGCTTCATCCTGAATCTCTTGTAAGGCCTTAACAAATTCGGTGTAACCAACATAACTCTGAGACTTAAAATCATTTGCATTAGTTATGTCCAAACCATTTTCTTTGGCGTATTTCAGCGCAGCTGCATTCTGTGTCTTGTCATCGCCAAACGGAATAGACAATTGGTTATAGAAGATTTCATCCGGAATATCATCGCCCTCATCGTGATTAAGAAGGAATCCATCAGTACCAGAAACTCTAATCTTATAAGTAGAATACTTGACACGATCAGTTGAAACGGTTCCATTAGGAAGGGTAACGGTCTCGTAATTGAGAGGAGTATTCTCAACTTTTACGATGAACGGAATATTACTTGTCTTGAAATGCTCGTAAATCTGTCTCTGGATAGCTGCTGAGTTCAAGTCAGGAAGCAACTTACCCTCAATAGCCTTAATCTCATTAAGCAAAGCATTCTTCTGTTCATCAAGTTCATCAGCCTGTTGGATGATGAGATCATTACGAGCTTTCTCCTGCTCTACACTTGCAAGCTCATCTCTTGTTTCAGAAAGATTATCCAAGTTCTTCTTAATGACGCACAAATAACATACTGCGCCAAGAGCCAAGAGGAGAACTACAAACAATAAAACGGTATCTCTACTGCCAGAGTTTTTCATCAAGACTCACCTCCATTCGTATCGTCTGCCTGGATGTACATGAATTTAACATCCATATTACTGCCCATCTTTCCAGACAAACAGTCATTACTCTTAATTTCGCTCAACTTTGTTGCGTCTACTGCCGTGTCATTAATCTTCACACCGTTCAACTTATACGTTGTGCCATCAACCACGATTGTGTTAATATCACCCAGTTCATAATTCTCGCCGGATTCCTTCATCATAGAAACAGTAGCTGTGAGAGGTGTAGGATTGGTACCATCGATGAACGATGCGTAGGTGAGTGTGTAATGACCAGTAAGTGTGCACTTATATGTAAAGATATAAAGTACATTAGCAAACATCAATGTATCCTTATCATAGCCGGCTTCGATAGGATCCATGATATGAATCTCTGTTTCGATAAAGCTAAAGAGTCCTAAATCTTCAAGTAATTTGCCGTAGTTGTAGCAAGACTCGCGCTTGAGAGTCTGTCCATGAATCTCTACCACGCCATCTTGATCGTGATAAGATAAAAGAATCGCATCATCAGGGAGTGCGTTTCTACAATCTACCAGAGTCTTTACAGAAGATGAATTCTTGTCAGCAACTCTTGCATCGAGAGTAGAAAGCACGTAGTGATACTCACGCAAGTCTTCAACCTCAAGCTGAGATCTGTCTTTACGACTCAGACGTTCTTGATACTCTGGAGAAACCATTTCAGCTCGAATCTCATCAATTGTGTCTTGCTTCTTCATGATCTGGATACCACACACGATCCATACAATTAATGTAACAGCCAGAATTACGATTGCAACCAAAAGGAAGATAGGGAATGCAGACGATATCTGCTGTGATGCACCAGAATTGAACTCTGAAAAGAAGTTCATGTCCTTTTTGGAAAAGTCATTCTTTGATTTTGCAAAACTCATAATCTCGCCTCCTTTCAATTTTCACGAATGAGTGCACCGCACGCATTCACGTAGTCACGAAGAGTGAAGTCCTTCGGCCCCTGAACTGTATTCAGGCTATTAAGGATTTCAACCTGTGTGCCGAGCTGACGAGCCAACTCTTTGTCCATCTTACGATAACTTGCACCACTACCATAGAGGAAGCATGTGCTGATTGCGTCGAGGTGGTACTTAGAAATAGAGAACTGAGCTGTTCTAGAAATCGCATCAGTCAAACTCTTAAAGTAAGCGGAGACTGCACTATTCAGTGACGGCTCATCCTTTACGGTCTCATGCCATACATCGATGTCAGAAACATCTACTGTCGAGATACCCTCTCCTTTAACAACCTGAAGACGACGAGTAAGGATAGAAGATTTGTTAGCAGAATTTCCTTGAACCTTCTTAACGGTCTCCGCTACCTGACGGATATTTGAGTGACCGAACTGAAGTCGACGAGTCAGTACTGGGAATCCCTTATCCAAAACAGTAATATTAGTTGTCTTGGATGACAACTCAATCAAGAGCAATGTGTTGGAATTGATATTCGTTGTGCCATTGATTGTGCCGCTTCTGAAAAGCTTACGGATTGCATTCGGGTTAACATCCAAAGCAACCGGTGTCAATGCGCTGGTCTTCATCATTTCACGGAAGTCATTTGCTACATCTTTCGGAATAGCTGTTGCACGAACCTTGTACTTCTGCTGCTTGGTTTCCTCATCGAGAACCTTATCGTATACGATATACTCAACAATCATGTCGCGATTATTTGTTCCCTGACCAAGAATCTCGTAGCGAACCATATCTCGAAGTTGATCACCTTTGACAGCTGGCAACTCCAAGTCTCTCGTATGAAGGTAGCTACCCTCAACGGTCAAAATTGCACGTTTGTCCTGAATGTTACTCTTTGCCAAAGCATTCTTTAATGCCATAACCACACCAAACTGATCTGCGATTACGCCATCTGCGATTGTGTCGGACTCGAGAGGAATCAGACCGTACTTGTCGATCAAGACCACTCCTGTTTTGCGGTTGTAGCCGCCGAGCACCATTTTCATGTTTGAGCTGGAGACATCAATTGATATCTCTTTGCTGCTTCCAGTTCCTAAAGCCATAATATATCTCCTTTCGAGTATTCATCACATAATGTTCTTAGACATTGTAAGTACTGGCAAGCCGCAAGCACCAACAATAATAAGAACGACACCAGCCATGATAACAATCATGAGCGGCTCCATCGCTGCGGTCATCTTTGCGGTAGCGGCATCTGCCTCATCTTCAAAGAAGTCTGCAGCCTTATCAAGAATGGCATCCAAGGTACCAGACTCTTCACCAATTGCTGTCATCGCGTAAATCATAGGAGGGAACTCTTTAATACCACGAATGGATCTAGAAACGGATGAACCCTTACGAATATCGTTTCTAGCCTCGTAAAGTTGAGATTCCAAATACTTATTACCTAACGTATGACTTGTAATTTCCATGGAGTCAAGCACGCTGATACCACTTCGAAGAAGCGTGGCCATAGTTCTCGTAAATCTAGCAGCTGCGGTAGCCTTCTGCGACTTACCAACAATCGGCATTTTCAACAAGAACTTTGACCAAGACATACTACCTTTCTCAGAATGGATAAAGAGTCGGAATGCAACCACGATACCCAAGATGACACCGAGATAGATATACCAATAATCAATAATACTATCACTGAAAGACATGACAGCTTTGGTCAAACCAGGAAGTTCACCGCCCAATTCATTCAACGTTGTAGCAAATCTTGGAACTACCAACGTCATCAAGCCTACCGTGATACCGAACGTAACGACAGCAAGGATAATTGGGTAAACCAAAGCAGCACCGACTTTGTTCTTTAACTTCTGTTCCTTCTCAAAGTGAGCAGCAAGACGGCTCATGACTTCATCAAGTCGACCAGATTCTTCACCGGCGGAAATCATGGAAATCATGATTGTCGGCAAAGCCTTGGACTGATCACGGAAAGCCTCGGATAAAGTCTTACCGGATTGAATGGCCTCATAAACAGAACCGATGACAGCTCGTGCTTTCTTACTTTCCAACTGCTGATACAGCATATCCAGAGAACGGATAACAGTGATACCTGCACTCAGAAGGGAAGAGAGCTGTCTTGTAATGATCATGAGATCTTTTGTCTTCAGCTTTGGGCTACCAACTTCCATTGAGAGAATGCCGGCGCCGGTATCAGCTTCAAGCGAAGCGATAAAACGACCATCCGCACGGAGCATCTTAGAAGCATCATTAATATTTGCCGCTTCGATAATGCCTTTGCTTGAATGACCTGCCGCATCGACTACTTCATATTTAAAATTTGGCATGAAGCTAACCTCCTTCTTTCTATTCTATTAATACTCAAGCGAGCTAAATAGACTACTTGAAACGGAATTCGCGCTTCCTGCGGAAGCAAGATAACGACGATACTCCTCAGCATCTTTACAACGAGAAATTGCAACTTCACGTGTGATCAAGCCCTTCTTAGTCAACTCGGCTAGATAATAGTCGAGTGAGCACATGCCGGATTTCAGGTTGGTAGCAATTGTGTTGTCGATCTGATATGTTTTACCTTCACGAATAAGGTTACGTACTGCATCATTAGCTACGAGGATTTCAAAGGCAGCAACACGTCCGGAACCATCCGCGCGCGGAAGAAGTGTCTGAGAAATAACTGCTACAAGAACAGTACCAAGCTGTACACGAATCTGATCCTGCTGGTGAGGCGGGAATACGTCGATGATACGGTTGATAGTATCGGCAGCACCACTTGTATGGAGAGTAGACAGAACCAAGTGACCGGTTTCTGATGCGGTGATTGCAGTACTGATCGTATCCAAGTCACGCATCTCACCAACCATGATAACATCTGGGTCTTCACGAAGTGCCGCACGAAGGGCATTGGCGAAGGAAAGGGTATCCTCATGAACTTCGCGCTGGTTAATCATGGACTCGCCGTGACGATGTAGATACTCGATAGGCTCTTCCAATGTCAATACATGGCAACGACGGTTCTGGTTGATATGACCAACCATAGCGGCCAATGTAGTAGACTTACCGGAACCCGTAGGACCGGTAACAAGAATCAATCCACGTGGTTTCAAAGCCAAATCCTTGAACAACTCAGGGAGACCAAGACGCTCACATGTAGGAATCTCAGTTGTGATGGTACGAGCAGCAAGTGTAAAACTACCGCGCTGCTTAAACACATTACAACGGAAACGGCTGTAATCCTTTACTACGTAAGAAAAGTCAATCTCACCACGCTCATTGAGATACTGCTGTCTAGACTTATCCAACATCGACTTACAGAGATACTCCGTATCACTCTGTGTCAAAATGTTAGAGTTTAGAGGCATTAGTTCACCATGTACACGAATCATCGGTGGGAGTCCAACCGTGATGTGCGTATCGGACGCCTGGCGGCGAACTGCTTCTGTGAGAATGGCATCCATACTTAATGTAAATTCTTCCACTTTGTTTCCTCCTTATCCGTCAATGGAATATGTTACTTTACTCATTTCTGCTACAGTTGTGATACCCTCAAGAACCAACTGAGCAGCTGAATCTGCAAGCATAAGTGTTCCTTCCGAGACAGCCAGTGCACGCATCTCATCTTCACCGGCACGACGCTCGAGTAAGGCTCTCATCTTCTTTGTCATGATGACGACTTCGTGAATAGCAATACGTCCTTTGTAGCCCTTCTCGTTACACTCGGAACAACCGGCACCGCGGTATAACTTCTGACCCGGCTTAAGATGCAACAACTCAACCTCATCCGGTCCTGGTGCATACTCTTCGCGGCAATTGGTGCAAATACGACGAACAAGACGCTGTGCAACAACACCGATCAAAGCGGTAGAAACCATGAATGGTTCAATACCCATATCAATCAAACGGTTGATGGAAGAAACCGCATCGTTGGTATGGATAGTACTGAAAACCAAGTGGCCTGTGATGGCGGCTCGCATGGCAATTTCTGCTGTCTCACCGTCACGAATCTCACCGACGAGGATAATGTCTGGGTCCTGACGGAGAATAGAACGAAGACCGCTTGCGAATGTCATACCAGCTTTGGCATTAACCTGAACCTGATTAATGCCAGGAATCTGAATTTCGACAGGGTCTTCGACAGTTACAATGTTTGTCTCCGGAGTATTCTTCTCAGAGAGGAGGGTATAGAGGGTAGTTGTCTTACCAGAACCTGTAGGTCCGGAAATAAGACATACACCCTGCGGAACTTTAACAATCTTATCAATCATCTCGTTGTTATGTTCGCTGATACCGAGATACTTACGATTCAAGTTCGAGTCGTTCTTTGCAAGGATACGGATAACCGTCTTCTCACCGTGTACAGTAGGGAGAACGGATACACGCATGTCGACCGGCTGACCGTTGATTATTGTCTGAACACGACCGTCCTGAGGAATACGCTTCTCAGCAATATTCATGCCGGAGAGGATCTTGATACGGGTAACAATGGCGTCTTTCGCCGCGGCAGGGTTACTCATAATCTCGGAGAGTACACCATCGATACGGATACGAACTCGAACACGATCTTCCATCGGCTCGATGTGAATATCGGAAGAGTTAGCTCGGATAGCGAACTCAATCATTGAGTTAACGAGCTTAACGACTGGTGCATTGTTGACTTCATCTGTAATCTCATCACCGAGTTTCTGCATATCCGCGATATCGAGGTCGGCAGCAAGGTCGTCAGCAGCCTTACTTGCAGCTTCCTTACCGTAATTCATCTTAATTGCGGTAAGAATTTGTTGCTTCGGCGCAAGAAGAGTAACGATTTCGTTGCCCGTACGGAAACGAAGGTCATCTGTGACCAAGATGTTCAACGGGTCATAAATTGCTACAACAAGCTTATCTTCATCGAAAGCAAAAGGAATAATCAGGTTCTCTTCGCAATACTGCTCGGTAACAACTTTAGTTGCCTCATGATCGATATCTACCTGCTGCAAGTCGATGATAGGGAGATCATACTGACTTGAAATTGCACGTAGAATATCCAGTTCAGAAAGAAGACCTTTCTCAACGATAATTTCACCGAGTCTCTTCTTTGTAGTTGAATTGCGTTGCGCTTCTAAAGCCTCTTGCAGTTCGGCTTGAGACAGAAAACCACTGTCGATAAGTATATCACCTAATCGTTTCATCATACCCTCCCTATTTGATGCACGTCTTAGCTTGATGTATATGGGGACATAGAGTCACCACCCGCATATTACGCTGATACTAGTAGTGTAAACCCAAAATCCCGCGTTGTATAGTATTTCGAGTAAACAAAAAATTACAATTTTGCTCATATGTTGAGCAAAATTGAAACGATACTGTAACCCGCTCTAATACAATATACCCAAAACTACATCTTATTTTTACCCAATAAATATACATGCAAAAGAGTCGCATTGCAAGAAAAACCACAACAATTCTGCAAAAAACACAAAAAAGTTTGATAAGATTTGTTTTGTATAGGAATATAATTGCAATATCGATGCTTTTCAAGTATCGTTATTGTTGATGGAAGCGAGGGTGAGAATATGAATCCAGATTTGGTTTTGGCAATTTTCTATATTGTATTTGCAGGGTTGTTTGGTGCGATTATTGGTAGTTTCACTAACGTTTGTATATATCGAATCCCAGAGCATCGAACCATTGTGAAAGGTCATTCGATGTGCATGACATGCGGGCATGAGTTGGGTGCACTTGATTTAGTCCCGATTTTCAGCTGGTTATGCCTTGGTGGTAAGTGTCGCTATTGCAAGACACCGATTTCTTCACGATATATTAAGATTGAGAGCCTGACGGCGTTGATGTATATGCTGATGGCTGCGACGCATCTCAATATGGGCATTGATCCAGTAGAACCTCGAGCAACAATCTTCGTATTCGTTGAGCTTTGTGCGTTGTTTATCATGATCAATATCGTAATCGTCGAAATGATGATTATGAAAGATACCGGTTCTTCCATGTATCGACTCTCGCTGGCACTTGGAATCGATTTCCTTGTGCAGATGGTCGCCCGAGTGTTGCCATTTCTCTTTGCGGGCTACAAGTCAACTTATACGGATAAACCAGTTTCCGGAGAACTTGGCAATTTCCTTGGCGACTGGCTTGTTGCGATTCTAGTTGGCGCGGTAATTGGGGCCGTGGCCTGTGCCATCGCGATTCTGATTACAACCAAGCCCAAACAACTGCCACAATACTTTAAGGGTGAGAAGCAGCGTGCGCTTCGTACGTCAGATCTGTTTGCGATCGTAGTATGTGCGTCGATTGGTATCGCGCCGGCAATCGGATGTGCAATCGTGTATTTGATTGCGCGAGTTGCAATCGGCAATGGGAAAAATGTTAAATACCTTGGTATTGCGCTTGCTGCGGGTGCAGCGGTTTCCTATTTGGCAGATGCTGCAATTGCTTTGATCTGAACGATGAAGGCGAAGTGGATAGTGATACATCTTCTAGCGTAATACTATAAACATATGCTGGTGTTTGCTCATACGATTTCGCGTGCTATAATACTATATACATTTTTTGAGTGGAGGTTTCCTTATGTCTGGACATTCCAAGTGGAATAATATCAAGAGAAAGAAAGAAGCATCAGATGCTGCAAAGGGTGCAGTATTTACTAAAGTGGCCAAAGAAATCATGGTGGCCGTTAAAGCCGGAGGTCCTGACCCGGAGAACAACTCAAAGCTCAAGGACGTGATTGCGAAGGCAAAAGCTTCCAATATGCCGAATGATAACATCAACCGTGCCATCAAGAAGGCTGCAGGTGCAGGCGAAGGCGATGAGTACGAAGAAATCGTATATGAGGGTTACGGCCCGGCAGGTATCGCGATCATGGTGCGTACGCTGACGAATAACCGCAACCGCACGGCTGCCGAGGTACGTCACATTTTTGATAAGTACGACGGAAACATGGGCGTTTCCGGTAGTGTTTCCTTCATGTTCCAGGAGAAGGGAACGATTATGATCGATTCGGAAGAATTTGAAGATGAAGAACAGGTCATGATGGATGCATTGGATTGCGGTGCTGAAGATTTCAGTGCTGAGGATGGATACTATGAGATTCTGACTGATCCGTCTGCATACTATGAAGTGAAAGAGGCCTTGGAAGCAAAAGGGTACACATTTGCAGATTCTACACTGGGGCCGGTTCCGTTGAACTGGTCAAAGGTGGATGATGAAGAGACTGTAACCAAACTGGAGACTATGCTTGAGAAGTTCGAAGAGAACGACGACGTGCAGGAAGTTTTCAATAACTGGGACAACTAAGATGACCGAGAGCACGGTTTTCAAAGTTGGAAACAGAAATTGTCGCTCCTTCATGATACATGCACACAATTATTATATAAGGAGTATATAGGTGGATCTGCCGAAGCAAAAAGGTAAAGAGCAGTCAGAGCACCCAGAGGAGAAGCAGGGCGCTTCCCGTCGTGGTGTCTTTATTCCTGAACTTCGAGCTACGCTTCGCCGTCTGGAGAAGAACGTCGATACTCGTGCACATCTCCGTACAGAGAAACATGTTGAAATAGCAGCCAGCGATGAGAAAGAGATGCGAGAATTGCTCTCTTCCATCGCTGTTGTAGCATTTGTCGGTCCATCTGGCACAGGTAAAAGTACTCGTGCAATCCGAGTTGCCAAACAAAATGCAATCAAATATATCATCGATGATGGACTGCTTATTAACGGTAGCCGAATCGTGGCCGGTAACTCGGCAAAGAAAGCACCGACCAAGTTAGAATCCGTACGTCAGGCACTATTTGAAGACCCAAGCCGTTCCTCTACGATGAGACGTGCCCTAGCGGAGAATTTGCCCCAGACTCTCATGATCCTTGGCACGTCAGATTCCATGCTAACAAAGATCTGTAATAATCTGTGGCTGAATCAGCCGGCGATGTTGATTCGAATAGAGGACGTCAGTTCGGCCGAGGAAATCGCGCAGGCGAAGAATACGAGAATGCGTGAAGGCATGCATACCATCCCAGTGCCGAGCATGGAGATCAAGCACGAGTTCTCGGGTTATTTTTCCGATCCTTTCAATAGACTTAGGAAGCGTTGGGATAAGGAGCGAGGTGTCCAACCGGTTGTGCCGGAGACAGAACGTACGGTAGTGCGTCCGACTTTCTCGAGTTTGGGAAGCTATTCGATTTCTGACGATGCGCTGCTTGACCTGGTGAAGATTATTCTCCGCAAGGTGCCTGGTGTGCACGATGTTGTTAATTTCTCCTCCGAGAAACGAGTGTACGGTGTAGTACTCAGTATCGACCTAGAACTTTACTATGGATTTAATGCCCAGGAAGTGTTGCTGAATGCGCAACAAAGATTGGGAAGATATATCGAGGAGTATTCCTCAATTAACATGGTAGCAGTTGACGTCCGTGCCAAACGCTTGATCCATGATGATCCAGCCTGATTTCGTCGAAATAGAAAGGGAACCACATGAAAATTGAAAGAATCTACATGATCCCAGTTAACGATGCGTATCATTCTGCTTGTGCCTGCCCGCTTTGTGCACTAAAGGCGAAGGTGGAAGAAGACTCATTAGATTACTATCTCGGGCCATCACTGATGGAACCAGACACACGTGTGCTGACGAATTCATCCGGTTTCTGCGGAGACCACTTGAACAAGATGTTCGGTCGAGAAATCAATCGTCTGGGTATGGGCTTGATGCTTCATACTCACATTCAAGATGTAAAGAAAGAAACAGATCCCATGTGGGAAAGTGCAGCGCCGGATAAGCGTTCGCTATTGAAGGGCAAAGATCCTGATTACAGAAAACGTATGGTGGCCTTGGCAGATAAGATTGATGCCAGGCTTGGGTCCTGCATCATCTGCGATAAGATTAACAAGACGATGGCTCGCTACAAAGAAGTAATTTTATGGCAGTATTTCGAAGATGATTCTTTCCGTGAGACGTTCTCGAACAAGACATATCATTGTCTGCCACACGTTGCGGAATTACTGCGAGATGCGGCAACGCAGCTCAATCAGAACCAGTCCTCGGAGTTTGTATCCGCACTTTGCAAGTCGCATAACGCTGGTCTAGATGAATTGATCAAGGATGTAGAATGGTTCACCTTGAAGTTTGATTATCGCAACAAAGATAAGTCTTGGGGGAATAGCAAGGATGCTGTGCCGCGTGCGATTGCTATGCTCGGTGGAGATATGGCGGATGCACCGTCTTCTGAGAAGGAGAAAGAGAAATAATGGAAATGGATGATTTTTTCACATCGAATACAACGAAAGCGGAGCCTCAGATTGCGCTGACAGGCATGAACGAACGCCCGAAACGTGTTGTGATGATCATTGAAGGTGAGATTGTCGGCGACAACAAAGGTGATGAGGCTTCTGAAGAGCACGGCAAAGAACTAATGCTGCACGCACTTTCCAGCCTCGCTTCTGCCAAGGCTGTGCCGGATGAGATCATCCTTCTTCACGACGGGGTGAAGCTCCTTCTCCCAGAGAGTGAATGCTATACGTGCTGGAAACCCATCTTGGATCGTGAGATTACGGTGAAGGTCTGTAACGAGACGCTGTTCTATCTCGGCCGTGTGATTGAAGATCCCCGCATGATCTGCGAAGACATGGCAGTACTTCTTCAGAGCATGCTGACTGCTGACCGCGTGGTCCGTCTGTGACATCTTCACAAAGTGAATCTGGAAGGATAAGAAATGGCTGGAATTAAGCGATATAAGAAAGAAGATCTTGAGACATACTGCCTTGGTGCAACGGTGAGCATGGAGTTCTTGAACGCATGCCCGCAACATGTCACGAAGGTATTCGTCCACAGTGCTTTCTACGAATCAGAAACGAAAGAGAAGATTCGTCGTATCTGCGAGCAGAACCAGATTCCGCTGGAGATCAATGACAAGGCTTTCTCCATTCTGTCACAGAAAGAGAACTGCTTCGTGATAGCAGTAGTGAGAAAGTATTTCTGTGAACTGGATACCCAGGCTTCCCATGTGGTGCTGGTGAATCCAAGCAATGCAGGTAATGCGGGAACGATCATTCGAAGTGCATTGGGCTTCGGTGTGCCGAACATTGCTATCATCCGCCCTGCGGTCGATTTCTTCGACCCGAAGGTGATTCGGGCATCCATGGGCGCATTAAGCCGTGTGAACTTCAGGTATTACGACTCATGGGAAGAATATGTGAACAAAGAGGGCGCGGGCACACGTTACTTCTATCCATTCATGCTGGACGGAAGTACACTGCTTCACGAGACGAAGATAGAGAAACCATTCTCATTGGTTATGGGCAATGAAGCCACGGGACTTCCCCCGGAATTCTCGAAGATTGGTTGCCCGGTACGAATCGAGCATGGGCATGGGATTGACAGCTTGAACCTGCCGATTGCTACGAGTATCGGTCTCTACGAGGCGACAAAAGGCGACTTCTGATACGGGAAAAGCACGGATACTAGGGGCGGAAGCGCTTTTGCCAGATAAAATTGAAGAAAAAACAAAAAAATGCTTGCACCGCATGATTAACCATGATAAAATATCTCGGTGTCTGAGTGAAGATAATAATGATGGAGGTGAAGGAAATGCCGAATATCAAGTCCGCATGCAAGAGAGTGAAAGTTTCTGAGAAGAAGACTTTGGCTAACAAGATGAAGAAGAGCGAGATGCGTACCATTGTCAAGAAGGCTACGGCTTCTATCGCCGCATCTGATGATAATTCCGCAGCGCTCCTTAAGGATGCGCAGGTTGCACTGGATAAGGCTGCTTCGAAGGGATATATCTCTAAGAATGCTGCTTCTAGAAAGAAGTCCAGAATGGCTAAGGCTGCTAACGCTGCGAAAGCTTAATCTAATTAAGTAATAAGTAAACAAAAAGGAAGCCCGATCAGAAATGATTGGGCTTTTTTGCATTCTGCTGAAGCAATGCGCGAACTCCAAAGAAGGCAGCGTGGAGAAGGACTGAAACGCCATCAGGTGATTTTGAGAAAGAAACAAAGAAAATGATATTTTTATACAGGTATAGAACAAGCAAGTTTTACAAATTCTATTTGTCTTGATTCAAATGTTACAGAATAGTTAACGTTGTTCGGCAATCCTGTTATTTCTAGTGTTTTCGCTTGTTTCGTAAAGTTTCGCTCGCTATACTGTAAACAAGAATACTATACAAATTGGGTAACTATGCCCATTTGAAGACAATATAGAATAATGATATCAGGGTAAAGGGAAGGGGAAAATATGAAAAAGAGATTCTCGAACAAGAAACTTCTGGGACTGACAAGTGCCTTGCTTGCGACTTCAATCGTCGTCGGAACGATTGCGTATCGGAAGTTGCCAAAGACGAAGAACGGGCAGGTGTACAGTAATCATGTATATGCTGCGGGAAGTTTTTTGAATTTTGACTCGGCGAGTGCTGTCAATTACGCGACTGTTTTAGGTGATCTTGCAAAGTACGGTATTATCAGTGATGAAATTTACCAAGTTGGTCATATGGAGACTACTTTCGCAACGAAGAACTTCATCAATCCCAAAGGGAATGCTCAACCTTGGAATGACGATGTTGACCTTGCAGGTCTAGAGCCAGTTTACTTTGTCATTGCCCATATGGATTCCGATTCTTATGCATATTTCGGCCAGACATACATAACAAACCCGCCAACTGACATGAAGTTTGTCATTGACACGACAGAGGAACTTGCGACAAATGGCCAGATTTATACGGATACCAGCAGATGTCACGCTGATTTGATCTACCGCACAGCTTCCCAAGGTGACTTGGAAGCAAAGGTAGACGATATGATTTCCAGCATTCAGAATACGTCAGAGGCCTTCCTTGCTAAGGACGCTTTTGATTCGGAAGAAATCGCTCAGTATACGGGAGATGAAAAGGCCGTCATTGATTTAGACTCAGATGAATATGAGAATGCAACAATCTATATCAATGTTGAAGAAGGTGCTAAGTTTAATAGGTGTATCGCTTCTACTGAAGGTGTGACAATCAAGAAGAGACCGAGTACCGTTGTTGTATTTAATGTGAAGGATTCCGGAAATGTTTTGTTGAACAAATACTCTGTACAGGTTGATACAAACGGTGACAAGGTCAATGAGACCATTATGTCCGATACTACACATAGTGGTGATGATTCTGAGCACAACAAACAAGTCGATGAGTATATCTGCAAGAAGATTATCTGGAATGTTCCAAACGCGAGCAAAATCTCATACAAGATTACAGCTGGTCTTTTCTTAGCTCCAAATGAAGATACTGTCGGCTCGGTAGATGGTTCAAGTGCAGGTTGGATTGCTGCTGGTGGTCGAACAGAGATTCGATCGGGTGAGTTCCATTACATTAATCATGGTCGCCCGGATGATACGCCGGATACCGGTGACAAGATGCGACTGATAGTGAACAAGGCATTTGCACCGGTTGGCACAGATGCAGACAAGGTTGTAGATTCTGAGATGAGCAATATCTTCGTCAAAGAAGATCAGTATGAGTTTACAATCACTGAAACAGAGTCCGACTATGTGACTCCTGTACAAGATGGCTTGACTGATACACAGAAAGTTGACGCGAATGGACAGGTCGTTTTTCCAGATATAGAGGCGGATGCAGACGAAATAGACCCATTCGCAGGTCTCCATCGTTACTTCGTGATTTCTGAAGGTGACATGGATTCGAGCGTGGATTCCAATATTCAGAAGTCAAAAGGTGTAATCCTTGTTGATGTTTATATTACGTATGCAAATGGCAAAGTGAAGTACGCGGTCAATGCTAAGCAGTATCAGAACGCATCGAACATTTCTTCGGACGGACTGATTTCCACAATAAGTAATGCTGAGGTAAAGAACGCAACATTCTCACTTGGTGGTTTCTACAACTACTACGATAAAAAACCGGCAGAATTAAAACTGAAGAAATTGGTCACGGTTGATGGTGGTTCAACGAGCACTTTCCCGTCTGACTACAAGGCGAAGATTTCGCTGAAACAAGGAAGCTTCTATGTACAGGATACAACAGGTGCGCTGAGCACCAAAGAACATTACTTCGAGGTCGCGAAAGATGGTTCTGTTACGATTACGAATTTGCTTCCAGGTAAATATGTAGTTGAAGAGATACTTGATGGCGTACCGGGTTATAAGTTTAAGTCAAAGGAAATCAATGTGGATGGTTCGACCGATTGGGAGATTCAGTTGGATAGTAATGCGTCGAAAGAAGCTACAATCACGAATACTTATACGGAATCCGATGATAGTGCATTGATTGTAAAGAAGAGTGTTCTACTCAATAACAATAAGGGAAATCTCAGCGATTTTGCGGGGAAGAAATACGAATTCTCTGTAAAAGTCGGCAACTACTATCTCCAAGATACAGAAGGCACACTTGGAAGTACAGAAGTGTTCTTCGCCATTACTTATGATCCGAGCAATCCAAGTGCTAACCAGATTGCGTTCTACGGAATCCCGAAGAATACGCAATGTGTAGTTTCCGAGAAACTTGGCGCATGGACGGGAGACATGCAGTTTATTAATGTGGAAGGTTACATTTTTGATACGGGTAATAGTACGACACTTACCACTGTAACCACACCAAATTCTTCAGATGCGGTTACTGCTGAACTGAAGAATATATATACTTCCAATCAAGCAGTAGGAAAGTTGACGATTACAAAGGCGTTTGGGGAATACAACGTAAATAATAGATTCCAACCCAAGCAAACAATAGATCCTGCTGACTTGGGTGATCTGAGTCAACTGGTTATCGTATTGAACGGCCCGAAAGGATACACGAGAGAGATTGCGTGGAGTGAATTCTCCAATGGATCATTCACAATTGATGAGCTCCCTCTTGGTACATATACCATCACAGAGAAGGGGGCAGATGCTACAAGTTCTGATAAGTGGGAGTTCTCCCAGTTGGTGGTCGGTACGTATGAAGGCGAAGCTTGCACATTAGCAGTGTGGAATAGTCCTCTGACGTACAAGATTACGAATAACTATGAACAGAAGAAGACCGCTTCGCTTGCTATTACCAAGAAGATGGTAGGAAGTGGCTCTGCGGAGAAAGACATTGTCTTTACGTTGAAGAATGCGGCTGGTCAGTACGCAACATTCAATACCTCCAACGAGTTGACAGGCTATTCCGACACCTTGACAGATGCGTGCAAGATCACAATTCATGCTTCTTCTACGGCTGCGACGGTTGAACTTAAGAAAATCCCAGTTGCAGAGAACTTTACACTTTGCGAAGATGAGAGTACGGCTCAAATCGATGGTCTATACTTAGTCGTAAGTCAACAAAATGTAAAGGTAAACATCCCGAAGAACAAAGCAGACCAATCTTATCCGGTTTCAATTACTAATACATACCAAGATTATTCATTGAAGGTGACCAAGAAGGTTACAGGTGATGTTCCGGATTCAATGAGTGATATGGTCTACAAGTTTACAATCAAGGACGAGAACGGGAAATATCTCCAAGAGAATGGAACGATTGCGTCAAATGCATATGAATTTGAAATCAAGGGTGATGAGACGTTGACGCTTCCTGCCAGCACCAATGGACCTTTTATCATTCAAGAGACAACAACAAATTCAAATATCTTCCTTAAGTTAGATACGACCTACTATATGGGTAGCGACGAGTTAGTAGATGGAAAGATCGAGTATCCCACCGATGCTTCTTCCGTAAGTGTTACGATTGTGAATGACTATACTTATCTTAACAAGCAAGCGAAGGTAAGTCTGGAAGCAAGCAAGACCTATAGCGTCAATGATGTGAATCAGACATTGTCCGGTGATGAATTCTCATTCACATTGACGAAGTCCGGTGAGCAGAATCCGACACAGATTCGGAAGAATGGTGCGAACGGAGTCGTTACATTCGAAGACCTAAGCTTTGATACAGTAGGAACGTATACCTATACTGTGAAAGAAGAAAAGGGTACAGACACAACGATCACATACGATGAGACTGTCTACACAGTAGAAATCGTTGTTGCGAAGAACGCTACAACCGGTGAACTGACAGCAACCAAGACCATTAAGAAGGGGTCTACGACAGTTGGCACCATGACATTCGCAAACAAGAAGGTTTCTGGAGTCGATGTAACGCTTGAGGCAAGCAAGACCTATACGATCGATGATGAACCACAGACGCTGACAGATGGCCAGTTCACCTTCACTTTGACAGAGAAGGGTAAGACAGATCCGTTGCAGACGAAGTACAATGATGCAAATAGTAAGGTAAGCTTCGATAAACTGTCCTTCTATAAGCCAGGAACATACACCTATACCGTAGCCGAGAAGGCTGGCACGGATACATCTATCGTTTACGACGATACAATCTATACTGTAGAGATTGTTGTAAGCGAGAGTAATGGAAAGTTGGAAGTAACAAAGACCATCAAGAAGGATGCGACTGAAGTTGGCGTTATGAGCTTCGTAAACAAGCAATTCACACCGAAAGATGTGGAACTTGAGGCAAGTAAGAGTTATACGCTCGATGGTGAACCACAGACGCTGACAGATGGTCAGTTCACCTTCACTTTGACAGAGAAGGGTAAGACAGATCCGTTGCAGACGAAGTACAACGATGCAAATAGTAAGGTAAGCTTCGATAAACTGTCCTTCTATAAGCCAGGAACGTACACCTATACCGTGGCCGAGACACCTGGTACAGATGCTACGATTGACTACGACGACACAATCTACACAGTAGAGGTGGTTGTAATCGAAGAAAATGGCTCGTTGTCTGTGAGCAAGAAACTCTTGAAGGGTACAGATGAAGTTACAGATCTAAGCTTTGTAAATACCAAGACGAGTTATGTTAAAGTTAATCTGGAAGCAAGTAAGTCTTACCTGATCGATGGTGTAGCGCAGACGTTGTCTGGTAACGAGTTTGCGTTCACACTGACGAAGTCCGGTGATACTGAACCGCTCCAGACCAAGTACAACGATGGAACTGGTAAGGTCGTCTTCGATACATTGAAGTTTGAGAACGCTGGTACTTATACCTATACCGTAGCTGAGAAGGCTGGCACGGATACATCTATCGTGTACGATGATACGATCTACACCGTTGAAATCGTAGTAACTGGTACAGCAGGACATCTTGAAGTTTCGAAGAAGATCTTGAAGGGCAGCGACGAAGTTGCGTCTATGAACTTTGAGAACACCACAACAACACCTGGTAAGGGTAGCCTGAAACTTACAAAGACGATTACGGGTCCTGTGACAGAAGAACAGTTGAAGAAACTGACTTTTACAGTCACGACTGTGGCAGGTGATCCTGTATGGAATGGTGCACTTGGTGATGCAACTAAGTTCACAAAGACGGGTGAGATGGCCTACGAGGCACTGATTAGTGATTTGACTGCAGGCGAGAAGTATGTTGTCACAGAGTCCATGTATAACGTAGAGGGCTTGTTCGTCACAGTGACCTACACAATTGATGCAGGTGCTGTCAATAATGGAGCGAAGACTTCTGGAGTGGGCATTTATAAGGATAAGACAACAGTTGTAGCATTCAAGGATGCTTACTCAACTGATGAGAACGATCCGACGCCTACGCCGACACCAACACCTACACCAACGCCTACACCTACGCCGACTCCGAAACCGACGCCTACACCGTCTCCAGTACCGACGCCTACGCCAACACCGGTTCCGACACCGACGCCAACACCGGTTCCGACACCGACGTCAACACCGACACCTTCTGGTTCCCCGACTCCTACGGGAACAAAGGGTGTCAAGCGAGTAACCAATGATGGCAAGGAAGTACCGAAGAAAGACTACGATAAAGATGGTAATCTGACGCAGAGCTACATTGATACCTTGACACTTGGTGTACACCGAGTGGTGATTACCTACACGGATGGTACGTCAAGAACGATCACCTACACCGTGAAGGAAGACGGAACAGGCAGACATGTTGTCAAGACAGGTGAGGCAGCAAATACGCGTACGACAATTACCGGCGCAGTGTTGGTTATTGCAGGCCTTGGAATAGTTCTTTACAAGGCTCGTCGCAAAGAAACCGAGGAATGCGAGATGTAATTCTCACTTGTAAAAGAACCTAACATGTATAAGTAAAAAAGATGTCTCATGCGTGATGTAAATCAAATCACCGTGAGACATCTTTAATATCTTAAGCGTTGCAGAAACTATATGTCAGCGATAGATGCGATTGCGCTTGAACTGAACGACTTCTTGATGGAAGTCTTCATCCCATGTACCCCGTGCGTGGAAAGTCCAGAAGTCATGACTGATTCGATCGAGCTCGTCCATGCGAGTGAGCATCAAATCTTTGCCATAGTGAAGTGCATCTGATGCACGGGAGAAAATCGGTATCTTGACCGATCTGCGCATGTCTTTTAAGATTGTGCGCCCTTTCTCGGAGAATCCCAATAGGCGCAGATACGTTGGATTGGAAAGAGATTGCAAATCTTGTTCTTTCTGACCAATTAGAAGAGATGTGACTGCGCGCATGATTCGTGTATAAGCGAAGCAGCGCGTGCTGGCAGCTTGACGGAATTGTTCAGAAAGTGGAATGTCTGATTGGAAGGAAAGCTTAGAAACAGTATGCTTGAGGTGCGCAGCAAGTCCTGAATTCATATATGCGTACTGTTCTAAGTCATCTACACACATTGCACGAAGGAGTGGAAAAGCAGCAGAAATAAGCGTCTCTTCTCCAAGTGGTGGCGTTCCGGCATTCCACTTCTGGAGCATTTCAGCCAGCATGGGTGCAGGTACATGTTCAGCAAGACTGTTAAGACGGGAAATCCAATCCCCATGGGGAAGAGTCTGATACTGATGAAACACTTGTTGTCGGATAGCTGCGGCACTCGGAAGAACCTCCGTGGTGAGCGAAACGCTGTGATATGCACCCATTCTTTGGATTAGATGGGGAGTAATTGCTCCATCAGAAGAAGAGATTTCTCGCAGGTAGGAAATGGCCAGAAGATTATTTGGCTCACGAATAATGGAAGTAAATTTCTCGGCAGTCAATGGACAGGAGATATTGGATTCTGTTGAAAGAGAAGCGAGTGCGGCGGCTTCCCAAGCGGCGGCATATACCAGCCCTTCTTTCAATTTCTGATCAAGTTCTGTCTGGAAAACTGCATCGTGTTCGAAGTCTATCTTTGCGATTTCTTGAAGGTCGGAAAGCGAATCATGTTCTGCACCAAAATAGAGATCGGTGACCAAGGTGGTTGCAAGTAAGGAATGTACAGCGCCGTGGGCAAAACGGTCTGCAGAGGCGCAGGCGAAGGTGAATGGTAGTTCAAATACTACATCTACACCGCAGGATAAGATTGCACACACACGACTTCTGCGGTCTATGATGGCCGGTTCACCGCGCTGTACAAAATCACCACTCATCATGACAATGATTGGTGTATCTGCACCGAGCTCCTCTCTGATTTGATGAATCAGATATTGATGCCCTTCGTGAAAAGGATTGTATTCGGCGATGATTCCGGCAATGTGCATTTGGGGTCCTCCGGGATAAGTGGTACAATTACTATATCTTATTTTAGGAGATTCGGAAAGGAGCAAAGTGCGTATGCCATCTTTGACTCAGGTCAAATATACGAATCACAAGTTTGGAAAGGTGGTCAAGATTGTCGGCATCGTAGTTGCCCTTGTGGCAGTAGTGATAGTCGGCATCTTTCTTCTTCAGCGAAGCGGACTCTTTACGAAGAAGAAAGATACGGATCTGCGTAGTTTCCCAATGTCTCCAGAGATGTCTCAACTGACCATGGAGAGTGACCTACACACCGGATATCTCTTCTCAAGAACCCAGAAAGTCTTGATGGAAGACAGAAAGCAGGAACCTTGGGTGTTGAATTGGTATGTGATCTCTGGCACTACAAGAAGTGTACCAGCCATGCAGTCAAGGTATGTAGATGCTTTCGATCAAGTGCTCTTGTTGGAAACATATGTGGCGGAAGGAAGCCGAAGCAAGGCGGATACACTTATGAAAGCAATCGATAGTAAGTTAAGTAATGAAGATGGTTCTTTGCTTGCGTTTATTCGGTTGCCAGAGGGTGAACCTATTGAGAATGCAGATGGCTCAATCTACGAAAATGTGGTGTATGCGACTCAGGAACAGGCGCCGATCTCAATGTCTGCTACGAACCGATATTTGCGAGCGCTTCTCAATTACTACGACAAGTGGGGTGGTAGCAAAGTTCTGGATAGAATTGAGCAACTAACTGAAATCATCTTTCGTTCAGAGACAACAACCGCCTACAAAGCAGCTGACCGACTTGCTGCGCCAACGCCTGTCCCGGTAACAGAGAAGACATTGGTTCCTGATGTCGTGGAAGAGGAAGAAGAAATCGGTGTAGTGTCTCAAAGCGGAATAGAATTGTCAGCATTGGATCTGGAAGCCCTTCGCCGAGTAGCGGTGATTCTCCCGGATTATCAGGCACAATACGAGGAAATGGTGCAGATCGTCAAGGATGGAAAGATCTCATCGACGCTCCCCCTCTATGCATGGATGTACTTAGGGGATGGAAACTACACATACTATGCAGGAAGTGGGAAGAGTGTAGAACTCGTGCCCGCCCTTTATTGCATGGTATATTTGGCTGAAATTGGTGAGCTGGATCAGGATTGCTACGCCTGGGTGAGTAGCCAAATCTATAATTATGGTTATCTCTACACTTCGTACAACCTCATATCCGGTGAAGTGGATTCTGAGACGGAGGCCTATGAGGCATACCCGCTAGTGTTATACCTTGCCATAATCAATGAGGACGAGGACCTTTTCACGGCGACATACTCCGCCATGATGCGCAACTATGCTACCTTGGATACAAGTGAAGCGCTGTACACCTTTTTCCGTGAAGTTGAGAATGATCGAATTGCCGTATTTGCACGGGAGAATCTGTTGGCGAAGATCTACATCCGATAAGAAGAGGCGAACATGCTAATATTTCAGGAAAAGTAATGTGATGGAGAAGAAATCAACGACAAGAAACAAAGAACGAGACATGACCCGCAAAGTCGCGTTGTCAGGTGTTCTGGCTGCGTTGGTCTTCTGTGGCACGCAGATTCGCATTTCAACCGGACTTGGATATATCAATCTAGGTGATGGAGTAGCGATATTCTGTGGGGTCGTATTGGGTCCCATCGGCGGAATTTCTGCTGGGATTGGCTCGGCATTATCTGATCTTCTGGCCGGGTATCCTCAGTTTATTCTCCCAACTTTCCTGATACGTGGCGCCATGGGGTTAATATCCGGAAGCTTGATTCGACAATCTTCTGGAGTCCTTCGAAGAACGCTCGTGTTCCTTCTTTGTGAATGTATCATGCTAATAGGTTATTTTGGCTTTGAAATATTCTATTACAACTGGAGTGGAGCTTGTGCTTCGCTCCTAATGAACGCAATTCAAGCTGCAGTCGGTATTGTGCTGGCATTGATTTTGTATGATGCCATGCGAAATCTGCCAATTTCACATGAAGAGGAACCTCGTTCCTAAGTTTAACCGTTCCTAAGTTTGGCAGACTGTCCTAGAAATGGTACTTCACTTGGGGTATAATGCACCTATTACAATTCCTATTACAATTTCTGGAGGACGAGATGGAAGACTTGCTTGCGAAACTGAATGATGAACAGAAGAGAGCGGTATTACACGATGAAGGCCCGCTTCTGATTCTGGCGGGAGCAGGCTCAGGTAAGACCCGAGTGATTACCTACCGAATTGCCTATCTCATCCAGAACAGAGGTGTTTTCCCCTCCAATATTCTAGCGATTACCTTTACGAATAAGGCGGCCAATGAGATGCGTGAGCGTCTGGAAGGACTAATTGGCGATGTGTCCCGAAACATGTGGGTGGGAACATTCCACTCTATGTTTGCTCGTATTCTGCGAAGACATGCAGAGATTCTGGGCTATACTCCTACTTATACGATTCTGGATAGCGATGACCAGCAGAAAGTGATCAAAGAAGTCATCAAGGAGATGGAACTGAACGACAAACTATTTGCACCACGTCAGGTTCAGGGAATGATTAGTAAGGCAAAGAACGACATGCAGTCGGTCGATGATTTTGAACGGGAAGCCGGCGGAGATTTCCGTATGCAGAAGATTGCCATGATATATCGCCGATATAACGATAAGCTGAAGGCGAATAATGCGATGGACTTCGACGATATCCTCTTCTATACGGTGAAACTTTTCCAAGAGAATCCGGATATCCTCACGATGTATCAGGATAAGTTCAAGTACATTTTGGTAGATGAGTATCAAGATACCAACCACTGCCAGTATTTGATGATTCAACTTCTGGCCAAGCGTTACCGCAATCTCTGCGTGGTCGGTGACGATGATCAGTCCATCTATTCCTTCCGTGGGGCAGATTTAAGAAATATTCTGGATTTTGAGAAGGATTTCCGAGATACGGAGATCATTAAGCTGGAAGAGAACTACCGTTCGACCGAGACGATTCTTAAGGCGGCTAATGCTGTCATCGCACACAACAAGAAACGTAAGGATAAGGCGCTTCGTACTAGCGGTGAACAGGGCGAGAAGATTACTTTCCTTTGGGCGGATCACCACGGAATAGAATCCTACTATTGTGCGGAACGGATTAAGCGTGAGGCGGAATCTGGTGTGGTGCCGTACCGCGAAGTAGCCATCTTATATCGTATGAACTCTCTTTCACGTACCATCGAGTCTGCACTTCGAGAGAAGGGTGTGCCATACCGCGTGTATGGTGGCATGCGATTCTATGATCGTAAAGAAATTAAGGACGTGCTGGCGTATCTGCGACTGATTTATGCAGACGAAGACAACTACGCATTTGAACGCATCATCAATGTGCCGAAGCGTGGTATTGGTGATACAACGGTTGAGCGTATCTTGGCAATCTCAGAGAGTGAACATCTCCCCGCATTGGATGTTTGCCGCAAGGCTGTGCAATATCCGGAACTGAACCGTGTAGCGAGCAAACTATATGATTTTGCTATTCTGATCGAAGATCTGCGAAGAGTAATGCGCGAGAATCAGGCGTCTTTCTCGGAATTTATCGAGTATGTGCAGGATAAGACCGGCATGGTCAATGAGATCATCGAACAACAGGAGAAGAAGGGCGAGATGGTGGATCGCGTGGAGAACCTCAAGGAACTCCTTTCTGAAGCGGTTGAATTTGAGACACGACGGAAGGCGGAGATCGAACAGTCCATGAATCTGCCGGAGGAAATCGATCCGAAGGAAGCAGCACTTCTGGCGGATGAACCTAATTTCGGATCAGATCTGACGGGGATTCTGGGTGCATATTTGCAGAATGCGGCACTCTATTCAGAAGGAGATGATTCAGACGACTCGGAAGAGTATGTGCGTCTGATGACCATCCATAGTGCCAAGGGTCTGGAGTTTACCTCTGTTTATCTCGTCGGCGTTGATGAGACCATTTTCCCGAGTGCGCGTTCGGTGGATAACGATGAGGTGGAAGAAGAACGTCGACTGATGTATGTTGCCATTACACGAGCCAAGAGAAAACTTACGATCATCTCAGCAAGAAGTCGAATGCTCTTTGGTAAGACTACGAATCTGCAACCTTCTCGTTTCCTGAAAGAGATACCAAGAGAATACTTGAATCCAATTGCCAATAAGCGGCAGGAAGCCCCCAAGACGCCGGCGAATCCCAGATTCAATCGTGATGACGGGCAACGTGAAGGATATGGGTATAATCGAAGTGAGCGTGTCATCAGTTATGGAGGAACAGCATCTCAAGGAACCCCCAAGGAGAAGCCATACATACCTGTTTTCCAGAAGAAATCATCTGTCGGTTCAACATCTGATTTCACTGCGGATTCTATCAGCAAGGGTATGCGTGTCAACCATCCGCGATTCGGAGAAGGTATCGTTATCTCTTGTGAGAAAGTAGCCGGAGATGCACTAGTGTGTGTGGATTTTGATGGCATGAAGAAGAATATGCTACTCAATAAGTCTGGCTTGAAGAGATGTTGAGTCAATCTTTCTGCATATAACGATTCTGTCACAGAAGACTTGTGGCGGGAAGAAACGTGCTATACTGATGAAAGTGAGCGAAGGGAGGCGACGTATATGGACAATCAGGAACCGTCTTTGTTTGAAGAATTTCCGACTGTGTTCTCACAGGTAGCCAAAAGAAATGAAGGGAGCAATTATCCACGTGAACGCGAGATCCTAACGATTCTTCGCGATGAACGTGAGAAGAATCTGTCGCCCTACGCATTTAAAACCAAGAACAGTCGAGGACGACTGAAAGAAGAAGAACCTTGCTTGGTTCGCTCGCCTTTCGAACGAGATACCGGAAGAATCATCTACTCGCAGGCTTTTCGAAGATTGCGTCATAAGACGCAGGTCTTCTTTAATGCCAAAAATGACCACATTTGCTCAAGAATCGAGCATGTGATCTATGTCAAATACATCGCCACGACGATCGCGCGAGCATTGAATCTCAACCTAGATTTGGTGGAAGCCATCGCCCTCGGTCATGATTTGGGCCATGCTCCTTTTGGACATACAGGTGAGAAAGTCTTGGAAGCTTGTGCCAAGAAATATGACCCGGACATGATATTCCGACATGAGTATCAGAGCCTTCGTGTGATTGATATGTTGGAAGAACACGGACATGGCAAGCCGGAAGGATTGAACCTTTCCTTTGAGGTCCGTGATGGTATCGTTTCTCACTGCGGTGAGACGTATAGTGAGTACATCTTGGCACCATATCGGGATAAGCCGACGGATATGCTCCTAGATCCATCTCAGGCACTTAGTTCTAAGCCTGCAACATTGGAAGGATGCGTAGTACGGATCTCTGATAAGATTGCATACATCGGGCGTGATATCGAAGATGCTTGTTTGGCAGGCATTATGGAGATCGAAGATATTCCACCGGTAATTGCTTCCACACTCGGTTCAACTAACTCACAAATCATCAATACGCTTGTTCGTGACTTGATTCACAATAGTCTGGATCGAGATGAAATTCGTCTTTCTGACGAAGCGGGTCAAGCGATGAAAGAACTTCTTGAAGAGAACGTTGCTCGTATCTATCGTTCAGAGAAGATTCGACGTTACGAAGAGAATATGAAGAACTGCATAGAGGGCCTATTTGAAGCATTGATGGGTGCTATGGCAGATAAAGAGAAGGCGGCAAGATCGAATAATCCAGTCTTCGAAGGAATGGCGAAATATGCTGCGGACTACCCGATTTCAGATGCCAAGAATGTACAAATGGTAGTGGATTATATTGCTGGCATGACGGATTCTTTCGCCACGTCATGCTACGAGAACATCTACTGGATTTGAACGAACAAAGAAGAAGGTAAAGAGAATGGAAACAACCGATAGGCAGTACAATTTCTACGCGATGCTAGACCGCATGCAGTATATTCAGCGTTGGGGACTTATGAGGAATACCCGACAGGAAAACTTGAAGGAGCACTGCTTTGATGTGGCTGTCATTGCCCATGCATTGGTGCTGATTCATAACGAAATTCTAAAGAAAGAGCCTATCGATCCATTTCTGACCATGGCCGAAGCCCTGTACCATGATGTGTCCGAAATTATTACGGGCGACTTGCCTACACCCATTAAGTATAAGAACCGCGAGTTGAAAACAGCGTATAAAGCGGTAGAGGCGGAAGCTTCCGAAAGCCTGTTGACACTGCTTCCAAACGAGATGCGTGATGCATACCAAGATTTGCTTCTTCCGAATCTTGAGGATGAGAAGCGAAAAGAGATTCATCGTCTTGTCAAAGTTGCGGACCGATTGAGTGCTTATCTCAAATGCCTGATGGAAGAGAAAGCAAATAACGATGAGTTCCGGTCAGCCAAGGAAAGCATTGAGACGTCTATTCACGAGCTTCAATGCGAAGAAGCTGAGTTCTACATGACACATTTTGTCCCGCCATATGGCATGACGTTGGACGAAATCAGTCAGTAAGGAATAAAGATGGGCGATCAATTGCGAAAACTGTATATTTCACTTGCCGTTGCTACGGGCCTTCTGGGTATCATTCTTCTAGTTGCCGTAAGTGGCTCGCTGATCAGTATGCAGAATACTTCATCGTTAACGCAAGAAGACAAAGATGCAATGTACCGCACGGCTGTGCTGACGCATACGGAAGAGGCTTTGCCATACTGGGAGCGAGAAGTACGAGCAGGATATCTGAACATCAGTGATTATGTCGAGAATCAGTTTACTTCACATCAATATCTTCTCGCCGGCAAAGATGATGCGGCATTTGCTTCGGACTTAGCGTGCGTAGCATATAACGATGCATATGACACTACAGAAATTCAGGAGATGCTCGAGAATCAATCAAGAAGATATGTAATCGAGAAGATCCTCAGTGATGAGAATGAGAAGTATTCTCCGATCAACGGATTTGCCGATGAAGAAGGTACATCTTGCTACGATATCGAGGTCACAAGTCCACTTGAAAATGAAGAAGGATATGCATTTGGTATCCGTCAAATTGAGGGAACATTCGACATAGATGGTAAAGAGGTGCGAGCGGATTTCTTCGTGGATCAGTCGCTTCGTCCAGGGGAGATCTATGCCCCTCAGACCTCTGGTCAAGTCGGCTTTACTATGGAGTGGAATACGAAGGGGGAAGTTCCGGGTCAGCATGAAGTCGTCATTCTTCTTCGTACTTCAGATGGACGTGGACAGGTCGTGACCGGAGGTGAGGTCACGATTCCTGATTGCACGACGATTCGAAATGATACAGTGGTGCCAAGCTCCATTGTGGCAGGAACACAGGAGTCTTGGTATGAGATCAATGCCGAGAATCGTGATGTGTATGTCAATATATTAGAAGCTTCGACAGATATCTCTGCGTCACTTTATGATCGATTCGGAAATCTCATTGGTTCTAACGACTTGAGTAATGCAGATTACGAAGTGCTACGTGGAAAATGTCAGCTTCAAGATGCAGATGTGCGAATGGATGAATACGATGAGACAGCCAATGAATTCTTCATCCGTGTGAGAAGAAGTGAACATGCTGCGCCTTCTGTCGCGGAGATCACTTATGTAATGGTTCAATCCAAGGAAGTGGCGACATCTGAGAACACAGGATATCTGGCTGTCAAGAGCGATGTCGGTCCTGTCCCGACGCCAAGACCGACGGCCTCCGTATCAGACGAGGAACTGAATGCTATCGTGAAGTGTGTGGATGAGAGCGGGCGTGAGATCGAAATGACTCGTTCTAGCCTCTCCTTCGTACCACTGAATGGATTTCTGACCGAACTCGTTTTTACCGATACCAATGAGAACATACTTCCAATCTATCCTGAATTCTCCATGGATACTTTCGAATATGCGATTGTCGGTGATTCGTTCGATAAAATCGGGATCCAGTATACAGCAGTGGAAGGATATGCTTCGAAGGTTAGCTTGGAGAATATGTCCATGTTTGACCCGGTTCCTAGTGGGCTCCAGACCGTCAATACGCAGGAAGGACAGAACGAAGTAGTCGTTACCGTAATCTCCATAGATGGTTCGAAGCGAGAATATACACTTCATCTCTTGCAGGGTCAAGATACTGAAGGATTCAGGAAAAGAACGTTATCCAAGTTTCCACAATCATACAGCAACGGCCTATGGCTTCTGCACTGCCTGCATCCGAATTATCAGTTCGAAGCATATTCTGTGGGAAAGACATTCGCCGAGGTATTGGAAAATGAAGATCACGGCAGTCGGAGCTTAGCAAGTTCATATTACAATCCGACATGGGTCAAGAAAGGAAGCCCCGTGTACGATGGAAGTTCGTGGAAGGCAGCGAAGCCGGAGGTCATCTCCTACTTTATGGACCCAAGAAACTTCCTGACACCAACTGGTATCTTCCAGTTTGAGAAGCTTTCTTTTGACGATCGGGTACACACGATCGATGGTATTCAAACCATGATTCGGAACTCTTTCCTAAACGAGGAGGATCCGCCTTATGCACAGATCTTACTCAAAGCGGGACAAGATGCGAACGTGTCGCCATATTTCCTTACCAGCCGCATTATCCAAGAGATGGGCAGAGATGGAGAATCTGAGTTGGCACACGGTACGCTTCCAGGTTACGAGGGTTACTACAATTTCTACAACATTGGCTCTACACCTGATCCCGAAGTGAAGAATGGTGCACGCATTAACGGTGCCAAATATGCGAAGTATGGATCTGAACCGCAGAAGAAAGAAATCACACCTGATGAAGAAGCGCTTCTGCTTCCATGGACAACGCCTGAACGTGCGATCTGTGGTGGTGCGATGTGGATTGCCAAGAGCTATATCGAAATCGGACAGGATACACTTTACTTCCAGAAGTTCGACATTGTTGAGAATGAGGATGGATTATATAAGCACCAATATGCGCAGAATATCTCCATGGCTTCCAATGAGGGTGTTCGATACTATCACGCATATGCTTCACAGGACATGCTGGAGTCTTCTTTCGTCTTTGTCATCCCAGTTTATGAAGATATGCCAAATGATTATGGCAAACTCCCGTAAAAGATTTGCGAACAAGTGGGGTTTCCTATATAATGCAGGCAGATAAATGAATGAACCAGACGTTAGGTGCTGTTTACGATATGACGAAAAAACATACTATAATTTCTGGGAAAGTATACCTTTCCCTTCTGCTTACATTCCTGTTGGTATTCCTGCCGTTGAGGATGAGCCGCGCGGCGGGAGGCGTAACCGTTAATCTTGCTTTCCGAGAAGCGTCGGCGCAAGCAGGTGAGACGGTGACACTCGATGTGAGTTTCAGCGCTTTCCCTTCCATCACGAGATTTGGACCAATCGAAGTCGGATATGATGAGGGTGCATTGGAACTTCAAGATGTCATGATCGGAAGAGATCTGCATGGCTTCCAGTTGGACTATGAGATGGCAGAAAGCGGAACAGCCGTTATCTTCTCAGCCGTGAACGAGAAAGAAGAGGAGGCGATCCTGCAGAGTACATCCTCTGAGACCGGTGAGCAAACAGATCCGGTCATCACCAAGCCTTCCGTCTTTGCGAGCGATACGCCGATCGTAGTGGCATCCATACGATTCCAAGTAAAGGCCGAGGCCCGAGGCGAGGTCAAAGCGTGGCTGGGTAGTATCTCCGGTCTTCGAGACAGTGCATGGGAAGGTGTGGTTGCAGGGGCAGGAACCGGTGCTTCTTTCATCGTGCAGGCGATGGTTTCTTCTGAAGCAACGTTATCTTCGTTGTCTGTGGGTTCTTTTGCCATCGAACCGGAATTCGACCCGGGTATTTTCACATATAAGATGACGGTGTCGAAGAATGTAACAGATGTAACGATTCATGCAGTTGCGTATAACCTAAATTCTAAAGTTGCCATTGAAGGTGAATCTAATCTTGTGATCGGCAATAATACTGCATCTGTGACGGTAACGGCAGAAGATGGTGAGAATGTGAAGGTATACACAATCGAGATCTATCGTTCCGATGCACTTCTTGTCGAAGATATTCACTTCGAGGACAAGGATGGACAAGTATTCTCGTTCGCTTCTTTCCCAGAGAAATTGGTCATTCCAAATGAGTTCTACCAGTCTACCTGCTATGTGGATGGGAATGAAGTGCCATGTTTCCGAAGAGACGGTGTGTTGAGCGTACTCTTATACTGCCGCCAAGAAGACTCAAGACCAGATCTTTACATCTATAACCAGGAAACGGATACCATGCGCCGTTATGAGCCGGGCAAGATGATCATGCGTTCTTCGGTGGTGCTGACGGTGGCGGAGAAACCTACTGGCGTGATGATACCAGAAGGGTTCAAACCAGGCAAAGTCGCCTATGGAACGGGTGAAATAGATGGATATATCTCAGAGAAGGATTCCACGCATATTGTGTATCTGCAGTCAGAAGATGGCAACGCGAGGTTCTATGTGATGGAATCTTCCGGTGAAGTATACCCATATCGTGTGCCAAAGAACAACAGCAGACTGTTTTTGTATTTGTGCATTGTATGTGCTAGTATAGCGGTTGTTGAAGCTTTGATTATCGGTTATCTGGTATATCGGAGAAGAGCATATCGTCGTAAAGTTAATCCCAAGAGAGTCTGAGGAACGAGAAATGAGCGAGAATAATAAGCCGACAGGATTAAAGAAATTGATGAGAAACAAGAAGATTCAGGAACTGTTCTGGTACTTCGTATTCGGCATGTTGACGACAATCGTGAACCTAGTGGTATTTGCGATTCTGGATAAGTTGATCGGTGCGCACTGGGAAGTGAAGATCATCCGTTGGAACATCGACCTATTCACCGTGTTCATCAATGTCGTAGCATGGGTGGCCGCCATTGTCTTTGCTTATGTCACCAACAAGCTCTTCGTCTTCCACACCAAGGGAAACATCAAGAAAGAGTTCATCAGCTTCGTGGTGGCGCGACTCTTTACCTTCTTTGCATTTGAAGTTGGACTGTTCTCTCTGGGCCTGATGGTTATGGAGAACTCTTTCAATATGCCGGCTGAAGATCTGCTCATTAACTGCTTCGGCTTCGAGGTAACAAACAAGTATATCGTCAAGATGTTCATTGCAGTATTCGTTGTCGTTGCAAACTATGTGTTCAGCAAGCTCTTCATCTTCAAGAAGAAAGACGAGCAGAAGGTGGAAGAGAAGAAAATCGGGGAAGAGGCGTAAGACGAAATGGTTGATCTCAATGCGCCGGCATTCCTTCAAAATGCCAATAAATTTGGAATTAAATTAGGACTGGAACGTATGCAGTCCCTCCTTGAGAAATTAGGCAATCCGGAAAAATCACTTCATGCGTATCACATTGCCGGCACGAACGGCAAAGGATCAGTTAGTGCATACTGTGCGTCCATGCTGGCCTGGGATGGCAAGAAAGTCGGACTATATACCTCGCCATTTCTGGAACGCTTCTCCGAGAGAATCCGCGTGCTGGACGGACGTGAAGGACTTCTTTCTTGGGAGAAGGACGATACTTACGGTGAGATCGATGCGAAACGCCTCTCAGAACTCTCGGATCTTGTGGAATCCAAGGTGGCAGAACTGATCGCTGAAGGGCAAGAGCATCCAACCGAATTCGAACTCGTGACGGCGGTGGCTTTCTTATATTTCAAAGAACAGCAATGCGACGCAGTGGTGCTGGAGACGGGCCTTGGCGGAAGACTGGATTCGACGAATGTGATTGAAAAGCCGGTTGCAACGATAATCACGGCACTGGGATACGATCACATGGATCGCTTGGGAGATACTCTCGGGAAGATTGCCGGCGAGAAGGGCGGCATTATTAAAGAGAGTTGCCCAGTCTATGCTATCGATACCCACCAATCTGCGGTTGAGGCCGCCGATGCGGAAGAGGCGAAGCAGGTCATCACGGATATCGCAGCTGCCAAACATGCCCCGCTACAATGGGTGCCGGTTCATGCCGCCGAGCGGACCGGTCAGAATCTGAATGGTCAGATCTTCACCTTCGAAGGAAAGACATATACGATTCGCATGCATGGCGGCTATCAGCTGGATAATGCGACCTTAGCCCTGACGGCCATGAAGGACTTCGTCTCCCAAGAAGCACGTCAGGAAGGACTTGCCCACACCATGTGGAAAGGCCGTCTGGAAGCAATCTCCCAGAACCCGACCATTATCCTTGATGGTGCACATAACCCACAGGGCATCACATCTTTCGTTGCTTTTGCCGACGAGATGGAAACACTTCGAGAACTTCCGCCATGTGAGGTCATTATGGGTGTTATGGCCGATAAGGATGTCACCCGGATGCTCTCGATCCTCATCGAGAACTGGAGCGTGCCGCTGGGCAGGATCACATTGGTGACTCCGCATCAGAAACGTGCCATGCCGGCACGGGAATTGAAAGAGGCGTGGGAACAGTCTTTGCGGAATAGTTTTGTGTTTTACAATTCCAGCTCGTGTATGTATAATGCTAGGGAAAAACTGATCGTGGTGGAAGAATCAGAGGTGGCCTGCCGAAATGCAGTCGACCGTGCGATTCGAACCGGTGCACCGATCTACATGATCGGTTCTCTCTACCTTCTTGGCGAAGCGAGAGGCGTCATCTTGGATGCGCTGCACCAACGCGGTCTGAAGTAAAGAAAAGACAGGACAGCACATATGGATTGGAAAACAGCAGGACAGACAATACCGGAGATTACCATCCGTGACTTGGTTGTTTTCCGTCTCCCACCGGAGGAGGCGGAACAGCTTGCTCACCAGTATAATCGTGCGGTCTTTAACATCAATAACGATGGCGCAGATGTGGCCATCATCTCTCTAAAGAAGATCATTACCGATCATCCGAACTGGGGCGAAGCTTCCTTGCTGTTCGGTATCTGCGTGGCCCAGTGTGGCGAATATCACCGATCACTTGCTTGCTTCGAGCATGCCCTGACCTGTGGACTTCATTCCCAGTCCATGACGGAACTTGCACAGTTCTGCCTTGCACAGGCGAAGACAGACTCAGAGAAAGCACAGAATGAAGCAGAGAAGAAAGCTTCCGAAGAATCTCCGTTAAAAGCACTGTCCACTTCGATTATGCGTCAGGAGTCACCGATGGTGGCGGAGGCGGAGAACCGCGAACGTATCCACGTACAGGCTCCGATCCTCATCAAGGCGCCGAAAAAGCCGAGAAAGAGAAGAATCGCAACGGAGAAGGAGATCCGCGATGCACTGGCTCAGTCGACTTCCTCAAATGGTGAGATCCCGGATGAGAAGATTAATGTAGATTTCCCGAAGACACCGGCCGAGAAAATGCGAACGACCTTAATCGTACTGGCAGTAATCGCTGTGCTGGTTGGATTGTTCTTCCTCGTACGCTTCGTCATTCTCCCTGTCTTTGACCGTTCTGAAGCGAAGACGAATGAGAAGAAGATTGAGTATTTGGAAGAAGCCCTCGAAGCCCATAAAGATGAACCGGTCATTGAGGAGATTCTCGCGGGTTATAACCAAGAATTCTCAGAAGAGAATCAGAAAACGACGACGAGCACCGCAGAGACGACTACCGTGGAAACGCCGGCGGACACGACGGCAGAAGATACTACCCCCGCAGACACCGTGGCAGATACTGCGAGTGAGACTTGATATAACGTATTTAAGACATAGAAGAGGAGTGATTGTTCTATGATGTACATGAGCACAAGAGGATATGAGAAGAAGTTTACAGCTTCCGAGGCCATCAAACAGGGAATCGCACCGGACGGCGGCCTGTTCGTGCCGGAATCCATCCCGCAAATGAGCAAGGAAGAAATCATGTCCATGACCGAGATGACTTACCCGCAGATTGCGGCAACTGTCCTCTCCAAGTTCTTGACGGACTTCACCTACGATGAACTCCTCGACTACACCCAGCAGGCCTATAGCGAAGAGAAGTTCGGAGAAGTACCTGCGCCGCTGGTTCAGCTCAACAAGTACAACCCGAGAGAATATATGCTCGAACTGTGGCACGGCCCGACGGCGGCCTTCAAAGATATGGCACTTCAGCTGTTGCCACATCTCATGACTGCTTCTGCCAAGAAGACCGGCGAGAACAGAAAGATTTGCATCCTGACTGCAACTTCCGGTGATACGGGTAAAGCAGCACTGGAAGGTTTCAAAGATCTGCCGGGTACGGAAGTCATCGTATTCTACCCATCCGAGGGTGTCTCCGATGCGCAGAAACAGCAGATGATTACGACAGAAGGAAAGAATGTACATGTCGTGGCAGTCAATGGATGTTTCGATGATGCACAGTCCGGTGTGAAGGCCATCTTCGGTGACCCGTCTGTGGCAGAGATCCTGAACGAACAGGGATGTGTTCTTTCGTCTGCGAACTCCATTAACTGGGGACGTCTGGTACCGCAGATTGCTTACTATGTAGCCTCTTATGTGGAGCTACTGAAGAAAGAAGACTTCGTATTTGGTGAACGAATGAATGTTGTTGTACCAACAGGAAACTTCGGAAATATCTTGGCCGCTTGGTATGCAAAGAAGATGGGTATCCCGATGAGAAAACTCATCTGCGCATCCAACAAGAATAAGGTGCTGTCCGATTTCTTTAGAAGCGGCACCTACGATCGCAATCGCGAGTTCTATAAGACCAATTCTCCGTCTATGGATATTCTCATCTCCAGTAACCTGGAACGTCTGCTCTTCGAAGTGACCGACAAGGATGCAACGAAGACGGCTAAGTGGATGGAAGAACTGAAGAACAAGGGAGCATATTCCGTTGATCCAGATACACTCCATGCACTCCAGATGACCTTTGTAGGTGGTTTTGCCGACGAAACGGGTATTGTAAAGACCATTCGCGAGGTCTATGACCGTTGCGACAACGTAGTCGATACCCACACTGCAGTTGGATTCAATATCTACGGCCGCTACTACCAGCGTTCCGGCGACGAGACCAAGACTGTATTCGTCTCCACCGCAAGCCCATTCAAGTTCGCACCAGCTGTTATGGACGCGCTCAATGGCGCGGGCTACAGCAAAGGCCGCTCCGATGAGGTCATCACCAATGAACTCTCCGAAGAAAGCGGACTTCCGATTCCTGCTGGACTGAAGGACATCAACAAGAAGCCGGTCCTCCATAACCTCCTCATCGAGAAAGAGGATATGAGACAGACCGTGCTGGATCTGCTGAAGTAAGCTTCTCTGAAAACGATTCGACGCGGACGTGCAATTTATCAATCCACACTTTCCATTCTTGGATGATGGTGAAGCCGATTCAGAGGGAGCATTGGAATCGATAATTGATATGCTTGGAGAAGATAAACCCGTCATTACTTACTGATTGAACCATTTTGATAAAGGTGATAGCCATGCAAAAGACGAAATTAATTGTTTTCATACTATCGGTGTCTTTCCTTGTATGTTCGGTTACAAGTTGCGACAACCGTCATTCTAAGGAGAAAGAAGAGGCAAAGTTGCTGTTATCTACGTTACAAGATGTTGAGTGTATGCAATCCTATTCTCTATGGGATATTAAAACATCTGACTCAAGTATAGATATCTGCCTCTGGGGCGATTGTGATCTAAAAGACATATTTGAAATCACGTCATGTGCAAATGAGTTTTTAGAAACGCATACAGAATCGATTATCTGTGCTGATTATATGGAATTAAGTATCACTTTCTTTGATCATGAACCTAGTGAACGCGACTATGACAGAATGCGCTTTTATGCTTGTGTGATGAAACGCCCCCAAGATAGTCTGCTGGTTGGTATCAATATAGAATCGTCAAAGACGGTATACACGTCCGATTTTCGTGACTGCCAAGTTCCATTTGAGTGGGTTGAATTACCCTGTCTGGTCGAATTTGATGATCCGGAGGCGTTTAATTCAATTAAATCATTAGAAAACGTTTGCTTTGAGGCGTCTTCGAATGACGCCGCTTCTCTTCGTGAAGTTTTGCAAGAGGTTTGTTACTTCGACGAAAATGATGTGAACATAGATTTCAGGATAACGTTTATTTTTAGAGCTGCGGATCGCGAAGGAATCAGGGTATACAACGATTTTGTAAAAGCCCATGCAGATTATAAGGTGTTTCAGGATGAGAATGGGGAGTTGTTCTTATACGATGAGAACTGAGTGACTACTCCTAAGAAGGGTAGAGGTGCTTCTCGAGCCCCCGAGAATCATAAGTAAAGAAAGAAAATCGTCTCCGACACGAGTTTCATTTTGCGAAGCAAAATGTTGTCTGAGTGTAGGAGACGATTTCTTTCTGTCTTAAGATAAAGTGCGCTCAAGAAGGGATCAACGTTCGTGGATGTCATCCAGTTTGAGACCTTCGTTATGCTCGAGTGCCCAGGAGATGGCCCATTCGGATTCGAAGAGGACCACCGGCATCTCGTCGCGGTCGAGGACCAGCATGGAGGTGGAGGTGAGGGTCAGCTTCGAGAAGTCAATGTCGACGGACTCATCCTGCTTGTTGCACCAGCGGGCAAAGCGGTAGTTGAGGTTGTTTCGCAGAATCTCTACACCATACTCGGTGAGAAGACGATGCTCGAGTACTTCGAACTGCAGGACGCCGACGACGCCCATGATGTACGTCTCGGTACCGATACCCGGCTGCTTGTAAAGCTGGACTGCACCTTCTTCGGAGAGCTGCTCGATACCCTTGAGGAATTGCTTTCTCTTCATGGAGTCCTTGGGCTGTACACGGGCAAAATGCTCCGGCGGGAAGACTGGGATGTTGGCGAAGTTGAAGCTCTTCGAGGAAGTGGTGACGGTATCGCCGATACGGAAGACGCCTGGGTCGAAGAGACCGATGATGTCACCGGCGTACGCATCTTCGACGATGGTACGATCCTGCGCCATGAACTGCTGGGGCTGGGCAAGCGTGATCTTCTTTCCGCTGCGGATGTGCTTCACGGTCATGCCCTTCTCGAATTTGCCGGAACAGATTCGCATGAAAGACATACGGTCACGGTGATTCGGGTCCATGTTCGCCTGAATCTTGAATACGAAGCCGGAGAAGAAGTCTTCTGTCGGCGCAATGGTACCCTCGGAAGAATCATGACTCTGCGGTCCTGGTGCGATTTCCAAGAATTTCTTCAAGAAAGGTTCAACACCGAAGTTGGTGATGGCAGAACCGAAGAAGACTGGCGTCAGTTCACCGGAGAGAATCTTGTCGAGATCGAACGGGTCACCGGCCATATCCAGAAGTTCGATATCGCTCTTCAGTGTATCGTAGTGATGCTGGTTCAGGATCTTGCGAAGACTTTCTTCATCGTCGATGCCGGCACTGATGGACTTGACCATGGAAGCACCATGGTCCTTGGTCTCGTTGTCGAAGAGTAGTACTTCTTCAGATTCGCGAACATATACGCCCTGGAAGTCACCGTCTGTGCCGATAGGCCAGTTGATTGGCGTGGAACGGATGCCGAGTACTTTCTCCAATTCATCAATCAGATCGAACGGATTCTTCGCCGCACGGTCCATCTTGTTGATGAATGTAAAGATCGGAATGCCACGCTTACGGCAGACGGTGAAGAGCTTGATGGTCTGGGCCTCGACACCTTTCGCACCGTCAAGGAGCATGACCGCAGCATCGGCGGCACAAAGTGTACGATATGTATCTTCGGAGAAGTCCTGGTGACCTGGGGTATCGAGAATGTTGATGCAATAACCATCGTAGTTGAACTGCATAACGGAAGAGGTGACGGAGATACCACGCTGCTTCTCGATCTCCATCCAGTCGGAGGTCGCGTGATGTGCAGCCTTACGAGCTTTGACGGAACCGGCCATGTGAATGGCACCACCATAAAGAAGGAGCTTCTCGGTCATGGTCGTCTTACCGGCGTCAGGGTGCGAGATAATCGCAAACGTGCGGCGACGGGATATTTCATTTGTTACTGATTCGTCCATTTTCAAACCTTCCTGTTTGGTCACAATAGCAAAATACGATATAATAGTAATGTCGCTTCAAGGTGGTCGGCGAAAGCACCGAAACCCTACTTACGAAGCCACAATATTATATCAGCCTTGCAGGTTTCAGGCAAGGAAAAGAGGTGACTATGGCCGGAAAAAACGAGAGTGATGTGCGATTGGCTGTGCTGATCGACGCGGACAATATTTCTGCCACGTATATCAAGCCCATGATGCTGGAGATTGCACGCTATGGCAACCCCACAATCAAGCGAATCTATGGAGACTGGACGAAGCCTCAGTTGGGTCCTTGGAAACAAGTGCTCCTAGATAACGCCATCTCCCCGGTGCAGCAGTTCGGCTACACCAGCGGTAAAAATGCGACAGATTCTTCACTGATCATCGACGCGATGGACATCCTCTACACGGAACAAGTGGACGGATTCTGCCTTGTCAGTAGTGACAGTGATTTCACCAGATTGGCAACCAGATTAAGAGAGGCGGGCAAGATTGTCTACGGCATCGGTGAGAAGAAGACACCGACGGCTTTCGTAGCGGCCTGCGATCGATTCCTGTTTCTAGAGATCTTGGCCCCGAAGGAGAAGAAGAATAAACGCAATACGGCAAAAGCACCGAAGTCTGTGGCCGAGTCGTCGTCAGATTGTAAGCCGGAGGTGACGGATAACGGCACGAGCACAGTCCAGGGTAAGGAGAATGTTAGCGAACGCGTAGTTCAGGAAATGGATGATGCGACATATGATTTGATCACGAGCTCTATCTCTGATCTTGCGGATGAGGACGGCTGGGCATTCTTGGGTGATCTTGGCAACCTGATTAACAAGAAAAGCCCGTCTTTTGACTCGAGAAACTACGGTTACGCAAAGATGAGCAAATTCATGCAGGCTCTGGATTTCATTGAATACGAACTGCGTACAAATGAGAAGAATCCGCAGGTGAAATTGATATATGTCCGCAATAAGGAGGAGAATGGGAATTGAATCGAAGCGCAGGAATTTTACTACATATTACATCTTTGCCGGGTGAATTCGGCATTGGCGGGTTCGGCAAAGAAGCGTTGGACTTTGCGAAGAAATTGAAAGAAGCAGGCATGGGATATTGGCAGGTACTGCCTTTTACCAATCCGGGATCGGGCGATTCACCTTATCAGAGTGATTCGGCATTCGCCGGAAGCCCACTGATTATTGACCCGGTGGATCTCAAGCAGAGAGGGCTTCTGTCCGAACAGGAGCTCAATGACTGCAAGTATCCGGGCACATGCTATAGCGTCGACTACGGCTGGGTAAGAGAGAATCGCATGGAGATGCTTCGTCGTGCTTACCGGAAAGTAGACGCTGAACTTCGCGCGAAGATGAGTGATTTTGCCAACGAGAATCCTTGGGTCAAGGATGTGTCGGTGTTTCAGGCCATCAAGGAGACCGAAGGCCAGAAGGCTTGGTGGGATTGGAGCAGCAAGACGCTTCAGAAGCACGATGCCAAGGCGGTAGATGCTTTTGCCAAGGCCAACAAGGACCTCTGTGATTTCTACCTCTTCATCCAGTATATCTTCTACGATCAATGGGCGGCCTTGAAGGCCAAGATCAACGAGATCGGCATCCAAGTCATCGGTGATATTCCGATCTATGTATCCGGAGACAGCTGTGACGTATGGGCGAATCGTGCACTATATCAGACAAACAAAGACGGATCCTTCAAGAGCGTGGCAGGCGTACCGCCGGATTATTTCTGTGAGGATGGCCAGCTATGGGGCAATCCAGTGTACGATTGGGAGGCGCATGAGAAGGAAGACTATGCGTGGTGGATCAGTCGACTCTCACAGAATTTTAAGTTATATGATGTGGTGCGTATCGACCATTTCCGCGGATTCTCTCAATACTATTCCTGTGATGCGGATGCCGAGAATGCGAGAAATGGTAAGTGGAATCCGGGCCCGGGGATGAAGCTCTGGAACCGTATCTTCAAGGAGTTTGGCAGACACCCGGCGATTTTTGCCGAAGATCTGGGCGAGACGGATGCGGAACTCGAGGCCTTCCTGAAAGAGACGGAGCTTCCGACTATGAAGGTACTGCAGTTCGGTATGGTCCCGCATGACGACAGTAAGCACATGCCACATAACTATCCGGAGAACTGCGTGGCTTATACGGGCACACACGACAACAATACGCTGCTCGGGTGGCTCTGGGAAGCCTCCGAACAGGATCGTGCCTTCGCGTTAGATTACTGCCGGTTCCAGGGAAATAACTGGGGCGACGGCGGTGTGCAGGCGCCGGCTTGTCGAGCGATGCTGACGACTGTGTGGGCATCTGCTGCACGATTGGCGATTGCCCCACTTCAGGACATCATGGGATTCGGTTCGGATACCCGAATGAATGCACCGGGTACCCCGACGGGGCAGTGGAGAATTCGCTTTGGTGCTGATTCCATCAACCAGATGGACACGAAGTGGCTCGCGAAGTTGAACTGGGTTTATAAGCGTTTCTAATCGATTCCGCCTGTGTAGCCTAAAGTGAGACTACACAGGCGATTCATTATCCGAAGGAGACAGTCAAATGGAGAAGTATATGCTTTCCATCGATCAGGGAACGACGAGTTCTCGCGCGATGATTTTCCGTAAAGACGGCACATGCGTGGCGTCGGCACAAGAACCGTTCACCCAGCACTTTCCGAAACCAGGCTGGGTGGAGCATGATCCAGAGGACCTCTGGCAGACTGTCTGCAACTGTATCCGACAGGCCTTGGCAAAGGCCAATATCCATCCAGGTGAGATTATGGGCATCGGTATCACAAACCAGCGCGAGACAACCATCCTGTGGGAGAAGAATACGGGTCGACCGGTGTACCACGCGATCGTGTGGCAGTGTAGAAGAACTGCGCCGTTGGTCGAGAAAATGAAGGAATCCGACCCGGATTTTGCAAAGAAGATTCTCGAGAAGACCGGACTTGTGCCGGATGCTTACTTCTCTGCTACAAAGATTCAGTGGATATTGGACGAAGTGCCGGGTCTGAAGGCACGAGCCGGACGTGGGGAGATTCTCTTCGGAACGGTCGACAGCTGGATTCTATATCGTCTGACCGACGGAAGATCTCATGCGACAGATTATTCCAATGCTTCGCGTACCATGCTCTTTAACATCAAGAACTTAGCATGGGACGAGGAACTCTGTCAGTATTTCCACATCCCTTCCTGCATGCTTCCGAAGGCGTTGCCAGGTGCGTCTGAATTCGGATATGTGGCGCCAGGAATTCCTGGACTGGAAGCCATTGCCGGTGTCGGTATTTATGGCATTCTAGGTGATCAGCCTGCGGCCCTCTTCGGCCAGACATGCTTCGCCAAGGGTGACATCAAGAATACCTACGGCACAGGATGCTTCACCCTCATGAATGTGGGAGATACGCCGATAGTTTCTCAAAATGGCCTAGTGACCTCGGCGGCTTGGTCGATAGACGGACAGACCACCTATGCACTCGAAGGAAGTGTTTTCAACGGCGGATCAACGATTCAATGGCTACGGGATGAATTGAAGATCATCGACCATGCGTCCGACTGTGATGTATTGGCCGAGACGGTCGAAGACAGCGCCGGCGTCTATCTGGTGCCGGCCTTCAGCGGACTGGGCGCACCCTATTGGGATATGTATGCGCGTGGTGCCATCCTCGGTCTGACACGTGGCACGACCAAAGCCCATATTGCTCGTGCGGCACTGGAGGGGATTGCCTACCAAGTGTATGACCTGGTTACGCTCATGCAGAAAGAAGCGGATTGCAGAATCACGAAACTTAAGGTAGACGGCGGAGCCAGCGTCAGCCGCTTCATGATGCAATTCCAATCGGACATTCTCGGTTGCGAAGTCGATCGGGCCAAAGAACGTGAAACGACTTCACAAGGCGTCGCTTACTTAGCCGGCCTGTACTGCGGATATTGGGAGGATATGGAGGTCTTGCGAAATCTCCGTCACTGTGATACGCTTTTCTCGCCATCAATGGCTGAAGACAAAAAAGAGAAACTTTTGAAGAATTGGTCCAAGGCGGTGCAACGTGCATCTTCTTGGGAGGAGAAGTCCACGTGAACGCACTTTATGTCGTCTTTATCAAAATCGTCGTGGCGGTCGTCCTCGGCTTCATCCTCCGGAAATGCAAGGTCATTAACGAGGAGATGCAGAAGGGCTTATCCGATATGTTGGTGAAGGCGTTTCTGCCGTTTTCCATTCTGGCTTCTGCGAATTATGAGAAATCTCCCGACTTAGGTAAAGCCATGCTGGCCGTGCTTGTCGCGGGACTTGCTTTCTACGCATTGGCGCTGATTTCCATGCGGTTACTTAGCAAGAAACTTCCCATCACGGACAAAGAACAACGAATCTTCGTAACCATGACGACTTTCGCCAATACCGGTTTTGTGGGATTTCCCATCATGACGGCACTTTATGGAAGCGAAGGATTACTGCTGGCCGTGGTCTATAACATGGTCTACAACCTCTATATGTATACCTATGGCCTCCATCTTATCAGCGGGAAGAAGGGGGATATACGCGGACTTCTGTTCCAACCGGTCAACATCGCATCCCTACTGGCAATCGTATTCTTTATCTCGCCAATCACTTTCCCGAACTACGTGACGGAATCAGTTGACCTGATTGCTGCGGTAACGGTTCCGCTGTCCATGATTATTATCGGATCAAATCTTGCGGCCATGCCGTTTGTCACGGTATTGAGCGATGTGAAGTCCTACTTGGTTTCCTTGATGCGCCTTCTCGTGCTTCCGGGGGTCTGCCTTGGTGTGGTGTATATCATGTATCGGAACTTCTCGATGGCGCCGACTACGGCTTCTGTGATTGTGCTGATGGGGGCGCTGCCATGCGGTTCGCTGAATGTAATCTTCTCGGAGAAGTATGAATGCGCACCGGATTATGCCGCACGTGCAACTGTACAGAGCATGATGTTATGCGCGGTTACGATTCCTTTGATGGTATTCTTCTGTTCTAAACTCTTTGTGTGAGAAATCAGGACACATTTCCTGCCTTGCCAGGCTCTGCGGACGTATCAGGTGTGGTGCGAATCCAATAATTCTCGTTATAAATGTTATCCAGTTCGCTGAAATAAGTCTGCTCGTATACACCACCGTCGGCTAGAATTGTACGGCGTGATGGTTCATTGTCGGTGTGACAAACGACGAGTACCTTAGAGTGACCGAGTAGCTTCGAATAGGGGAGTGCCATGGCAAGAATCCGCTTTCCGTAACCACGACGTCGCTCGGAAGGACGTACGGAGTAAGAGATATGCCCACCATGCTTGGACATATAGTCGTTCAACTCATGTTTGACTTCAATCATGCCAACAGGAATACCATCGGACATACGAAAGGCGACGAACGCAGTCGTCGGCATATAATAAGACGGTGCCGTCTTACGAGAACGGAGCGATTCAACAAATGGGAACCACTCTGCGATATCATCGAAAGAATGTAGCAGGGCAGAGCCAATAATGTTCTCCTCACCCCATGAGATATACTCATCACGGAAATCTTCCATCTCATCCGCAAAGTCAACGGAGGGCGCTGTGAGGATAATGGCGTCGTCCGGAATATAGGCAATACAGGTCATCGGATCGGAGAAATCAAATTCATAGACTTCGTACGGGGCACCGGGCATGTGACCCACGACATAAATGGTGTTCCGTTCCGGTTGATATTCGCAGGCGCACCAAATAAAGTCTGATTGTGTCTCGAAAGCTTCATCAGAGTAATAACGGTGCTCGTTCAAAGTATTCAGATTAAAGACAGAAAAACCGAAACGGTCTCGACGAAAAATATAGTAAAGGTTTCCGTCTCGATGCTGAATCATCTCGCTTAAGGGATGGTCACAGTCTAAACAGTCATAGTTCAGGATGAGCTTGTGGTCAGGAGAAAACAAGGAGAAATGTGCGGCAAGTCGTTCTTCACCGTCTAGTTCCCCCTCGAAAAACTCACAAAGGAGAGAATAGCCATTAGCAAAATAACCCTCCTCCTTGGAACGACAGTTCTCAGCACGGAAGAGGATCTCTGATTGCTTTCTATATTGCTCCGCATATTCATATGAAAATGCGATATTTCTCATATTGATACCTTTGATGCCCTAATGAAACTACACTTCTAGAACAGAACAAGTGTAGCATAATAAGAGATAATTGACAATCTGGAGAAGCGATTTTATATTATATAGTGAAATAGGAGGGCTATACTCATGGAAATAGCATTTCACTGCCCCAATTGCTCGGCAGATTTGATATATGATGAATCTAAGAAATATACGTGTTGCTTCTGTCACACGGTGCTGACTCCCAAAGATGAGGTACATGAACTAGAGGGCGGCTACTATGTTGGTGATGCCTGGAATACGAACCTGTACCACGGTTATCGTTGTGAGAACTGTAATACTGAATTTATCGCCAAAACATCAAACGATGTTGGTTGCCCAATGTGCGCAGGCACTGCGGTCAAGGATCTCGGCGAGGAAGTCGGTGCAATGCCGAGAAGAGCAATTCCATTCACTCAAACCAGAGCACAGGCTGAAGAGGTTTTCCTGGATTATATCCGCAACAATTCTGTTGTGGGCAAGATTATGGCAACGGAAGAGAATGCTTCCTTACTTCGTAAAGTGTTCGTGCCAATCTGGGTGTTCAATTACGAAGTGATTGCGAATGTTCGTCTCAATGCGAACATCCGAAACAAGGCCAATGAATCCACGACGATCATGGGCTTCAATGTTCCGGGGCAGATTATGGAACGACTGTCTCCCATTCGTTCTTCTATCTCTCGTTTCCAGCAGAACCGTAAGGGTGGCAAGGAAATGACGGATATGCCGACGGAATACACGACAGGTGGTATTCTTTCCTGGCAGGGGATTCCTTTCGATGCTTCCGGCATTCTTCCGGCTACTGTCATGACGGCCTTGCAGCCCTACGATCATGCGAAACTGACCAAGCTCAACGAACGTGTTTTGGGTGACACACCGATCCTCGCACTGACGAAGGATCCAATAGCGGCCATGGAAGAATTTATGGAGCGCATCAAGAAATGGACTCGACAGATGATCATGGATGCACATGCTGTCTCCTATGAGATCGTCCATTTCTCCGATAAGACGGATTACCCGCTAGGTATCGGTGAACTGGTGCTTTTCCCGATTTGGTATATGAAGTCTGAATATGACGGAAGAGAGTTCTTCTTTGCGATGAATGGTCAGAACGGTGAGGTCGAAGCGAAGATTCCTATGGCCAAGATGTCGAAGAAGTCGAATACGATTTCTTATCAACAATACTGGGATAAGGAACGTTGTACGGCGCTTCAGGATACGCATTTCGAATTCAATATCCATGATCCCAATATCGAGATATTAGATTATTCTTTCTTCGAGAAACCGAAGAATTCTCGTGTTACAGCAGATGGCCGTGATCTTGCACCAATGGGCACAGACACAAGCCTTAACGATATTATGCCATCTGAGACGATAGAGAAGAAGGCGGGGCAGCCTGTCACGGCAGGTCTTGAGGTAGAGAATCTCAGAACAGATAAGAAATTGACCAAAGAAGAAGAGGCCAAGCGTGCTCGTGAAGTGACTGCACGTCTGCGTGTCGCTGCGAAAGAATCTCCGAGGGGAGATATGTCTGCGGCTGCAGAAGCACCAAGCTGGGCGAAGGCTGTGACACCGCCTCCGGCGATGACGAATTCAACGAGACCAGCAACCAGAACGGCAAAGTCAGTAGCTGAACGCCCTGTTAGCAAGATTGCTGCGGCGAATAAGCCAATCTGGGAACGAACCGAAGAAGAGGCGGAGGCACTCAACAGTATGCCTATGACCTTGGCAGATCGAATTGCAAAGACGAATGGGGACGAGGAACCCGCTATTGCAAAAACATTTGACGAGGAAAATCCGCAGACAGAACAGCCAAGAAGAGGAATTGTAGCGGAAGCGGCTACCTTGAAAGATGACAACGATCAGAAAGAAGAACAAGCATTGCAGAACAGTCTAGGTGCTATTTCTGATGACATCTATGAAGTGCCGATGACATCAAATGATCTCGATGAGAGTGCATATCAGGAGATCCCGATGCCGAAGTCCGAAGAACTAGAATCCGAGACAGATGACACGGCTTTCGTTGAGAAGGAAGAAGTGCTGGAAGAGAAGACCGAGGACGGAAATGAAGAAGAACTGATCTCGAATATCACTTTCTCGTTCCCCAAGAAGAAATCCATATATAGTGGCGAGCCTACTATGTCTGGTACGTCTATTCCAAGACCGGCAGAGGTCGAACCGCAGAAGGCTCAGGGCATGGCCATCATGAATTCTGAGTACGAGTCGGGTATCCTTCCGGGAAGCTCGTTGATCCGCGAAGAGGCTGACGATGAGGTTCGTGAGATTACCCCAAGAGTGAATGCGACAGAGAACTATATCGGCTCCGACAAGAATGACCGTCCTTTGGCATCCCGTCCACTTGCTCCGCTAGCCAGACAGCGTGGCGACGTCTATGTTGAAGAGGTAGAAGTAAATCCAGAGATGGATGAGAATAATCGCCCGTTAGCCAAGAGACCACCGGCCCCGTTGGCAAGAGTAACGGATGTCGAGCCAAGTCTTGAGTATTTGGCGGAGAATCCATTGGATGATGATATTCATCAGATGCCTTCTATCGAGAAAACAAGAACAAAGTGGGGAGAGATGCCACAAGCATCTGCGACACCGGCGTGGGCGAAGCCTCAGCATAATCAGACATCGCGCGAAGCGTCGGAAGAGCCACGTGAAGATAGAATGTCTGCCAGAATGTCCTCACCACGTGAACGTGTAAGAAGACCTTCTCGTGAAGAACTGATGGCACAGGATCGTGAGCGTACAGAACGTGCTGCTTCACGTTTGGGCGTAGATTTGCCAGAAAGACAAGTTGCAACACGCCCAGGCGCCGTGCGTCCAGGCATGAGTCGACCGGGTTCTACGCTTGCCAAAGATGAACAAGAACGCGCATCCCGTCCAGCATATATGGCTGCAGTAGAGCAACCTAAGGCCATCGAGGAAGAACCCGAAGAGGAAGAAGTTCGTCCAATCTCTTCTGCTTTCCGCCCCGCAAATCGTCCAACAGAAACGATTTCCGAGCGTCCTGCTAATCGTGCACAGGCAACTCGCCCGGCTGCGCGAGCAACCAGAGAAACACCGGTAAAGAATGTTCCAATTTGGGAGCGAGTCCCAGAGAACGATGGCTCTAGACCTGAGTGGGCTGCCGCGACTGCATATGAGGATGAACGTCCGCGAGGTTCTCTGTCGAAGCCGGCAGGTCAGGTCATCGATGTCGAGAAGCCAAGAACCAGACCTTCTGTCTGGAGACCGGATGCAGATTCTTCTTTTACTGAGATTCTGCCTGGAAGCCGCGAAACTGAACAAGCTGGAGAAGTTCGTGAGATTCCGCTTCGTAGCGAGGACGATGGCGTAAGAGAGGTTCCGATGCGCCGTTCTTTTGCGGAACGCAAGATGGCTGAGGAACGTGAAGTTTCCGAGGAAATTGTTGAAGAAACTGTTCCACAAGTAAAGAAGACGGCTCGCCCGGCTTCCGGAATTGAAGTGGAGATGCCGAGTAGACCGGTAAGACAGCCACAGGTCATTCCTGTAGAAGATGAACCGGAAGAAGTCAGTGCTGCACAAGTTGAGCGTCCGATTGTTCCAGAGACACCGGTGAATGAACGTCCACGTACGTTTGCCCAGCGTCGTCAAATGGAAGAAGAAGAGAGAAAACGTCAGATTCAGAGTTCCTTCGGCACAACAAATACCCGTCCGGGCGCACGTCCTGGTTCAGCACTCTTTAAGGAAGCAGAACCAGAAAAAGAGAAAGAAACAATCTACAAGACTTTCGAATCGACACAGTTTGAGAACAAGCCTTCTGTGGTGGCTTCATTGGATCAGCTTCCTCAACCATTGGATGATGATCGTATCCACCACTTGGCAAAAGATGACAGTATCCCTGCACTTGCACGAGGGATCGATCATGTTCGTGACGAAGTAAAAGCAAGTGAACAGAATGCGCAGAAGGCTATTCGTGATCTCCCGGATTATGACCCGGACGGACCGAGTCCTTTTCAGAGATAAAGATAATTAAGTATGGAACATACATTATTTTGTCCCAGTTGCAAAGCAGAAGTTATCCTCGATAAAGAGGAAATTTCTGCTTGCTGCTTTTGTGGCAAGGAGTTAGAAGAGTATTCGATTCCTGAGAAACAGCAACCTGTCGGTAGTTTCTATGTGCGAGATGTGAACCGCTCGGTGAGAGAGACCGCGACTTGTCGGAACTGCCAACACACGATGATTCTTCCACAAATGGGGCGTGTGCGTCCTAACGTATGCCTTTACTGTGGCATGTCGGCACTTACATTTTCTTCGCAGCAAGTGGTCTTGCCCAATGAAGAAATCATGATACCATTTTCCGTTTCTCGAGAAGAGGCGGTTGCTGCATATCAATCTGCGGTTCGTAATGACAGGAAGATTTTGGGAGGATTTACTTCCAAGTCCAATCTTGATTCCATTACCCCCGCATATATACCAGCGTTCTTATTCAATTACCATGTGTATGCTCATGCGATTATGAGTGTAGTTCCGTATGTTAAGAATGTACGAGATAACACGATTGGCAGTCGAATTTTCAATGCGCTTGTGATGGAAGAGATAAGCTTAAATTTGGAGCACTCTTCCAGTGTAGCCCAGCCGTATGCCAAGAATATCGGTGGGGAAATGGCATGGAAAGATATTCCTATTTCTGCATGTACTGCGATTAGTCGAGAAAGATTCTTCCAAATCTCTCCATTTCCCAGTAAGAAAGTCGGGGAGTCGATGACTGCTTCTGAGAAACAACTGAGCGAGCAAGCAGTGGTCTGTGCACTGGAGCGTTCACCAGAAGAAATTGCGAAAACATTCCAGAATCTTATTCAAGATTTTGTGAAAGAGTGCTTGATAACGAACAATCTCGAGCATTTTAAGATTACTTCTTTTGTCGATCAGACAGACTATCCGTTGAGCGTTGGCCAATTGGTCTATGTTCCGGTATGGTGTCTAAAGATTCGAAAGAAGAACCAGTATTTCACTTGGTATATGAATGCGACTTCTGCGCAATCATCACAAGCAGGTGTAGAGGAAACCGATGAGCCCTCATCTTCACAGACTGCTTTCGAGGAAATGAGTAAGAAACGCATTAAGAAATATACTGAAGCGGATTTCCAGAAGAGCAATCGGCCATTCAACTATCGCACCTATATGGTAGATGAGTTGGCTTCAGCCATTTCTGCCGAGATGCAACTGAATGAAAGTGCTGCGGATAAATCGCTGGTTCATCTTGAACGAACCACGCGTAGAAATCTCAAGGAAATTACGGTGCCGATCGTGGAGAAAGGCTACCAAGCTGAAGTGGAAGAAGAGGTCAAGAAAAGCCGACTGGCACCGCTCCCAAGTCAGCCTGTTGAGCTTCCTTCGACGCATTCGTATTTGTTCAGAATGAAAGAAGAATCCATGAAGCAGTCGTTAGGAAGAGGCCAGCGTCTTCCTACTACCACAATGGATCGTCGCGTGGGAAATGAAGAAGAGTTCGAGAATATGGATAACTCCCATGAGTATATTGCCAAAGAAATTGGTTTGGCGGATATCCCAGAGTATGATCCGAATGGACCGAATCCTTTCAAGAAATAGAAAGAAGATGCGGGTGTATCCCGGCTAGGAAAACACCCGCTGATTTTCTCGGCCTGCAAGTGAAGTCTGCGTTATAGGATTCCTTCTGGGTCAGGATAGCCTGCTTCAGCCATGAAGTCTTGGAACTCTTCAAAGAAGTCTTCGCAGTCGCCTGTGTAATATACGTAATACATCAATTTGCCGCTAACTTTGAGATAAACCACATCACAACCATTGCCTTCTTCGCTGCGTTGCATGGCTATGAATTCATCATCTGCACTGTCGTCCACAGCCCATTCATGATCGGAAAAGGTTGAATCGAGTTGATCCATACGTTCTTCTGAGAATAAAAAGCTATTGGTATCCTCCACGTATCCTTCGAAGTATTCTTGAGCGAGGTCCTTGTCTTCCAACTCGAAGACAGCCGACATGATGCCGTGATTGCCCTGGATCTTGTAGAAAAGTGTGAAATCATCCAGATCGCCGGCCTCTGCACATGGAAGGTTCAATTCGAAACCCTCGGCTTCACTGGAAGAAAAGTTACAATATACACCGTCTTCAAAGTCTTCCGTAGTTATATCGCCACTTAAGAGGGCTTTGCGCTGTTTGGTGCCGGCTTTCTCTGCACCACAGGCTTCTTTGGCGGCATTGGTAAGTTTCTTGGAAGCCTTATCAAATTTGCTTCCTCCAATGCTGAAAGAGAAGGAACATCCTGTAGCACCGACGATCATCGTAGCGACCATGCCCAGTGCGAGAAGTTTAGTCTTGATATTTTTCATCTTGTTTTCCTCCAGATAAATGATGAGTTTTTCCTGTTGCCTATTTCGTCAACAATAAGTAGACGAACATGTAAAACAATCTGTTGCAAAGTACATATGCTGTGAGATAGACGCGGGTTTCTGTCGATTACGATAGAATAGAAGAACTGTCTTCGTATAGGCTACAAGACAGTTCTTCTTCCTTTATAGTGAGTGAGGAACTCATTATTCTTTCCAGATGATTTCGCCGTTCGAGGCAATGACATCGCGGTACCAATAACCGGAATCCTTGATGGTGCGAACTTGTGTCTGATAGTTCACGTGAACAAGACCGAATCTCGCACTGTAACCAATGCCCCATTCGAAGTTGTCCATAAACGACCAGTAGATATATCCAGCAAGTGGAATATTCTCTTCAGACGCCCGGTAAAATCCTCGCAGATATCGCGTGGTGTAGTCAATTCTCTGCGGATCGTGAACTTTGCCGTCCAGGAATACATAGTCGGTGTTGGCACAACCGTTCTCTGTAATGAGGACCGGAAGATGATATCTCTCGTAGAAGAATCTTGCAGACCAATAGAGCGCATCCGGCGTGATTGGCCAGTTGATGGCTGTAATCGGCTCGCCGACTAGACCGTTCTTGGCATCGGTTGCGGCGATATCTGTCTCGTCACGCGACGCATTATAGATGTTGCATCCATAGAAATCCAAGGGGGAACGGATGATTGACCATTCCTCTTCGGTGAAATCCGGTATGAGATCTCCGAAGAATTCCTTCGCACCAGCCGGGAACTTACCGAGACAAATTGGATCGGCCCACCATGAATTCGAGAAGAGGTACCCATCCGGATTGAATGCGAAAGACTTCTTTCTTGCTTCCTCGATAGCCTCAGCGGATTCATTGTCCGGGATAAACGTTGGACCTGTGGGGGCAAAGCCGATCTTCGAAGGCTGCTTGGCATACTCACGGATCGTGCGTACAGCATGACCATGCGCTAGGAATACATGCTTCGACATGAGAATAACATCACGATCACATAACTTGAGAAATGGAGCGTGCACACCTGTGTAGCATCCAAGGCCGATAAAAATCTGTGGTTCATTGATGGTGATCCAGTACTTCACGCGATCAGAAAGTGCGTCAACGATGATCTTCGTATAACGTTCAAACCATGTTACGATATCTGGATTCAACCAACCACCGCGATCATGGATCGCCTGAGGAAGATCCCAGTGGTACAAAGTAATCATCGGCTCGACACCGTTGGCCAGAAGCTCGTCTACCAAATCAGAATAGAAAGCCAGTCCCTTCGGATTCACTTCTCCAAAACCATCAGGTATCACACGCGACCAACTGATTGAGAAACGGTAAGCTTTTACACCGAGTTCTCTCAGAAGTGCGACATCTTCCTTCACATGGTGATAATGATCACAGGCGATATCTCCTGTATCGTGATGCAAAACCGGTGACTGGCGGGAGTGGGTATACGTATCCCAAATGGATGGCCCTTTGCCATCTTCATTCCATGCTCCTTCGACCTGATACGAAGCGCCGGCAACACCCCAGATAAAATCTTTGGAAAAAGCCATATTGCTGTCCTCCTGTGGGATTGGAAAGTAAGGATTTATCCTTCAAATCACTAGTTTGAGTATAACAAAACGATATGAAAAAATATAACATTTTTCATACTCAAAATAGCATTTTCATGCCTCTATTTCTTCGAGTTTTATCGTGAATGACTATGCATTTTGGCCAGTGAAGTTATTGTCACTATTTTGTAGTTCGATATGGTATAATCGGCATGGGGACAAGGAGAAAGTTTATGAATATTGCGATTATCACTGATACATATTTCCCGGATATTAACGGTGTAACCTCTTCTATATATACGCTTGCCATTGCACTACGTAAGAAGGGTCACCGCGTATATGTGTTTGCTGCTTCTGAGAATAATTCGCCAGTGATTCGACGCGTCAGTAAACATCCGCCGGTATTTCGTATCCCTAGTATCCCGATGCTGCTGGTTCGCCCATATCGTACCACAATGCCGGTATCTTTCCGAACTGCTCGTATTCTCAAAAGATTAAAGATCGACATTATTCATACCCAGACAGAATTTTCCATGGGCTTTGTTGGTCTGTCGGCAGGTGTGGCCTGTCATCTTCCGGTTGTACATACTTACCATACAATGTTGGAGGATTATACACATTACATTCTAAACGGTAAGGTAACCGGCATTATTACACCAGAACTTGCACAGAAATTTAGTAAAGTGTTCTGTAATAAACCGACCGGACTCATCGTACCGACTGAGAAAGTGAAGAACAGCCTTCGCGAATATGGCGTAAAGAAGCCCATCTACGTCATTCCGACAGGTGTTAATCTCGAACCATTCCGCAAGTCGAATTTTGACCCGGAAGAAATCGCGGCAATGCGTGAGAGAATTGGCATTCAACCAGGTGAGAAGGTCCTTCTTAGCTTAGGCCGAGTGGCCAGAGAGAAGAGCATCGACAAGATTATCGAGCAGATGCCCTTGATTACAAGCAAATTACCGGAAGCTCGCCTGCTGATAGTAGGCGATGGGCCTGCATTGCCGGAACTTCGTGAACTTGCGGAACGATACAAAGTCTCGGACAAGGTCATCTTTGCCGGTGCGGCACCTTATGCCGAAATCGGAAAGTATTATCAGTTGGGTGATGTTTTTATTTCCTGTTCCACATCTGAGACGCAGGGCTTGACATACTATGAAGCCATGGCGGCCGGACTTCCGGTAATTGCCCGCAAAGACGATGCGGTCAGCGCACTGTTTGAAGATGGCGTGAACGCGAGGCTTTTCCCAGATGAGAGTGAACTTCCCAATATCGTTTCAGAGATTCTTTCTGACCCACAAGTTTCGGCACGATATTCTTGTAATGCGGAGAATACGGTCTCCTCATATTCTGCGGAGACGTTTGCAGATCGAGTAGAAGAAGCATATCAGAATGCCATTGCACGATATGTGAGGCAGAAGGCGATTCGCCGTTCGCAAATCGGCAAACTGCATTTCTCGAAGAAGTATAAGAATACGAAACTTCGTCCACCAGAGAGCGATAAACGTTTCCTTAAGGAAGAATCAGAAGACAAGCATGGTACCCTTAACAGTGTTAAGAATGTAGTGGTAAGTAATGCACAAAAAGCATACAAAGCCGCCTACCGGTATGCTCATCTTATTCGTCTCGGGAAGAAGGGGTCACCTCGTGAATAATCGGACGAGTGGAAACATCTGATTTTGTTTGCCCGATGGAATCTTCATTTGATTTCTGTGACGGGGCTTTCGCGTCTTTCATCAAGGTTGGAACACTGAAGTAATATCCCTGTAGATAGTCTACGCCGGCTTCAGTACAAAGTCTTGCCTCCATTGCATTCTCAATGCCTTCTGCAACCGTCAAGATGTTGTTTGCTTGTGCAAATGAGGCAATGCTACGAACCATTGCAAGACCTCGTTCTTGGTTGACGTGTGTGGTGATCTTGCGACCTATTTTGATGACATCAATAGGAATGTCTCCTTGAATGGCTATGGTGGAAAAGAGTGGACTCAGATAGTCGATGGCAATGTGAATCTTGTGCTTGTGGATGAACTTCAGATTCTCACGAACCAGCGCTATATCCTCCGTACAGTTTCCAGTAATTTCAATAATAATTCGATTAGGATTGATACTGGATAGTTCAACCGTGCGGACAAATTCCATCACGCTTTTCTCAGAAAGATTCGAAGCGGAATAATTCACGCTGAAACGATTGGAAGCATTCGCAGGAAGCGCTGCGTATCGAAGCGCTTCTTCTGTCATGAACATCGTTAAGCGGTGGAGGCAAGATGTCTTATCCAGAATCGGTACGAACTCTTCGGCCGTCATTCTGGTACCGTCATCACGGATCCACTTGGCGAAAATTTCCACGCCTACCGGCTCGCGTGACTTGGCATCGTGAATCGTCTGGTAAGATGCCTGAACCAGCCCCTTCTCAATTGCACTGGAGAATTCGCTTGCGATACTGACTGTGCCACGATAATATTCAAGCATAGCATCGTTGTATCGACTGATATCCTGGTCTTTCAGGTAGGAATATCGAAGCGCAATGGTGGCGTGACGTATCCCTTCGGAGATGTTGTCCTTTGGCCGAACTACGGTAAAACCAATGCGGAAAGAGATATAAATCGTGATCTTATCTACGGTCAGCAGAACGCCATTAATATTCTCTAATGCGGCCAGGATATTCTCTAGGCTTTCCTCGCTGGAGAAGTGCTTCACCGTAATGGCGAAATTCAGATCCGCCCCCTTGAAAAGCATAGCATTCGGATAGGGCTTGAGCAATTCGTTCAGTTCTTCGGCAATTCGCTTGACGGTATTCTGATAGAAATCGCCGCCGAATAGTCCTCGAATGTCCCCATCTTCATTGAATGTGAGCATCATAATCGATAAGGCTCCATTCGAAGGAATTTCAGAATCGGGAATACAACTGAAATTCATCAATTTAGTAAGTGGATCGTGGGTAGCCATATACTCGAAATGCTTCTGACTTTTTCTAGTCTTCGAGGAAATCCAAGACACGACGCTTGCAAGAATAATGTAGACACAGATTCGTACAATCCAAGAGAAGCCTGAGATCTCGCCAGAAACTGCATAATCTATAACCGGACCTACAAGAAGTCCACAAAGCGTTGCAAAGAAGACACTATGTATCAGTGGAGTGAAGAGGGCGGTCAACATGACCGGAACCATGATAATATTAGCATATACACTGGGTCCGCCGCCTGTTGCGCAGACCAGATGTGCAACTGCCGCCGCAAGAATATAGTTTAGGGGAACGAAAACATAGAGGAAAGAAGATCTATGAAATGTTCGATCGATACTCATGGTCAAATCTCCAAAAAACTTTTATCAACATTATTATAACACCGATGTTTGCTCTTTCTGACGTTGATTTGACTTTATTTATAATATATCGATAATTGTATGTATTGATTGAAAGGGGGATGAAGGATGCATAAGCAGTGGTTCCAGTCATTATTGATGCGACGAGCAGTGATTATACTGATCCTGCTTGTTGAAATTGCGTCGTTCATTTTCCTTTGCGAGGCCGGTACGATTTATTCCGATGTGGCCGCCATTCTATTCCGCATTATCTCTATTGTTGTTGCACTTTATGTAGTTAGCAAGAACGATAAGGGCGGTTACCGTCTGATATGGGTATTCCTAATCCTGATGTTCCCAACTTTTGGCGGCGTGCTCTACGTATTTATTAACTCTCAGATGAGCACCAACTATTACGCGAAGAACCTTGGCGATATTCTCCAGAATACCGCCCACGAATTCCCAGGGAAGCCGTCTGTTCGAGAAGCACTGGCTACGACTTACCCCAACTATTTGAAGAACGTATCCTATCTGGAACGGATGAATTTCCCAATATATCAAAATACAGAAGTGACCTATCTCTCGCCGGGCGAGAAGTTCTGGCCGGTCTTCCTCGAGAAGCTCCAGACAGCGGAGAAGTATATCTTTCTGGAATATTTCACGATCGGTGAAGGCAAGTTCTGGAATTCGGTGCTGGACATTCTGAAAGAGAAGGTCCAGCAGGGCGTGCGGGTCTGCATCATGTACGATGACATGGGCTGTTTCCTAAGTATCCCGTCTGACTATCCGAAATACCTGAGGTCGCTGGGAATCGAGTGCAAGGTGTTCAATTCTTTCCGCCCTTTCTTTACGACGATTCAGAATAACCGTGACCACCGGAAAATCACCTCCATCGATGGTAAGATTGCGTTCTGTGGTGGCCTGAATCTGGCGGATGAGTACGTAAATGAGAAAGAACGCTTCGGCTACTGGAAGGACTCGGCCGTCATGCTAGAAGGTGAAGCAGCCTGGAGTCTGACCGGCTTCTTCTTGCAGATGTGGAGCGGGATCTCCGAACAGGTCGAGTCTTTCGACAAGTATTATCCTTGGAAAGAAGAACCATGTAAGATCCAATGTGATGGCTTCGTACAGCCATATAACGATATTCCGATCGATAACGAACATGTAGGTGAGAGTGTCTACATGAACATGATCACTTCAGCGGAGAAGTCGATCTATATCAGTACCCCGTACCTGATCCTCGATACGGATATGATCGAAGCCCTGTGTCTTGCAGCCAAGAGCGGAATCGATGTCCGTATCGTGACACCGAGTAAGTACGACAAGTGGATGATCCATCAGGCGACAAGGTCTTACTATCGTGAATTGGTACGTGCAGGTGTACGAATCTTTGAATACACTCCGGGATTTATGCATTCGAAGACAGTGGTTGTGGACGATAAAGAAGCAATCGTAGGTTCCGTCAACTGGGACTATAGAAGCCTCTACTTACATTTTGAGTGCGCGACTTGGATGTGTAACAACGATGCGGTACATGATATCTACAAAGATCTGGTGAAGTCTTTCGAAGAGTCGAACGAGATTCTGCCGGCCGAACTGAACTATCACCGTATCTGGAGTTTGTTCCGATTGATCCTACGATTGATCTCACCGATTCTGTAAACAAGAATTTTGAATTTTCGTCTTTTTTGTAAACAAGTGGGAAGCTTGGTTTCACTCTTTTTCTGACGTGATAGAATAAATATGTCGGAATAAATTTCGTATATTTTTCGATAGAAACAATGACCTGACATATATAGTTCATGAACCAGGGAGAGAGAATATGCTAGAGAATGCTTATTTAAATGAGAAACCGGAGAAAGAAATATTGAAAGCCCGCCTGAAAGAGCAGGAGGATGTGCTGTACTATAGTTTGCAGAAACTCAAAGAGAAGAAGATTCCAGTTGTTGTAGTCGTAGAAGGATGGGGAACGGCCGGCAAGGGTACGCTGATCGGAAACGTCATCAACAACATCGACCCGCGCTTCTACAACGTGGCAACTTTCGATATGCCGACGGATCTCGAGAAGAGGAAACCATTCCTGTGCCGTTACTTCGAAGCGTTGCCGGAGGCGGGCAAGTTCCGCTTCTATAACACCAGTTGGATGAACGAAGTAGTAATCAATCGCCTCAAAGGTGATCTGAGCGACTCAGAGTACGAACAGCGCATCGACAGTATTCGTCGCTTCGAGCGACAGCTCACCGATAACGGATATCTTGTATTGAAGTTCTTCATGCACATTTCGAAAGGTGAACAGAAGAAGCGCATCAAAGAACTTCAGTCCACGAAGGACACGAAGTGGCGTGTGAGCAAGAGCGATCTGTGGCAGAATGACCACTACGATGAATGTGCGAAGATCATCGAGAAGTATCTTGAAGATACGAATGCATCAACATCACCTTGGTATATCGTGGATGCGAAGTCGGAGAAATGGACGGAACTTCAGGTACTGGATCGCTTAAATGAAGGCATCGAGATTGCTTTGCAGAATCAGTCACAGGCTGTCCCACTTCTTCAGAATACATTCCCACTGGTGAAGATGCCGAAGTTGAAGGATGTTTCACTGGAGGGCGTCGAAATGTCCGACGAAGAATACAAAGCGAAACTTGATGAGCTCCAGGAGAAACTTGCGAAACTTCACAACCGTCTCTACCGCAAGAAGGTACCGTTGATTATTGCCTACGAAGGTTGGGATGCAGCAGGAAAAGGTGGAAATATCAAGCGTATCACAGAGGCGCTCGACCCGCGTGGTTACGAAGTTCACCCGATTGCCAGCCCAGAACCGCACGAGAAAGCCCGTCACTATCTGTGGCGTTTCTGGACACGCCTCCCGAAGGATGGGCATGTTGCCATCTTTGACCGCACTTGGTATGGTCGTGTCATGGTCGAACGAATCGAAGGTTTCTGTTCCGAGAATGATTGGAAACGTGCCTATAACGAGATCAACGAGTTCGAGAAAGAACTCACAGACTGGGGCGCGGTCATCATCAAGTTCTGGGTTCAGATCGATAAGGACACTCAGCTCCAACGTTTTACCGAGCGACAGAATACGCCGGAGAAGCAGTGGAAGATCACAGACGAAGACTGGCGAAACCGCGAGAAATGGGACGTCTATGAAACTGCCATCAATGAGATGATCAGAAAGACCAGTACGAAATTCGCACCGTGGCACATCCTCGAATCCGTCGATAAGAAATACGCACGAATCAAGGCGCTTCAAATCATCGTCGATGAGCTGGAGAAACGACTGAAATAACTATCTATGCATTCCCTCGTGTCATCATGCTGCGAGGGAATTTTTATGCCATTTGCAAGGCGGACCAAAGAAGAATTACGCTTCTTCGGATGAATGATCATGCGCCAGAATAACCGGATTTTCAAGGTCAGTAAGTGGGGTGTCGCGTTTGGCATCATCGATGTAGTGCGTGAAGTGGGTCTTCCCTAAACCGAAATGATGGAGCGTCGCTTTGCTATCCCCTAGGTTGTTCGATTTGTGGAGTAAGTAAGCCAAAATCGTGAGCGCAATACTGACACCCATTACAAGTCCGAATAGTATAGATATAGCAATCTTCCAAGACATACTTACGCTTCTCCTTCCTGACGATTGTTGACATACTCATGTAGAGGGTTCGCGCAAGTGCGGCGGATGGACGCGATGATTCTTCGAATCTTCCTTGCGCTGAGTAAGATGTACCCAATCGCGACCAGAAAAAATGCTGTAATATATCCACTAAACGCGCCAAGTAGATCTCGCTTTTGAATGGAGAGAACACCCCAAGAAATAAAGAAGCAAATGATTGAGAAGCAGAGCGTCAGCGCGACCATAAGTAGCCAGAAACGCTTCTTGTCCCATGGTAAGCCGGCAACTACTTTGCCGGTTTGGCCATTTACGATGAGCGTATACGGCTGATCCTGATATCGAATCGTTAGAAACCATGCTGGAAGCAAGACAATCTTGAGTGGATCATATATTTCCGCACGGTAGCGTTCGGCGACGATAACTGGTTTCAGAGCTCCTTCGATGCTTTCTGCAATCGATCTGTTATAGGCATCTCGTGCTTGGGATTTTGCAATTTCCTTCGCATCTTCGATCTGCATGTCGGGCATATCCGCATAGTGCCCGACGAGATAGTTCTCATTAAAATCCTCCAGTTTCTCGAGAGGGTAAGGCTCAATGCGCTGGGACAGCTCATTATCTATGACCTTCGAAGCATCCGTTGTCACATTCGGCATGGATGCGTATGCGGAACGTAAGCGATAAGGATTGTCTTTCTGTGAAGCGCAGAAGAGTATGGAAGAATCGTATTCCACATGTGACACATAGTAGGGGATGTAGATACTCCGCAACTGTTCCGACTGGATATTCTTGATCTCTTTCGGAATGAAGCATCCTTGGTGGAGTCGCTCCGTGACAAGTTTCAGTGCTTTTTCCTTTGTCACGGTAAAAGGAAGGATAGAATCCGGCCGTCTCATTTTGCCAATACGAGAGAACAGAAGGGTAGGGTTTCCACAGTATATGCAGAACGTGGAAACTTCGGTATCTGTAACAGAAATCTCGGCGCCACAGGCACTGCAAGCATAGATGTTTACATCTAGAAACTCGTCATCCTTGTTGAAAACCACTTCACTTTCGCTACCTTTAGAAAGATTCTCATAGTCATTTACAGAGAACAATGTTCCGCATGTTTCGCATAACAGCCCATTCTTCTGAATATCGTAGATAAGTCTTCCTGCACAATTTTTACATGATTTATTCATTCCCATCTTCTCCGATGACGTGCTTCATGGCTCTCTGATGATTGGAGAGCTTGTTCACTTTGCTTCTTGGCCGCTATTTCCTCCCGATGTGCGAGAATGACCGGGTTCGAAGTAGGGGGAAGCGGTGTCGTTTCTGGATTGATGTTGTTCCAGCATTTCCGCCCCTGAAAACGACCTTGATTCGAGAAATCAGCCAATCCCGCTCTTGAGTCACCATAATTATTGGAACGTTCGAGTAAGGTGGCCACGATGAAAAGTGCAATACCTACGCCGCAGGGGATAGCAAAAAGTAAAGCGAGTACCATTTCTACACTCATGTTAGTCTCCTTTCTGTCTCTTGCTGACGAAAGAGATAAGAGAATTCTCTGTGGCACGTGAAATAGAAGCCAAGACTTTGCGGATCTTACTGATACCAGCAGAGAATGCAGCCACAATGGCGGCTACGATCAGGCCGATGAGTTTGCCTTTTGGTTTGCTGGAGTTCCGCGTGTGCTTGGCATGGAGAATTACACTGAATAATCCATAGAAGATGAACGTGGCTGCTACGGCAAATACGATGGAGAGTAACACGACCAAGGCGACAAAAATTGCTTTGTTCCATGGCATGCCGCCGACGGTTTTGCCGGTCTGACCATTTACGACGATGGTGTATGGCTTATCTTTGTACCGGAGTGTCAAGAACCATGCCGGGAGCATGACCAGCTTCGGTTCCTCGTAGATCTCGCCTGCAAATACATTACGGTAGATATGGGCATTCGAGCCAAATTCCGAGAGAACTTTCTCATCCGCCGCTTCGTGCGCACGTTGCTTAGCCATCTGCTTGGCTTCGAGGTGATTCACATCTGCTTGGTCAGAATAGAAGCCAAGCAGATAGTTCTCGTTGAATTCTTCAAGCTCTTTGAGACGATAAGGCTCTACTCTTTGTGAAAGACTATCAGCGAGCATGGTGGAGGCATCCGTAGACACGTAGGGCATCGATGCGTATCCGGCACGCATGTGATAATTTGTTCTGGTATGTTTTCCGCTCGAAGTTACGACAGCGACGATTGCTCTTGAGTCCGTCTCGACCTTCGTCACATAGTATGGAATATAGATTCCGCGCATCAACTCGGGCTCGAAGTTCTTGATGGCCCTAGGCACGAAGAATCCTTTGTTCAGATGTTCGCGTACGGAACGAAGCGCGTCTTCTTTGGAAATGGTAAAAGGTAGGATGGCATCCGGCTTCTTCATCTTTCCTACGCGGGACAAGATCACATTCGGATTACCACAGTAGATGCAGAATGTTGAAGCTTCGGTATCGGTAACGGAAATCTCAGCGCCACATGAACTACAAGCGAAGATGTTTACATCCAGCATCTCATCTTCCAGGCTTCTGGACGGATTAGTCGCGGATGAAGAAGACAAGTTCTCATAGGCGCTGATTGGAAAGACTGTGCCGCAGCTTCCGCAAGACAGACCTTTCTTCTGGACATCATAGATGAGCCGACCGGCGCAATTTTTGCAATTTCGAATCACTTTCTTATCCTCCTGAGTGGGAACACAGTGACTGTTCTTTTTAGTCAGATTGCTTCTTTAGGAATGAATTCCAATCGAATGATTCTATTATACAGTACTGCAAGTCGTATTCACGTGTCTTCTAATAGAAATATCCCGCGGATTGTGCAGAGAAGACAGGCAATAACAGAGGATAATTCGTCTGCTTCTGAAATCTTGAACCACAAGGAGAAATCCAAGTAGAAAACTTGAAACTTTGCCTGATTTCCATATAATAGATGTGTCGAAAGATTAGATACATCTATTTCCATTTCACAATGTGAAATATACTTCAGGAGGAACATTATGATTTCATTACTTGATTCCGGCGCATACTTGCTGCACGGTACAGAGATCATTCCGGACAATCACGAAGCGGCTGCTGCGATTGCTGCCAAGACCGGTAAGTCGATCACCAAAGAAGAAGCAAAGAAAGAGACCATTGCTTATAGTATTTTGCAGAGCCACAATACTTCCGGCAACATGGACAAGCTCAAGATCAAGTTCGATAAGCTGACCTCCCACGATATTACTTTCGTTGGTATTATCCAGACTGCTCGTGCTTCCGGACTGACGAAGTTCCCGGTTCCGTACGTGCTGACCAACTGCCACAACTCTCTTTGTGCAGTCGGTGGTACCATCAACGAAGATGACCACATGTTTGGTCTTTCCTGCGCAAAGAAGTATGGTGGCGTATATGTACCACCGCATCAGGCTGTTATCCACCAGTTTGCACGTGAGATGCTGGCCGGCGGTGGCAAGATGATCCTCGGTTCAGACTCCCACACTCGTTATGGTGCACTGGGTACCATGGCGATGGGTGAAGGCGGCCCAGAATTGGTCAAACAACTTCTCTGTCAGACATATGACATCAATATGCCAGGCGTAGTCGCCATCTACCTCAAGGGCGCACCAATGAAGGGTGTCGGTCCACAGGACGTAGCCCTCGCAATCATTGGCGCTGTTTTTGCCAACGGATATGTAAAGAATAAGGTCATGGAGTTTGTAGGTCCTGGTGTAGCATCCCTAAGTACTGACTTCCGTATCGGTGTGGATGTTATGACCACAGAGACCACCTGCCTGTCTTCCATCTGGCAGACCGATGACGAGGTGAAGGGCTTCTACGAGACACACGGACGTGTCGATGAGTACAAAGAACTCAATCCGGGCGAAGTGGCTTACTACGATGGCGTCGTAGAGATTGACCTGTCCACGATCAAGCCAATGATCGCTATGCCGTTCCACCCGAGCAATACCTATACGATCGAAGACCTGAAGGCGAACCTCGACGACATCCTGAACGATGTAGAGAAGCGTGCGAAAGTTTCACTTGGTGACGCTGTGGATTTCTCTCTGAGAAGCAAGGTGAGAAATGGTAAGCTGATGGTCGATCAGGGCGTAATCGCAGGATGTGCCGGTGGTGGATTCGAGAACATCTGCGCAGCTGCAGATATCCTCAAGGGCAAGTACATCGGTAACAATGAGTTCACCTTGAATGTTTATCCGGCTTCCATGCCTGTATATATGGAACTGGTTCGCAACGGTTGTGCAGCAACCATCATGGAGACAGGTGCCATCATTAAGACAGCATTCTGTGGGCCATGCTTCGGCGCAGGTGATACACCGGCCAACAACGCCTTCAGTATCCGTCACTCTACGAGAAACTTCCCGAACCGTGAAGGTTCCAAGCTCCAGAATGGTCAGATCTCTTCTGTTGCACTTATGGATGCACGTTCGATCGCCGCAACGGCAGCGAACCAGGGCGAGTTGACCGCAGCAACCGAATTCGACGGTGAGTTCGGCAAGTACAAGTACTTCTTCGATTCGAAGATCTATGAGAACCGCGTATTCGATTCCAAGGGCGTCGCAGATTCTGACCACGAGATCCACTTCGGTCCGAACATCAAGGACTGGCCGGCTATGGTTGCCCTGACCGATAACCTGGTTCTGCGTTGTGTCTCTGAGATCCACGATCCGGTTACCACGACCGATGAGTTGATCCCGTCCGGTGAGACTTCTTCCTTCCGTTCCAACCCGCTGGGACTTGCAGAGTTCACACTGAGCCGTAAGGATCCGGAGTATGTTGGTCGTGCGAAGGAGATCCAGAAGATTGAGAAGAGCCGTGAAGAAGGTGCGAAGCTCTGCGAACTCTATCCTGAGTTCCATGAAGTGATGGCAACGATCAAGAAGGATTTCCCAGATGTTTGTGGCAAGAACACCGGTATCGGTTCTACCATCTTCGCTGTGAAGCCAGGTGACGGTTCCGCCCGTGAGCAGGCTGCTTCCTGCCAGAAGGTATTGGGCGGTTGGGCCAACATTGCAAACGAGTATGCGACCAAGCGTTACAGAAGTAACCTGATCAACTGGGGTATGTTGCCATTCCTCATCGAGGAGGGCGAACTCCCGTTCAAGAAACTCGATTACATCTTCATCCCAGGTATCCGTGAAGCCGTAGAGAACAAGACGGAAATCATCAAGGCTTATGCGGTCGGTGCAGAAGGACTGAAGGAATTCGAGCTGACACTGGGTGAACTGACCGATGAAGAGCGCCAGATCATCCTCAAGGGTTGCCTCATCAACTACAACCGCGTGTAAGGAATTCGCGAACATAATAAGAAAGAGAAGGAGCTACCTGCTAAGGTGGCTCCTTCTCTTTTCCTTCGCGTTATGCTATTTGGCTTCTTGTTGTGCCATGAGAAGTTCATCAGACCTTGCGGGCGAAGTTGTCGATGAGGTAGGCGGCCAGACGCTCATAGACTGCTTCACGACCAATCTCGTTATGCGGTTCGTGACGCATGCCGTGGCGGATATCGAGAGTAACCTTATCTTGACCTGCGGCCTGAAGTTTGTCGGAAATTTCCTGTGGCCCCTCACCATAATCGCCGACTGGATCCTCATCACCGGAAATCAGCAGGATGGACTTGTTCTTCGGAATCGAGGCATACCATTCATCACTGTTGCATGCGCGGAGCATGTGGAACAGATCGATGTAAGCGGAGTGTGTGAATGTAAATGTGCAGAACGGATCACCGGAGTACTTCTTGACAATTTCTTTGTCATAAGAGAGCCAGTCCGAGGCAGAAAGTGGCTCAGTGATTCGCTTCATATACTGCTTGTTGATCGTTTTGGCAATCAGCTTCGCGGGCTTCTTCTCCCGTACGAAGAAACGCTGAAACTTAGCAAGCCCGATCAGTAGCCCGACCAGAGAATTGTTGCGCGCAGTACCCGAGAGAATCAGCCCGTCACAGTCATCGCCGTACTGAGCGAACCAGTTTCGTGCGATAAAAGAACCCATCGAGTGGCCCAGAACGACGTATGGCTTCCCGGGATAGAGACTCATCATGATACGGTGAAGTTTCTCCACATCTTCGACGAGATATCTGTCACCGGAGGTCTTGCCGAAGTAGCCGAACGTATCGTGCTCACTAACGCTTTGCCCATGTCCGAGGTGGTCCTCACCGCAAACCACGAAGCCCTTGTCAGCGAGATACTCAGCCAGCGCCTCATAACGTCCCATGTACTCGCACATGCCGTGAACAATCTGCACGACGCCTCGCGCCGGGACAGAGGGTGCCCAAGTAAAATATGTGATTTCGGTTGATCCATTACTACTGGTAAAAGTACTCTTCTGCATGGTCATGGATAAGTCCTCTTTCTTGTTCGGTAGTCGGTGCACTTGCACAGACTGATGTTGTTTACATTATACCCTTTATAAGCAGTATCCTCTATATATTTCCAAGGAATCATTCACTCGATATCCGCTGGCATATGCTCGAAAACAAGTGCTTTTACCAACGATATGAGAAAATAACACGCGCTATTTCTGCAAAACAGTCGGCAGAACATCCTTGACGGTCATGTGACCGTGTGATAGCATTATCCCAAGATTACGATTGAAAGGAGGATGGATCATGAGTGTGTTGCTTCCCGGAACATTGATTGAAGTTTCATCGGAGAAATTGAAGAACGTGGATGAGATTCTTTCGCCGATGTTTCTTCTAGAAGGGATGCAGCTTCGGCAGATCACACAGTTGCTGGGTGTAGAAGCACACACGGTACAGAATTGGGTGAAGCGTGGATTCGTGGAATCGCCGATTCGCAAGCTGTACGATCGGGATAGGTTTATCAGGCTGGCGTTGCTGAATTACTTGAAAGATGTTTTCTCACTGGAAGGCATTCTTGAGATATTGAGTATGGCGGGGAGCCAGGACAATGAAGTGTACAAAGCGTTCTGTGCGTTGATGGCACTTGCTCCGGTAGACCCGATCCGAGCGGAGACGAAACTGAATGACATCATCGATCGGGCGGTGGAAAATGGTGATTTCAATTACCAGCAGACATCGAAGCAACAGGTCGCGAAGATGATGACCATCCTTTATACCGCACACTTATCAATCGTAATGAAGAAGGAAGCCGAGCGGCTCTTGAAAGAGATTTGAAAAGAGGGACATTATGAAATTCTTAATGAATTGGTTTGAAGCTTTGAATCTGCCGGAACAGATTTTTGCCTGTATCGCAGTTGCGTTCAGCGTTCTTCTGGTTTTGCAGTTCGTGCTACTTCTGATTGGCGCTGCGTCTCACGCAGGCGATATGGATGGCCACGATATGGGTGGCGGCGATGGTCACGATTTCGGTCACGGCCACGACGTAGGGCATGATGTCGGACACGATGTAGGCCATGATATTGGTCACGATGTCGGTCATGACTTCGGCCATGATGTCGGTCATGATATGGGCCACAGCATCGGACATGGCGACTTCGGTCATCCACATGGTGACTTCGGTCACGAAGTGGGCCACGATGTAGGTCATGACATGGGCCACGATGTTCATCAAGAAATATTGACACATGATGGCTCCTATGACTACAATCATGATTTGGATGCTGGGCATGATCACATTGGTCATGTGGCACACGAGTTCGCTGAATTGCAAGATGGCATCGTGGTGGATGTTCATAGTGGTGATATCTACCTAGCGGATGCGATTCCCCATGTAGCAATGGCTAACGGACCGGACGTAGGTATTCCGGATCAGGATCTTCCGGATGGAAGAACATATGTGGACAGAGCAGACCACGTACATGGTTCGGGATTCAGACTCTTTACGATGCAAGGAATCATTGCATTCTTCTGCATCTTCGGTTGGTCGGGACTCCTGTTCCTGAAGGGCGGATTACCCGTCTGGGGCGCAAGTCTTCTTGCATTCGTCTGCGGCTTTGTCGCGCTGTTCCTGATGGGCCTGGCGCTTTGGGGCATGCAGAAGATCCAAGCAGATGGAACATTGAATGTGAAATACGCGCTGGGCCGTTCCGGGGAAGTGTACATTCCGATTCCGGGACAGCGTAAAGAGCCCGGCAAAGTGATGGTAGAGGTCCAGGACCAGCTGATGGAATTTGAGGCGGTCACGGACGAGGATGAGAAGATCCCCACCGGTACACAGGTGACGGTGATCGGTATAACAAAGGGTACAACACTGATTGTGACCAAACATAGTTAATTATAGGAGGAAGTAGAAAATGCCATTTGAAGTAATTTGCTTAATTGTTGTAATTGCAGTGCTGGTATTTACATTGTTTCTGATTTTCTTGTCTAGGTACAGAAAATGTCCGTCTGACCGTATCATGGTCATCTACGGTAAAGTTGGTAAGAACGCCGACGGAACCGCACGCTCATCCAAGTGTATTCATGGTGGTGCTGCGTTCGTATGGCCGGTCATTCAGTCCTACCAGTATTTGGACTTGACCCCGATCTCCATCGCAGTTGACCTTCGTTCTGCACTTTCCCGTCAGAACATCCGTATCGACGTACCGTCTATCTTTACAGTAGGTATTTCCACGGAACCCGGTGTCATGCAGAATGCAGCGGAACGTCTCCTTGGTCTCAAGCTTTCTGAGATCCAGGAACTTGCGAAGGATATCATCTTCGGTCAGCTCCGTCTGGTTATCGCAACAATGGACATTGAGGAGATCAACACCGACCGTGATAAGTTCCTCGAGGCTGTCTCCAGAAACGTGGAGACAGAGTTGAAGAAGATTGGTCTTCGTCTGATCAACGTAAACGTTACAGATATCAGCGATGAGTCCGGATACATCAGTGCACTCGGTAAGGAAGCTGCTGCAAAGGCTATCAACGACGCAAAGAAGAACGTTGCGGAGAAAGAAAGAGACGGTTCCATCGGTGAGGCTTTGGCTCAGAAAGATCAACGTATTGAGGTTGCTTCCGCAAACTCAATGGCTATTCAGGGTGAGAACCAGGCGAAGATTGAAGTGGCTAATTCTGAGGCGGTTCGTCGTGAGAAAGCCGCTGAGGCAATGAGACTTGCTACCGCAGCTGAGAAAGTTCAGGCGGCAAAAGCACTCGAAGAAGCATACGCAGCAGAGAAGGAAGCTGAGCTTTCCCGTTCCGCTCGTGAGAAGGCAACCCTCGAGGCCGACGTTATCGTTAAGGCTGAGATTAGCAAGAGAGAAATCGAACTTGCTGCTGAGGCAGAAGCAGAGAAGATTAGAAGAAGAGCTGCCGGTGAAGCGGATGCTATCTATGCGAAGATGGAAGCTGAGGCTCGTGGTATGCAGGAAGTCCTCACCAAGCAGGCTGCAGGTTTCGAGAAGATCGTTCGTGCGGCTGGTGGTAATGCTAAAGATGCAATGATGCTCATGTTGGCAGACAAGATGGAACAGCTCATGAAGATCCAGGTAGAAGCAATCCGCGACCTGAAGATCGACAAGGTAACTGTTTGGGACAGCGGCGCAAGCACTGGTGGAGACGGAAAAAGCTCGACCGCAAACTTCATCTCTGGTCTGATGAAGAGCGTTCCGCCGATGAACGAAATTTTCGAGATGGCTGGTATGCAGTTGCCTGATTACCTTGGTAAGAAGATGGAAGGCTCAGAAACAAGCAACGTTGCCATTGAAAGTGCTTGCGACGACGATGCAACTGAGTAAACGGTGACAGCGGAACCGGAACAGGTCGAAGAAGTTGTTGAACGCGTAGTTCCGCAAGCGCAGACACCAAATACAGAGGAGGCTAGTGTTACCTATGTAAATGGAAGTAACATTGAAAAATGGTAATGACAAACTCTGATATTTGAATAGACTCAAATACAAGGGCAGCCGTTTCGTGATAACGAGACGGCTGCTTTTTGACTATGGGAAAAGCATACTTTAATCTAATGATGTTGTCTCAATGTGAAAAGCACCAGAAGTTTGATAGTTTCGTTGATTCGTGCGCGTGACTGTGCATCAATCGAGCGAGTGGCCTCGAATATGTATCCCGCACGGGTAACCCATGAATCATCTGGATGGAAAAGATTGCCGGCGCCAGAAGAAGTTGCAATGCGGTAGAGCATCTCAGTAAACTCTTCACGTTCTTTGAAATCCTTTTCATCCAGCCATTGATTCACAGCGTCGATGCGTTTCTTAGCAGAATGATTCCATTGCGGAACATATTCGAAATCATCGATGCCGACGGACCAGGTAAAAGGACTGTGTTGTAACAACCAAAGAGAACGGTTTTGTATGAAACGTGTGCCAGGTGCATTCTCTAATAACATACCCACGAAAGAAGCAGATGGGACAATGTGGTGAACCCGGTCAGCGATTCGCTTATAGGCTTCCGTCTCGAAGAGCTTGAAACTGAAGCCAGGCCCATCGAAAGAGTAGATGTCGGTAATTCGATCTTTGATTGAATCTCGACATTCTGTAGCGGCAAAAACAGCCATATTCCCGCCTTTGGAATGTCCACCGATACAGAAACGGGTCTCGGGTGCCATCTCCTGTGCGATATAGTTCACATACCGCGAAGCTTGCTCTTGAGAAGGAATAGGATATTTGTAGGAAAGCTGGAAGTCTTCTTTCCAGCCGATGAGTGTCCCGTCTGTGCCTCGAAATGCGATATAACAGAGATCATCTGGCATGTGGAAACACAAGGCGGCAAACTGGATCTCTTCAGAAGCCTTAGTGTGTGCACAAAGGTGAGAGACGGACACATTGCGGAAACGATGACTCGTGCGAAGAAGATCGATGAGCTTGATGTTCTTCGGGGTGTCAGCAGCATATTGGCCGAACAGAGGCATGTCAGAAGCAGAAGGCATCTCGTGGAGAAACATGGAATCCGAAAGTCGGTACGGCCACTCGGGTGTCCATATATTCGGGAGCAGGTATTCCCATTGGAAGTAGGCAGCTTCCGCGAAGATCAGCGCATCAATGGCATTAAAGGGAAATTCGTCGAATGTGCGCTGTTCATTCTGCGCATATTCAAGAATGGATATCACGACAAGACACCTTCCTTCCATCTATACTTGATTACAAACATCTTCATTCTAACACAATGCAAGCTCAGCATGATGATGATAAATTCTAACGAAACTTTCATAGTTTATTCACAAGAACGGAAGTAAAATATAAATGAGCGTGTGGAGTTGGGATGCCATGCGCGAGGAACAGAGGAAGATAAACTTAATTAGGGAGGAACCCGACATGCCTTGGGGGATGAATAATTCATATGAGTTTCCGATTTGTGCATGGATTCTGCTGTCAATTCTGATGATTCATTTCTTCAGTAAGCGGCAACTTCCATTGATCCGCAATCGGATCTTCACCGCATCGATATTGCTTGCATGTGTGGATGCCGTGCTGTGTGTGGTGTCTGTAACGATCCACCGACAAGCAGAGCACTTGCCCAAACTATTTGTTGATTCTGTCAAAGCAATCTATTCATTTACACATATCACGGCTTTGTTGCTTTCTATCTTCTGCACGGTCTATACGCTCGTTCGAAGAAAGAAGAGAAAATCATCTAGATCCGTATTGATCTCGGGTGTTTTTGGCCTGATAACATTTGCAGTGCTTGCATTGCAGATTCTGAAGCCTTCTTGGTACATCGCTTCTTTTACCATCGTCACCGCGATGCTGATCTCTTCGCTTCTCCTTCAGAAACCAGAAACCATGATTGACCATCTGACCGGCCTTCTGAATCTAGAAGCGATGATGGCATATACAGATGAGCTGATTGCACGCAAGGCTCGTTATTATGTCATTGTAGTGAAGGTAGAGAATATTCGAAGGATCAACTCCATCTTTGGCTATGCGGTAGGTAACTTAACTATGCGAAGCGTGGCAGATTATCTGTCGACTTTCTCCCCGGATCTGAAAGAACGTTCTCGGCTTCGTCACCAGGAGACACCAAGCAGCACGGAAACACGTAAACATGCTTTTGCAGCGGATGCCAAGAAACTTGAGCGTACACTTCCTGCAGCGTGGGCCTTCCGCCTGATGAGTAACCAGTTTGCTGTGGTCAGTACTTCCATCTTCACGCATGAGTCGATCCTGCGTACGATTCAAACAAGATTTGATGAGCCTTGGCACATTCGAGGTCTGGAAATATCACTGATGGATACAGTTGCTGAGATGACGGAGACGAGTTCTTTTGCCACGGGAGAAGATCTATATCGAGTCGTAGAGATCATGATGCCATCCCTTCCGAAGGGAGATATGGTGACATTAAGTGAGAAAGCACTGACGAAGTTCAATCGTGCGATTGAGATGGAGAGTGCACTGGAACATGCGATTGCGACTTCGAGTCTGCAGGTGGCTTATCAGCCGATCTGCGTGGCCCGTACCGGTGAGGCAACACATGTAGAAGCGTTGGCACGATTCAAGCATGAGAAGTGGGGAATGGTACCGCCTTCTGAATTCATCCCCATTGCGGAGAAACGTGGATTGGTCGCGCAGATCGATGAGTTCGTCTTGAGACGTGCGTGTGAATGGTTGAAGATGTCAGATGAGCAAGGTGCACATATTGCGTCGGTTCACGTCAACGTCTCCGTCTCGGAGATGGCCAGCCAGTCGTTCCCGTTGAAAGTGTGTGAAATCTTGGACGAATATGGCGTTGCTCGCGATCGGATTACCTTTGAGATCGAAGAATCGTCCATGATGTCTGCACTGAATCTTATTCTGCCCAGCTTGGAACAGATGGCTACGATGGGATTTACGTTTGCCGTGGATAACATGAATATTGCACAGGCGAGTCTTGGACACTTGACGGTGCTACCATTTTCAATCGTGAAGTTCAATCGACACACATTGGAAGCAGCTGAGACATCTCCGAAGGATAAGATGTTGTTCGAGAACCTCATCGATCTGCTTCGCAAGATGGAGGTTCAGACCGTGGTCATTGGCGTGGAAACGGGTGAACAGTTAGACATGGTTGTGGAAAGTAGCGCGGATTATGTACAGGGTTTCTATCATGCGCAACCTATGAACGGTGATGACTGTATCGAATTTATCAAGGATAAAGCCAGACAGCGAGCTTGCCGTCCTTCTAAGCGCGACTTCATTGTCGTGACCGAGTAACTTAACGGTAGTTGCACAATATCACACATAAAGAAAGGGGTTGTCTCAAAAGTGATTATTTCACTTTGAGCAATGTCATTAAGTTAAGACAGTCTCTTCAAAGATCCTCATACCTCAAAGGTATGGGGGTCTTTTTTTGAGTGATTTTTGCAGTTAGAGGTTGACACGCGCACCCAAGTGTGCGGCCTCTTTGAATCCTTATACGAAAGATTCAAAGAGGCCCTTGGAATTAGGAAAACCTGATTTCAAGGAGGTACTGCAAGAAATCCAAAAACGTAAAGAGGGTGCTTTCGTCAGCCATAGCCGAAGTTGCCGGCACACCAGAAGACTATTGTGTTAACCCGAATTGCGACTTTACCAGAACTCGGAAGATCTCTCTGCAAAAGCTTATTTCCGGAATAATCAACATGGAATGCAAGAGTCTGCCCAACGAACTGATCGATATGTTCAAAGGTGCTGAAGATATGCCGGTGCTTGCAGTAGATGGTTCAGATGTCCGTCTACCAACCAACCCCGACGACAGGCTGACGTATCTTCCGGGTTCAAGAACACAAGTTCCTTACAACAGCCTGCATATCAATGCGTTATACGACCTGAACAAGCATCTTTACAGGGATGCGGTTATCCAGAACGGTGCTCAAAGAGATGAATGTTTAGCTTTTCAGCAGTTAGTCGACAATTCAGATATACCTTTGGCATTAGTTATCGCTGACAGAGGATACGAGTCTTATAACAATTTAGCTCACATCCAGGAGAAAGGCTGGTTTTTCCTTATCCGTATAAAGGACGGTAATTCTGGAATTAAGAATGGATTCAATCTTCCCGCTGAAGATTGCTTTGATGTAAGCATCGGGTTGAACTTAACAAGAAAACAAACAAGTGAAGTAAACGATCTTCTAAAAGACCGTAATCACTATAAATATATTTCACACTCCAGCCCTTTTGACTATCTCCCGCAATATTCCCACAAGGCTGATCCGCTTGTTTTCTACACACTTAAATTCAGAATAGTCAGATTTAAGATATCTTCAAACACTTACGAAACAGTTATTACAAATCTTTCTGGAGATAAGTATCCTCCTGAAAAATTAAAGGAACTGTATGCTTCCAGATGGGGAATAGAAACCTCATTCAGAGACTTGAAGTACACAATTGGTCTTCTTAAATACCATTCAAAAAGGGATCTTCACGTTTTCTTGGGAAATGGAGAGCGCTTCGTCAGGCAAGAAATGTTCATTGTTTCTTCCGGACAAGACCGTTTCCGACTGGAATGAACAAATGTCGCTGTAGTCGGAACATCCAGGAGCATTTTTCACGCTTCT
>JAZLMM010000008.1:0-25246 GCA_045598705.1 Oscillospiraceae bacterium
GCTCGCATCGGCATGTTTTCCTTCCGACCAGTAAAAGAAACTGAATTCTAGTCGGAAGAGTCACTCGCATCTTTCATTTTCTCTTCCGACTACAGAACACTTTAGTCTCTCCAGTCGGAAATCTCGCGTTTCACACCAGTATGTTATTTCCCCATTTCAATTCTTCTGATTCCTCATTCCCCAAGTTTCCGTGAAGAACCATTTTTGTTCAATTCTTCAGGATAAAGCCTCTCTCCACATTGACTACAGAATATTGCATCAGGATCCGCCTTGGCCCCACAGTGACGGCAGAAGTTTGCGCGTGGCATCGACGGAGCCACCACCTGCGTGGCCGGTGCCTCTTGCATCTCCTGCAAAACTTGCGTAGCCTGTCCCGCTTGCGCACCTTGTGCTTGGCGCTGGGCAAGAATTCTCGCTCGTTCTTCTTCGAAGATTCGATTCATGCTGGCCTGGCTGATCTCACGTTCCGGCTGCTGAGTCTGTGAATCGGACGTATCCGCACCCTCCGAAGCCGCGTTCGTCGAAACAGAATTCGCCGAAGTCTCCCCGCTCGTCGAAGCCGCACCAGTCTCCGCACCAGTCTTCGCGGCAACCTCCGCGCCCGCCATACCTTCTTTCACCATCTCACCGACAATAACACCCTGCGTAACATCTACCTGCTGATTCTCTTCCAAATCCAGATCTCGCTGCGCCGCAGAGGACTCATCTGCAAACGTATCGAACTCTGCCTGCTTGGCTTCCAGCAATTCCAACATACGTTCATCTACGGTATCCGGACAAAGAAGTCGATGCACGATGACATCTCGAGTCTGCCCCATTCGATGCGCTCGACTGATTGCCTGATTCTCTATAGATGGCTTGTACTGTGGTTCACAAAGTACAACCACACTGGCTGACTGAATGTTCAGGCCGGTACCACCGGATGAAATCTGCGCTGCAAGCACAGCTCCGGCCGGGGATGCATCGAAAGCATCGATGATCCCTTGTCGTTCTTCAATCGGAACTGAACCATTGATGACCCCGACACAACGCTCGCCACAAAGCATCTTCACTTTCTCCAACGTATCCAGGAAGAACGAGAATACGAGCACCTTACGCGCATCTTCCGCAGCCTCCTCCACGATTTCGCGCAGACGCGACGCCTTCGACGAAGTATTCATGAAATCCTCGTTGCGCCAAGATACTCTTCTCGCATCCATCAGGGTGCCACTCACCACATCATTCTCGTAGGTCGCCGCATCCTGCTCGGTCATGTCACACCACTCTTTGACATCCGTCAGTTCAGGAAGTTCCGCCAGCACATCGTTCCGGCGGCGACGGTAATACACCGGCGAGATCTTTCGCTTGAATTCATCTGCATATGCCGATACACTCACGGCCTTCGCTTCTTTCGCCACGTCATCCTGCAAATGTCCCAGAAGCCCCACCATCTCCTCGACGCGGTTCTCCAATGGTGTACCGGTCATGAACACGATACGATCCGTATGTTTGCAGAGTCTCAACACGTTCTGACTTCGTTTGGCCGAGGTGTTCTTGATGTAATGCGCCTCGTCCACAATCACCATATCCAGCGGGAAGTCCTCTTCCAGTTCGAAATGGTTCTCAAGGCTCTCGTAATTGACCACGGCGACACCGCCTTGTTCTTTCCAAGTGGCAAAAGCACTCGCCCTTTGGGCGTCGTGCATATTGTAGGCCTTCATGTCGCTCTTCCCTTCAATTTCGCGGCACCAGTTCACGATGACGCTCGCCGGACACACGACCACAAAATGTGTAATATTGGCTCGAGGTTGCAACGTTTCCTGCGAAGCGTCCGCCGCCGATGCAGGTGCGACTTCCCGTTCAGGTGCAACTCCGTGAGCTGGTGTGGTCTGTTCGCCTTGTGCCGGCTCTTCATCTTTCGGACAACCGTTTCGCACAGAAACCATGGCAGCAAGCGCCTGTATTGTTTTACCAAGACCCATCTCATCGCCGAGCAGCACACGCTTCTGGTGAAGGATGTACTTGACGCCCCAGATCTGATAACCACGAAGTGTGCAGGCAAGTCCCGTAAGGTCCACAGGCGTATTCGCCACGCCTTCACAGATTTCCTTACTTAAGCCATATCCATCTTCGCTACTGTCGAATCGATCCGGCTCAATACTTTCCAGGACGTTATAGTATTCCACCGGTCGTTTGGCAAAATCATCCCATGCTTGGAATTCAGATATGGGCGGAAGTCCTAGCTGGACTTGTCCTATCCCATTAAGACTATCCGAACTCCCGATCAAAGGCCCCTGAATCGTTGGTAGAATGTTTGTAGCATCGATTGCATCCGCGACCGCTGTCAGATGAGCATACGCACCATTCGCGGCATTCTTCTTGCTCTCACTTGCGAACAACCACTTCACACCATTGCTCGCACAATTCAGACTGGTAAGCTCATCATTGATGGTAGACGGGAGCATAGCAAGAATTTGCTGACAGTAAGGAAGGTAATTCTTGGCGCGAATGTGTTCCGCTACAGCAGTCACCAGTTTCGAGTACTCTGGTGTCTTGTGGTCCGTGCTCAATTTCAGTTTAACACTGTTACAAACCTCTGAAGCGACGGCATTTGCTATCTCTTTGGCTTTCTGCGCCATCACCTCTCCAATGCCATATACGCTCGACAATTTCTCTGGGGAAGCCGCCCAGATATCGTACATATTTACATATCCCGCATCCTTCAGCACGTTGATTCGGATGCCTGCTTTCCTCGCATTCAGTTCTTCGATCGGGATAAACTGAAGCTTGCGCTGTCCTTCCGGTTGGGAAACCAGATCGATTGCAGATCGGATCTCGGTAACTGTATCTTCCAAATACTGTGGTCCGGCATTACCCATCTTCTGCGCATACCGGATACGATCCGTCAGCATCTGAATATCGCTTTTCTTACATGCTCTCTCTTTCACAGTGACCGTCTCCTTCTTGTATTGACCGCTCTCGATATTTACATCAGAATCTCACATTTACAATCGTCAATCTTTCGTAAAACGCTTATATATCAAGCGCATCAGGCATATCAGGTATTTCAGCGTTCAGGTCGATGGCATCGCCCATCTTTGCTTTGCGGGCAGTTTTGTAGACTGGGTGTTTCTTCCGAATCGTCATCTTCGTATTCTCTTGCTCCGTACAAAGTTCCAGATCGATGGCACCTTTCGTCACATACGGGTGACGAAGGATACGTGCACTCGCGCACTTTCCTGCTTTCTTGCCAAAAGAGATATAACTATACTTCTCATCTTCATACGGCACATCTGCATCCTTCAGCGACTTATGAAGTCGGCTCCTCATGACACGGCACGTAAAATGACACCAGTCATCTTCATCCAAGCGGCAGGCCGACTCGTGGGGGCACGGCGCCAGTAGATGCGCGCCTTCAGAAAGCAAGATTTCCCGGACCTGCTTCACCACTGCGAAGCCCTCCTTCGTTCCCGGCTCTACAATCGTCAGTACTTCTCCCGTTGCCGCCCAGAGCTTACGGACCACCGATTCCCGCGCCTCTGCCGACATTTCATTCAGCACATAAGAGGCAAGCACCCAATCCGCCTTCTGCGGAATACCTGATGTTCCGAAGGAGTCGCCTTCTAAGTCAAAAGCATGCCACGTCGTCTTCGCTTGTAAAGATTCATCTTCATCCATCAGACGCGAACCCGTTGTTCTCATGGCCACTTCGCGTTCCAAGCAATCGATATGTTCAGGTTGAAGTATCGCATGGGCTGCCCACGCGCCCGTTCCGGAACCCGCGCCGACGTCCATCACTGAATGAATAACGCGTTCGCGGTTCGCCTCATCCGTACCACCCATACACTCCAGCGTGTACGAAAGCGCATCACACACGGCGCCGTATGTAGCCGGCATGCGAACTGCCGCATAGACCTGCGTCTCCAATTCGCTCGACACCAGCACGCGTCCGCGGCCGCTCTCATTCTTGTAGCGATCCGTCATCTGCCTAGAGATTCTCTTCAACTCATCCGAAGAATGCCCTTCCAGCATCTTTTCCATCGCATTTCTCAACTCAAATGGAATGTCCATGACCCTCGCTCCCCTAACTTGTTTACTTTCACATCAGCATACACACGCCTGAACGACCGCAACACCATTGTATCGCAAATTCTGATGAAACCAAACAGAGCCATAATAGAAAAGCTGCTTCCCCGAAGCCAGAAGCTTCAAAGAAACAGCCTTGGTGGGTAGTATTGGACTTGAACCAACGACCCCTTGCATGTCAAGCAAGTACTCTAACCAGCTGAGCTAACCACCCGTTGACTTAAAGAGTTTACTAAAAGTCTGCTCGAAAATCAAGCCTTCTCACCCAGATACTTGAAATCCTTACTCGCAATGACCTCAGCCACCAGCGATTCGTCCCAGGCCGACTCATCACCAAGCTCCACCACACACGAATTCTCACTGTGATTCGGCATAGCCGTCACAATGAATGGCAGCGCCTCCAAGGCTTTCTTCACCGTCGCCTCACAATGGCCACACATCATGCCCTCAATTATTAATGTCTTACGCATATTTATGCTCCTTCCCTCAACGTCGTTCACATCGGTCTTTGCCCCTACGGGACAAGCCTCACCAAGACGAGGCACGTCGAAATCCGCTGGAATCTGTTTTCTATTATAACCTTTTCTGCGCCCATCTTTCGAAGAATCTTTCATATTGAAGAGATTCAGACGCAACGCGTTCATGCAAACGGTAAAACTCGAGATACTCATGCAGGCCGCACCGATCATGGGGTTCATTTTCCACGGGAAAAGCCCTGCCGCCAATGGGATACAGATGGCGTTATAGAAGAACGCCCAGAACAGATTCTGGCGAATGATTCGCAACGTTCTTCGGCTGAGCCGCACGGCTGCCGCCACATCTAGTAAAGAGCCACTCATGAGCACCAGTTCCGCAGAATCAATCGCCACATCCGTGCCCGCTCCGATGGCCACGCCTACGTCTGCCGCAACCAATGCAGGGGCATCGTTGATGCCATCCCCCACCAGGATAACCTTCCCGTACTTCTGAAGTGCACGAACCGCCTGTGATTTCTCATTGGGAAGCAGCGACGCCACATGACGGTCGACGCCCGCCTGCTCGGCAATCACTTTCGCCGTAGCCGATTGATCGCCGGTCAGCATCACGGAGGTCAGTCCCAGATTCGAGAGAGCTGCCACCGCCTCGCGCGAATCTTCCTTGATCGCATCCGCCAAAGCAATGAAGCCCAGTACCACGCCCGCTTCTTCCACATAGACAAGTGTTTTCCCTTCCGTGGCAGAAACACCCGCCTTATCATCGAGTGCCTCCATACCATTTGCATACCCACCGACAAACGCACGGTTGCCGCAGTGTATGCGTTGGCCGGCGATCTCGCCCTCCAAGCCATGCCCGGCTTGTTCCGTGAAGCGAGTCACCTCCGGTTGTGCTACGCCTTCCTTCTTAGCATACGAAACGATAGCTTTGGCCAGTGGATGCTCACTTCGCCTCTCCAGAGCACCAGCCACCTCCAGAAGTCGCTGTTCTTCCACGCCCGCCGCAGTCACAACTGTGACGACCTCAGGCTTTCCCGACGTAATCGTACCCGTCTTATCCAGTGCCACAATATCCGCCCGACCAATATTCTCCAGCGCCGCCCCCGTCTTAAGAAGCACGCCGTTTCGTGCCCCGATTCCATTTCCGACCATGATGGCCGTTGGTGTCGCAAGTCCCAGCGCGCATGGACACGAAATCACTAATACCGAGATGCCGCGCGCAAGTGCAAAGCTCAATGCTTCGCCTGCAATCAGCCAGCCTGCCGTCACGATGATTGCAATCCCGATTACCGCCGGCACGAATACCGCAGACACATGATCCGCAATACGCGCGATCGGTGCTTTGGTCGTCGACGCATCGCTCACCATCTGGATAATCTGTGAGAGTGTAGTATCTTGCCCCACTCGAGTCGCTCGGCATTTCAGGAACCCCGACTGATTCATGGTAGCGGCACTGACCACCGCCCCCGGCATCTTATCCACAGGGATTGATTCACCCGTCAACATAGATTCATCGACCGCACTAGATCCCTCCAGCACCACGCCGTCCACCGGGATGCTTTCGCCCGCTTTCACGACAAAAACATCGTCCACTCGCACTTCTTCAATCGGTACAATCACTTCGTTATCTTCGGATTCCGTTCCACTACGCACCACGTGTGCCGTCTTCGGCGCAAGTTTCAGAAGGCTCTTCAAGGCATTCGTCGTCCGTCCTTTCGAGATGGACTCAAGTAGTTTTCCCACCGTAATCAACGCAGGAATCATGGCGGCGGATTCGAAATAGAGCTGATCGTGATAAAGGTCTGCAATCACCGCGTTGCCGGACGTTCCGATACCAACCGGCAGGATGCGCACAATCTGTAGGAACACCCAGAAGCTCCAGAGGAACGACACCCCAGAGCCCAGCGCCACAAGGGTATCCATGTTCGGCGCGCCATGAAGGGCACTTCGGACACCGCTACTGAAGAACTTTCGGTTAATGATCATGACGGCCAGCGCCAGCACCATCTGTAGACTCGCCAATCTGGCAAAATGACCCGTCAAGAAGCTGGGAAGTGGCCATCCGAGCATGTGGTGTCCCATGGTCACATACATCAGTATCAGAAGGAGCACCGAAGACAGCACCAGGCGTCGCACAAGCTTCGGTGTCTCCCGGTCACTCATCAGCGATTCTTCCATGTCAACTTGGGAAGCAGTATTTTCTTGAGGCTTCGCGCCATATCCTGATTTTTCCACGGCCTGAATAACTTTTTCCACGGAAAAATCACCCGTCACGGCCATGGAGTTGGTAAGTAAGCTGACCGACACAGATTCCACACCCGGCACTTGGCCGACCGCTTTCTCCACACGCGCCACACAGGCCGCACAACTCATCCCAGTAACTAGGAATTTCTCCATGACTGTCTCACTAATCTCCTCATTTATTCTTCGTAGATATACAGCTTCGCATCAAGTAGGTCTACCTGACCATCTTCCAACTTCATCCAGTAGTAGGTATCGCCATACTGTGTATTCTCATAATACCGCAATCTTTCAGCAGGTATTCTGATCGAACAGCACTCACCATTGGCCGCGACAAAAGAAAGCTTGTCACCATTTCTCTGCTGGAAAGAGACCGTGACAATGTCGTAGGTATCGCTATCGTATCTTTCCTTGACATATTGATCCGTAATATAGCATTTACCATCTTGGCTGTAGCGAGAAGAATGCTCCGGTGTTTGGTCACCTGCATAGCGGTAATCATCCATATCACATAGCATGGCCGGTTTTCCTGGCACCTCTACCCAATACACGTGTTCATTCACTTCATAAGTATCATTGGAGATGACGCCATATGGAAGACCTGAAGTCTCCTCGAAATAATACTGGTTGCCGGATACGTCAATCACCACGCGTTCAAAGACGATATATTCCGGCACCTCATCCTCGGAACAGTGATAAGCCGCCGCAATCAACGCATCGTTGATCACTTTTCGCTTGTCTTTTGCCATGTCTTCTTTTACTGCCATGGATGCACCAAGAATAATGAAGCTCACAGCCACCATGCAGACACCGGCAATCAATATACCCAGTCTGATTGAATTTTTGCCATTGATAATACACTTATTCGGGTCCTCTGGGCTAATCTTCACCTCCACGACGTCACCGACTCTTGGAAGTTCAAATTCATCTTCTTCGTAGTAGCCATCGTACACCATATACTCACGACCACCATAGGTAAACTGGTAGACAGGGCACGTCTCTAGGAATGAATGCTGGTGATTCTCCGAACCTGAAGTACGAATGACATCATCGAAGCCGATACAAGTCGCCTGAAGTTCCACCGTACAATTCTTCTTCAACGAAACATACCAAACCAATGTCGCAATCACCGTGATGACACCCGCTAAGAAAAGCGTTGCACTGATGATCATCATGATCACGCTGGCCGGATTCTGGATATAGTCCATCTGATAAAGGATATAGGACACTTCACCACCGGCTGCGATGAGGAAGCAGATGCCGGATACTAACCGAAACAAGTTGATCTTCGGTACTTCCGGGTCGCTGTTCTTGGTATTCACGAAAATGGTCAGGCTGATCAGCACACAGAACATAATGATTGTGTGATACGCGCACGAATGATACTTGGAAAATCCAAAGAAGCACAGTAGAATACCGTCTATGACCGTGGCCAGAATAAGTACAGCACTGATTACATTCTTGGCAGAATGCGGTGACTCACGGAATTCAGTCTTTCCTTTCTCCCGCAAGTAGGCGTTAAAATCATGAATATTCGGTCGGACATCCGACTCACGGAAATACTTGCCTTCCTTACTATAGTGCATCGTGAATCTCCTCTTCCCCAACAGAAGGGCATCTATCCCACAACGCGGGTCGCCCCGTTGTTCTTACATATCTTCCACCATTTTAACACATCACCCCATATTGGACACGATGTACCATCTCAAACAACTTGTGTGCTTACGATTTAGCGGCATACTAAAGAGCTGTCTCTCAGTGATATGCTACTATCATGTAGGACAATTCACTTCTGAGACAGCTCTCTCAAATCCAACATACTTACCAGTAAATCACTGGTGATTGCACTTGACCATTCATTCTTTCGAAGTGGTCATTCCTTACATCAAAGAATCCAGCGCAACATAATCATAACCGAGTGCGGCTGCTACATTCTGATTCGTGATCTTTCCGTCATAGCAGTTCACGCCACTGACGACAACTTCATTCTTCTTGCAGGCTTCCTCGAGACCGTTGGCTGCAATCTGAAGACCATACTTCAATGTTGCATTGGTCAATGCGATTGTACTTGTTCTCGGTACAGCACCCGGCATATTGCCTACGCAGTAGTGAACGACGCCTTCTTCGATGAATACCGGATCGTCGTGAGTGGTAACATGAGAAGATTCACCGCAACCGCCCTGGTCGATCGCAACGTCAACGAAAACGGCACCGTTCTTCATCTCCGGCAGATACTTCTTCTTGAAGAGCTTCGGTGTGGAACCGCCTGGAATCAATACAGAACCGATGACCAAGTCTGCATCTTTGCAGGCACGCTCAACATTGGAATCGTTGCTGACGAGTGTCTGAATGTGTGCGCCAAACAGGTTGTCAAGTTCCTCGAGTCTCTTAAGATTAACATCGAGAATGGTAACATTTGCACCCATACCTACGGCAATCTTACAAGCATTCATACCAACTGTACCACCACCGAGGATGACTACGTTAGCCTTCGGTGTACCCGGAACACCAGCAAGGAGGATACCCTCACCGCCGAACTTCTTCTCCAAGTACTTCGCGCCTTCCTGAATGGAAAGACGACCGGCAATCTGGGACATCGGAGCAAGACACGGAAGAGAACGATCCTTCTCCTGAAGTGTCTCATAAGCGACAGCCTTCACCTTACCGGCAAGAAGTGCATCCGCCTGCTCTTTATCTGCAGCAAGATGGAGATATGTGTACAGGATCAAGCCTTCATGGAAGAGTGGATATTCTTCCGGAAGCGGTTCTTTTACCTTCACCATCATGTCAACAAGATCCCAGATATCTTTCGCATTGTCGATAATGGAAGCACCCGCCTCCACATATTCGTTATCTGTGAAGCCCGAGTCTACACCCGCGCCACGTTCCATATACACGTGATGGCCAGCCGCCACATATGCCTTTACATTATCCGGTGTCAGACCTACACGAAATTCATTATTCTTAATTTCTTTTACACAGCCGATCTTCATCTTCCGTACTCCTTCATCTCATCTCAGAATCTACAGTGAAGTGCATCCCCAATATACCCGAGCACTTCTGCCGTATGGAAACATTTTAGCATAAGTAATTTCTATGAAAAAGCAGAATTTTCCTCACTTTTTTGAACGATTTCAACTTGTGTAAGAATCTGATGTTGCCGTCTTCAGATCTCATACCATCTGATCCGCTTGAATTTCTCTTCGGTAGAAGCACTTTGCCCGAAGCCTTGGAGGAATTTCTTCGTGAATGCAGATATATCCATTACACCGCTGTTGCGAATATCTGACATATCCAAACCTCCTAAATCATATCGCTCCTACATGGTCACGCTTTCTACTACAACTCCAGTTCTTCGTCGATAAACTGAAGATAAGGTTTCTTGTTGACTTCCGACTCATTCTCCAAATACCAAGCAGCAGATTCTCGAAGACCTTCTTCCAAGCTGATGGTGTCTTTCAATATCTTCTGTTGCTTCTGCACGTCCAGATAGTATTCATAGTTGTAAAAACTAAAATACTTTCTCGGTTCGATAGTAGAATCAACACTCACAAATGCAGGTGTTTTGCCAAGACAGGCATAGCAAAGTGTCACCCAGTCCTTGATGGAAATCGCATCAGCATTTCCAACGTTGATCACATGGTCCTCCGGCTTCGTCTGAAGGATATTCTCCATTATTTTGCACAGGTCCCGAACGTGAAGAAACTGCATCTTCATTTCGCCGTCACCGGGCACATAGAACTTGCGATCGTTCTTCGCACAATCGAACACAAACGCCTCGCGATAGACGTTATTCATCGGTCCGTAAAGGTATGGCGGTCTCAATATATATGCGTTGGGCCGAGCACTAATAAGCGCATCTTCTGCTTCGATCTTGTCTGTTCCGTACTTCTTCCAGAACTTATTCTCTGCGCGTTCTCCTTCTTCTAAGAAGGGCTGCTCTCCATACTCCGGATACACGGCGCTGGAACTGATCATGATGTACTGGTCAACGTCTCCTAAAGCCGCGCACAAGTCATTGATGTCCTCCGCGCGATACGCCGTAACATCCAACACCGCATCGAATGCGCTATTCCGAAGCTTATCCCCTAAGTCGTGCCTGTCACCCTCGATCAAGTTCACGCCTTCTACCTGCGGCTTCGTGTTTCGGTTCAGAACAAATACTTCATTACCTTGCTTCACGAAGTAGGATGCTACGTATTTACTGACAAAAGTTGTTCCACCGGTAACCAATAGTTTCATTTCATTTCTCCAATCGGGCGGATGCTGACTTCTCCGGAAGACAGCATGGCTTCTTCACATTCCCCGTCTGTATACGCTACAAGCAGGTTGCAATCGTCGGTGATATCGAGCACTTGGGCGGTTCTTCGTTCCCCGCCACCGGTTGGGATAACGTTCACACTCTTCCCCAACACGATACTTCGCGCCTTATAGGCCTTCACATACTCGTCCAATATCTGATTCTGCTTCGCTTCATTTTCAGAGTTCGATACGCATGCATATCTTTCGAAGAAATGATTCAAGAAAGCCGCCGCCAGCCTACTTCTTGCGCCCTCGATTTCAATAGGAAGAATCGCTCCGGCAATCTCCTTGATCTCCTCAGGGAAACCGCCTTCCGGTGCATAGACGTTTAGGCCAATGCCCAGCACGGCGAACTCAATCTTTCCAGAGGTCGCATTGATTGCCGACTCCGTCAGAATGCCGGCAACTTTGCGATCTTGAAGGATAATATCATTCACCCACTTGATCTTCGGACGCACAATCGATTTCTGCATCTCGGCATCGTCACTCGCCATGTGATCGTGCGACACAAGACCTGACCAAACCATCACATCCTCAATGGCCTCACAAGCCGCAACCGCTGCCATGGTGGTAATGTGAAGTGCTTTTGCCGGATCCATATCGGAAGGACGCAGGAGTACACTGATATATAGTCCCGTGTGATTCGGTGAATAGAACGACCGACCCAGACGCCCTCTGCCGCCGGTCTGCGTATCCGCAATCACGACCGTTCCCGCCGGCGCACCTTCTGCCCCACGCGTCTTCAGAAGTGTATTCGTGGAGACCACTTCATCGAGCACCTCTACCTTGAGGTGTTCGATTCCATATTCAGAAAGATTCGCGCATACTTCTTGCGCCACGATCTGGTCCATCAGGATGCCCTCCGGTGATGAGGTAATTTCGTCATGGCAAAGAAAGCAATCCCCACGCCGATGGCGCAGACCACAGAACCCGTGATCAGCATGGCACGAATGCCGAGATGATCTAGGATCACGCCGCTGACCAGATTGGAGAACACGCCGCCGATTGTGATACCTGACGTAATGAAGGCCTGCCCTTTGACCTGATCAAGTTCCTCCATCGTGGAGCTGACATAGTAAGCGCCGGCTGGGATAAACACAGCATAAGCAAATAGCTGAATCGACTGACTGAAGTACATCATGGGCATATTCGTCGCCACAACGAGAATGAGAATCTTCACAAGGAACGCCACACCTGAGAAGACAAGCAATCGCTTGGAAGAAATCTTCTTCAGAATCAGCGCACTGGCCGCCATAACCGGAAGTTCAAGGATAGCCTGTAGGAAGTTCGCATAACCCAATTGGCGCTCACCGCCACCCAGATTGCGAATAATCTGAATCATGAAATCGTTGATCATGTTGTGGGCAAAGTAGAAACAGATTGTCGCCACCAGGAACACGGAAAATGCCGGATAGGTCCGAATGAAGTCGAAGAAATTGTTGTGGGCTTCCTGCGGTTTCACGACAGTTTCTTCAGCAGAAGATGCGGTTTCCGAAGCATCAGGAGATTCACCCTTTGAAGCAAGGCACTTCAAGGAAGATACTCTCGCCGGCGCAAGTCCTTCGATCGGTTCTGGCTTCGTAAACGTCCAGATGAGCACGGCCGAAAGCACCATGGCCACAATATTCACCCACAGTAGAATGGTCACACCCTGCTTCTCCACAAGGCCACCGATAATCGCAGAAGTGACGGCAAAACTTGCAGATCCCAGTCCTCTTGCAAGGCCGTAGAAGATGTTGCATCCCGCTTTCTGATACTCAAAGCAGAGCGCCGTCATGACCGGCTGGTAGGCAAACTGAATCATATAGATCAGCGCAAACACTGGGAAAATCACCGCTTTGCGATTTGGAACAAACATGAGCACGATGGACCCCAGTAGAATCACCATCACTGAAACCAAGATAAAACGGCGGTTGGTCAGCGGACCCGGTCGGTCAATGATCCCCGCAATGATCGGTTGCGCAATCGCAGACAGCACATTGGCCACTGCAAGGAGAATGCCGACCTGCGTATTCGTAAATCCATTGGCCAGCAGATACACCGCAGCACAAGCATGAATCGTGCAGAACGCTACAAAGTACGTCGCATTCAGAAGCGTATAGCGAACCGTCCAGCCCATTCCTGTTTTCTTACTCGGTTCAGTCTTCTGATTCACCAAAGTCTTGTCCATGTTGAAGGTCCTTCCTAGCTTCCACCCACGCGTCAATTACAAAGGTAACCATACCATACCCGCCACGCAGTTTTCAATATCAGCGCCATGGCGCGCGAAGTTCGACATAGTTGTCGCCACAGGAAATTCCTAGCCTCTTCAAGAATGCCGAAAGATCTGGTGTCTCCTCCGGTTGTCGAATCAATCCCGGCTGGTGGGCATCACAACCCATCACAAACTTCGGCGAATACTCTTTCGCCATCTGGAAGAATAACTCGCTGGGATAATTCCGGTGGTCAGAGAACCCGTACATATTGATTTCCAACGGAATATCCAGTTCGACAGCTCGCTCCACCAGACGGCGCATCTGACGCAAATAGCTTTCTTCATCACCCATATATCGTGGAAGGTCCGGATGCGCCAAGTAGCTGAATGCACCTGTCTCCATGCCCGCAACGACGGTATCCACATAGGATTTCAGTCTTTCTTCCCCGGCAAAAGGTGCGCCGACATAGAATCCGTCCACTTCGTTTACTGCAAAATGCTGACCTTGAATCAGGTAATCCAGAGGATATTTTGAGATTTCTTCCAGAAGTTTCGGGAAGAATCGAGTCGAATACTCGACTTCATATCCAATCAGAATCTGTATCCGATCTTTGTATTCCTCACGCAGTGCAACCAGCGTATCAGTATATTCAGCAACCTCATCCATGCGCATACGAATATGCGAGTAGAAATCATCCGGATAGGGTTGAGGCACATGGTCTGAGAAGCCAAGTGTCTTGAACCCCTGGGCAATAGCCTGCTCGATATATTCACGTTCTGTACCCACTGCATGATTGCAACGAACAGTATGAGTATGGTAATTCGCTAACATGGCATTTGCCTCATTCTTTAACGTTTCTCACGGAATGTGAACTCAAATTCACTCGCCGCATCACGGAAACACGACAGGATCTTCTCACCATACTCACCGAGGTTCTCCAGAAGAATCGCCGTATTCACAAAGACGATCTCAGGTGCTGAGCCTAAGTCCGTCAGGCAATCGTACAAAGCGTCCAGATTTCTGCCGAAATACTCCGGGAAATTCATCTCTTGCGCAATGACTTCGTACGCTGCGTCTTTGGAAATCATATCTTTACCATCAAGTAGAAACAGGCTCATGATTACTCCTCCCCATAAAGCAAAGTGAATGACTCGTAGTGATCATCGGTGTAATAGATTAGTCCGTCGTTGGAGAATACGATACGCTTCGCACCACGGCTCTTGGCCCCCTTGGTGTCGATATCGCACTCCGTGTACTTACGTCCCTTCTTTGAAGGCAGCAATCCTTCACGGTTGCCGAAATAATCTCCACCGATACTACATCCGGGAAAATAACCCTCCAGCGATCCGCCCGGCCAGCCTGCGGCCTGTGCCTCTTTCTTCGTTACGAAGTTGGACGGCAGATGCCCATATGTGTGGATGTAAAGTGCCACATCGTCCTTACTTGTGTACTCACCGTTCTCGTCGATTACATCTTCAGACGGTGCCGCAGTCGACTCCTTCGGTGCCTTTGTCTCTTTGGATTCCTTCGAAGGTTTGGTCTTCTTTGTAGTCGCTTCTGTAGTCGCTTCTGTGGTCGACTCGGCAGTGGTCTCCTTGGTGGACTCGGTGGTCGCTTCGGTCGTAGCCTCAGTGGTCGTCTCCTTCGTGGTAGACTCCGTTGTGGTCGATTCCTTGGACTCAGATTCCGACGCTTCTGTCTCTTCCTTCGCCGTCGTTTCCGTAGTCGGCTCATCGATGGCAGTCTCTTCATCGATATACTTCTTGACTTCTGAACAGCCTACACTCATCAGTGCAATCACCGTAATTAGGCTGATCAATGCCGTGAAAATACGTAGTTTATTTCTTCTCATTTTCCTTCTCCTCTTTCCATGCAACCCAATCCGCACGTCATGTTGATCCGTGCGTTCGGCTCACATTCTCCCTGAAATTAGAAATTACTGCCGTTCCATCCCCAGTTTGCAACTGGATGGTACGTCACATAGACACATTCGCCGGGAATTCCAAGTTTCTCAGAGAACAATTCGCAGAACTGCGCGGTCATCTTGTTATAGAGTTCCGGCGCCGCATTGCCCAGTAGACTCACGGACACATAAGCCGCCTTCTCCAATTTCTTGCCGCCCATCCAGATATCCTTGTCGTCATCGATGATCACCATCAGGTATGTCTCACTCTTATTCAGCGTACCGATCAACTGACCGAAAGCCGTCTTCAATTCTTCTTTCTTGGCCTCATCCACGGCTATGGAAAATCTTGCATCGATCAAAGGCATATATTAATCCCCCTAACATTCATGTTTCACACAAAGTATTTTACACCTAACTGACAAACTATCAAAATCTAAATTCCCCCATGAAATCCTGTACCTGTTCACGACTCTGAAGTGCTGTACTAGCCCCGACCGCTGTCGTACAGATTGCGCCGCATGCCGTTGCAAAGGCAAGTGCATCTTCTATGCGAGCACCAGAAATCAGTTCTGACGCAAGTCCTGCAACGAAGCAATCACCAGCCCCCGTCGCATCCACTGCATCGATGGCATAAGCACGCACACGTAGCGTTTGCTCGGCATTCTTGAATAGACACCCCTGCGCGCCAAGCTTCACGATTACATTCTTCACCCCATAAGATAGGAAAACATTCGCCATCTCTTCCGGGTCGTTCTTCCCCGTGAAATAGCGGGCTTCATCTTCATTCGGGGTAATATAGTCCAGATACGGTAGAGCTTCACGAATATCGTCCAAGGATAAACTTACAAAATTCGGGAGTTTCGTATCGCCGAAGATCAGCGCGCCCGAAGCAGAAGCCGCCTTGACCACTGACAGAATGATCTTCGGATCATCGAAAGGTGCACGGAACAAAGAACCTAGGATCCACGCTTTCGCAGAAGGCAGCGCATCCACCAGTTTTTCCGGATGGAAATTATATCGATGCGCTCCGTTCGTGATCGACTTTCGCGTCCCATCTTCTCGTACAAACATCGTCGTAACCGGAGTCGGATGATCCACACCACGCGCCACATAAGAAGTCTCTACACCATTTCGTTCAAGATACGAAAGAATCATGTCACCGGCGGCATCTTCGCCCAACGCACACACAATTCCGGTTGAAGCACGAAGTCGCGCCGCAGCCACCGCTTCGTTCACTGCCTCACCGCCTACGTTCAGAGAACCCGAAGAAGCCCGATATCCGGAATCCGAAATCGGTTCTGGATCGAAACCTTTAATGATAGAATCTAAGAGCGCCATGCCCATGCAAAGTATATCCATGATTGAACCTCACATCACAAAATGATTTCTTTATTGGGAGAAAGAAACGACGTCATCACTCATCGTCGCAATGCGTGCCAACGCCTCCACACGTACCCCTTTCTTACGAATCATATCGCCTCCGCCTTGAAAAACTTTCTCCACCGCCGCCGCGACTGCAAAACCAACCGCTATTCCGGATGACTCGACTGTCAGAATCTTTGTAATCGGCTCTCCTTCGAACCCCCCTAACACCGTGAACAGAAGACTTTTCTATATTAGAATGTATCAAATCATTCGTCAACCGAGAAGCACGTTCACGCCATACGTACGACCACTGTGAAAACCATGCCGGAAGTCTCGCCCTTCTCTGCGTATACATCCCCATCCATCTTGCGCATAAGCTGGCGGGCGATGTATAGACCGAGACCATTTCCCTTCTTGTTCCCGACATTGGAACCACGATAGAAAGAATGAAAGATATGCGGAAGTTCTTCCTCCGAAAGCGGATCACCGGTGTTATGAATATGGATCAACCGACAGTTGTCCTCCTGCGAGAACGAGAGCGTGATCTTCTGACCATCGCCGTACTTGATTGCATTCTCAATCAGGTTCTGGATGACTTCGATCAGCCGTTCTTCATCGACTTGAACCAAGCACTCGTTGTACTCACCCACGACAAGATCGGTGTGAGCTACCGAGAGTTTGTCGCGATAGAAACACGTAACCTTCTCGATAATCGTTGAGAGATAGACCTCTGTCGGATGTACATCCAACTTCAGAAAATCTTCGTTCTCCGCGCGCATAATCTCAGAGATGAAATGCTCGATCTCTGCGGCATTCTTCTCAATACCGGAAATCGCCTCCGTGCGTTGTGCTTCCGTCTCGAAGAGTCCCTCCTGAAGTCCTTTGCTATATAAGCGAATGGAGGTCAGCGGTGTCTTGACATCGTGGGCCAGAGACAGGACCAGTGTCTTCCTGTCACGAAGCAGGCGGTATTCCGCTTCTTTACTATCCTCCAGATTCGTACGGAGCATATCCATGCCCCACAGATAACGACCGAAGAACTTATTCTTACTCTCCTTTAGCGGCATGGTTAGGTTTCCTTTGGCCAGTTCGTAGGGAAGATCATTCATACGGCGGAAAGGCGCAATGATATTTCGCCCGATGTAGATCATGAGGCCGAGACTTAGAAGGATCACCGCACCGAACCCCACTATCAGGATGATGAAACCAAGACCGATGTTCGACGCAACACGATACTCGATGGTGTAAAGCTTTCCGTTGGCTTCCGTGACACAGGAGAATTCTGAAGGAAGTTCCTGCGGATCATATTCCCGTATGGCAGTTACATACTTATAGGAACTTACATCGATGTCCTCGCAAGGCGAATCCGAGTCAGAAGAAGAGATTAAATCACAAACATGCTTTAACTCCACACGGTACTCGCGATCGGAAGTGGAGCGAATCTTTGACCAAGCGAACATTATGGTCGCCACAGCAACCAATATCTCCATGATCAATATCAACGTGCAACGCTTGCGATAATTACTCATTCGTATCGATACCCCATGCCCCATACAGTAAGAATATGTTCCGGCTTCTTGGGATCTTTCTCCAATTTCTCACGAAGTCGATTGATGTGAACCGTCAGGGTCTGCATCTCCGAGTCTGAAGAAGCGCCCCACACCGCGTTGAAGAGGTAATCCTTCTTGAGGGTCGTCCCCTTATTCGATACCAGTAATTCAAGAAGTTCAAATTCTTTCGCGCGGATCTCCACCGGCTTCCCGTCCAACATCACTTCCGAAGTGGCTTTGTTCAGCACAAGTGATCCCACTCGCAATTCATCCATATCGTAACGTCTTCGGAAGATGCCCTTAATCTTAGCAAGAAGAATGTCGATGTCCACCGGTTTCTCGATAAAATCATCCGCCCCGAGAGCCAGGCCATTGAGCTGGTCCTCTTTATCCGATTTCGCACTGATGATGAGGATCGGCGTATTGGAAGTCTCACGAATCTTGGCGCACACAGAGAAACCATCGAGGCCCGGTAACATAATGTCCAGAAGCAGGAGTCTGGCGCCGTATTTCTCATAGACTTCGATTGCTTTGTCGCCGGAATCTGCTACCGCCACCGTATAGCCCGCCTTGCGAAGGAAAGCGGTCATCAGGTTCGAAATCTCCTTATTATCTTCTACTACTAGGATGTCGTTCACTGGGTTCTCCTTGATGCTGATTCATGCCACGGGAAACATGTATTTCCTCCACATGGGGGCATTCGTTTCTCATCCGTGGCCATGCGTGATGACTATCTATATTTTACCATCCTTGCTCGATAAGCCAATTATTGATTTCTCGCTCGCGCTTGGCCATCTCCGCATCACTCAATGTACGCTCGCAACGACCGAGTTCTTGTGACCCCTTGATGTTGCCATCTTCGATATAGAAGACCTTCGTGCAACGGGATGCCACCTTGGCATCGTGCGTAACCATAACTACTGTCGTCCCCTGTGAATTGAGTTTCAGGATCTCCTTCATGACCTCATCGGAAGAACTGCGATTCAGGGCACCGGTCGGCTCATCTGCGAAGAGCACTTTCGGCTGGTTGATCATACTTCTGCAGATGCAGGCTCGCTGGAGCTGTCCGCCCGACACCTCGTTGATATCATTATCGGCCACTTCTTCGATACCCAGCTGCTTCATAAGTTTACGGCCACGCGCCTCAATTTCTTTCCTGCTTTCATTCCCCTTCTTACTCTCCACCGCCGGCAGAATGATGTTGTCCAGAATCGTGAGATTCTTCATCATGTACATTTGCTGGAAGATGAAGCCCATCTTCTCGAGTCTCACAGTAGCGAGATCGCGAGAGGACATCTTCGCAATATCTTCCCCATCGAAGAGCACTTGTCCCGAGGTCGCAGCGTCCATACCGGACGCTGTGTAAAGAAGTGTGGATTTGCCTGAACCTGAAGGTCCCATAATGGCCACAAGTTCGCCTTCTTCCACCGCGAAGTTTACGTTCTTCAGCACGTTATTCTGACGCTTATTTACTACATATGTTTTGCACAAATCTTTTACTTCTAGAATCTTAGTCATTTTACTAACCTCACTTTATTCAATACTTGCTGTGTCGCGAGCGGTAATGGTTCGGGTATACTGAGCCACCAAGAAGGTGAAGCACGAAGTAGCGATCACGGCGATTAGCGGATACAAGATAAATACTTTGGTACCGGCGATGCTGTAGGAAATACTTTCGCCGCCCATCGTCTTGAAGATTGGATTAAGAAGAAGTGCCGTCATCGGGACATTCAACGCCATGGCTAGGAGCGAGGCAACAAGGGAGACGATACTGAAGCGTACCACATGCCATCTGATGATCTTGCTGTCATTCATGCCCACAGCCTTAAGTAGTGCGATCTGCGATTTCTCATCCGCGATGAAAGAACGCTCCATAAGGATTACCGCAAGGAGAATGACCACGACCGTCACACCAAGAAGTGCTTCCTCCACGATGGCCATCGTATCGGAACAACCGGTTATCTTATCGACCAGTTCACCACCTGTATATACAGACTTGTAGAGTGTTTTTACCGTATTCTCACGGGATTTACGTACCTGATCACTTATGGTATCCGAGTCTTCATATCGGATATCGAACAGGAAGCCAGAAAGGAAATTCTCTTGGCGATAAGGAAACGCCTCGTGTAGAAGCACTGCGTCACCTAGGTCGTTCATACAGTCATAGTAACCGGTCACCATACATTCCATGCATCCGTCTCTTGTATCCACCTTGACGGTATCTCCGATAGAGACCCCTAGTTCCTTACCCACCTGCTTCGAGATCATGATCTCATCGGCGGCCTTCGGCACACTTCCTTTGATGCAATGGTAATCGAAAACTGATGATCCGCAAGGGACATATCCTGTATGCATCCCTTTGGCGGTCGGACTTTCTAAGTTGACATGCAATACATATCTCGTACTGAGTTTCGCAGGGATACCATGTTCGGCCAGTTCTCGCTCCGTTTCTTCCTTATACTTCTGAATCGTCTCTTCGGAATCGAGGCCATACAGATTTCTGCTATCGTCGTCACCCAGCTCAGCATACAGATCTGCTTTCATAAATCCGCAAGTCTCGACCAGCGCATCACTTCTTAACGTCACGACACTGTTACTGAGTATCAACGTAAGCAAGACGCAAAGCGCAAAAATGATGACCATACTGATATATCTTCTGGGCGTACTCAGAATGTCGTTGACGGCCAAGAAAGAAGGAGAAGGCAGTTTGCTTCTTCCCAGATGAAGTACGCTCTTCTGCTTGTATCGCTCGCCGGTCTGTCCATTGCGAATGGCCTCGATCGGTGTACTTCTCTTCACCACACCGGTAAATCGGAACGCAATGCCGATGATGGCCAGAAGGATGACCAGAACTCCTGCTACATTTAGAAGTGCCCCCAGAGAATTGCCCATAACCATACTCGGCATAGAGATCTTCATGAGCAGTAAGCCGAAAGGAAAACTAAACACCAATCCGATGACACAACCGATGATACCGATACAAATATACTTGATGGTGAAAAAACTTCGGATCCTGAAATTGCCAATTCCAATGGCCTTCATGACACCAATCTCACGATACTCTTCCGATATAGAGAATCGAATCGAGAAGCGCAGGATGAGAAATGACACGGCAATCAGGATCACACCGACAATTAAGAAAATGCCGGATACAAGAAGGTGCGGCACATACATCAGTCTCAAAAGATCACGGTCGACTACCTGCTCTACGCCATTCATCTCCGTAAGTCGATTCTTCAAATCGGTAGGATGGTCGGTCTTAAGAAAATACACATTTCCAACTCGCGTGTTACCACCACAGCAATGAAGGAGATAATCCATGTCTTCTTCGCTGATGAGAATACTCGAGGATCCAATGCTAACACCATGGATACAGTCTTTATGCGTTCCTGCAAAAGTAAGCTCCATTCTCATACCATTGAACTGAATGGTAATGGTATCTCCCGCTTGGGCACCAACATAATCCTTCACGCTCTTGGTAAGATACACCTCACCCTGGTGAATCATATCCGCAGTGAGGACTTGATCATCGCGATTAAAGAATTTCATACCATTCTCACTGGGTGTCTGCACCAGAAATGTTCCCATGTCTTGCACTTCTTCTCCGTTGAACAGAAGATTCTCCTCTTCCAGAGCAACAAGCTGGTTCATGCGGTAACCTTCTACCAAGTCACTGTTCTGTAGATACTGCGAAGTATTCGCAAGCTCTTCCTCTTTTCCGTTGCACAACACAAACACATCGCCAACATCGGAAATCTCTGCAAAGTAATCGACGCCCTGCAGCACTGAAACCATGATGTTCAGCGAGCTCGCCGTAAACATGGCCGCAAGAATAATGAACGCGAGTAATATCCCGTTCATGGTCTTCTTACGTCTCATATCTTTCTTAAAAATATGCCAAAACATTCTGTTCTCCCCTATTAGTAATCAGTATAACAAATCTCAAGAAGCTACGCGTCCGTCTCTTATGGTTACAGTATATTTCAAGAATTATAAACTAAACCTTAACTTGCAAAGAAGCAGAAAATGGGTATTGATTCTTGAATGAAAAGTAGTATGATTGAATTATCTTGATTATCAAACTATTTGATAGTCAAATGATTGGTTTAGGAGGCGATTAATATGCCAAGAAATACAAAGAAGAACTATCCATATTACCCCGTTCACTACGTCCGAGACTTACGGGACCTACTCAACCGCCGCTGTGAGATGTACCCAGATTCACCCGTCTTTCGTTTCCGAGACAGATCCGATGAAGTCCGTTCATGGAAAGACATCTATCCGGCAGCATTCCGTAGTGATGTCCAGCACTTCGGCGCGGGACTTCTTGCGCTATGGGAAGAACACGCCTCTTCTTCACAGAAGGAGAATCTTCCGAAGGTCGCCATCCTATCCGAGACCCGATACGAGTGGTATGTCTCCTACATGGCCACCTGTAGTGGACTTGGGGTCGTCGTGCCCATCGACCGAATGCTACGAGCCGAAGAACTTACGACCATGTTCCAAAGAGCCGGCATCAACATGGTGCTCTTCTCCCGTCACTATGCAAAGACCGTTCAAGAGATCATGCCCCAATGTCCGGACCTCCTTCTTTCGGTGTGCTTCGATGAATATGAACACGACAACATCTATGCCTATCAAGAAGTGTGTAGGATCTGTTCCGATGTGCGTACATTGGCAGAAAGACCGATTCATCCCGACGATGTAGGGATCCTGCTCTTCACTTCAGGTACCACGTCCAAGTCAAAGATTGTGATGCTCTCGCAGCGTAATATCTGCTCGGACATCATGAACATGTTTAAGATGTGTGAATTAAGTCCGGAAGACTCTTTCCTGTCCGTCCTCCCACTTCATCACACATACGAATGCACCTGCGGATTTCTAGCACAAATCTACAAGGGCACCACCATCTACATTGGTGAAGGGCTTACCAAGATCACGACGGATCTGAAAGAAGCACGACCAACTTGCCTCTGCGCCGTGCCTGCTTTGCTTGAGAAATTCTATGAGAAGATCATGAAAGAACTCTCTAGATCCAAGGTCAAGAAACTAGGATTTACGATGTTACGAGGCATCTCAAAGATCCTCTATTTCTTCCGAATCGATGCAAGGAAGAAGCTCTTCTCCTCCGTAAATGCTGCATTCGGTGGCAATCTGCGTCTGGTCTTCATGGGCGGCGCTCCCTCAGATCCGAAGGTCCTTCAGTTCTTCGACGAAATCGGTATCGAAGTACTCCAGGGGTACGGACTTACAGAATGTGCGCCACTGGTCGCGGTAAACCGTGAACGCTACTATCGCTACAGTTCAGCCGGTCTTCCGCTGGTTGGAAATGAGATCAAGGTAGATCAGCCGGACGAGAATGGCATCGGTGAACTACTCATCAAGGGCGACAATGTCTTCCTCGGCTACTACGGAAATCCCCAAGCGACGAAAGAAGTCTTCGATGAGGAAGGCTACTTCCATAGCGGCGATGTCGGATATATCGACCAGGAAGGCTTTATCTACATTACCGGACGCAAGAAGAATGTCATCATCGCCAAGAACGGCAAGAATGTCTTCCCCGAAGAACTTGAGTATCTACTCAACCGTTCCCCCCTGGTATGCGAATCAGTCGTATCCCAAAGAGAAAACGAAGCCGGTAACGACTACATCATCCAGGCCGAGATTTTTCCCGATTTCGAATATATAAAAGAGCAATACGGTAACAAGACGCCCGAAGAACTAAAGCAGATGCTGGATGATTATGTCACCTCGGTGAACCATCAACTGGAGAGCTTCCAACGCATCAAGAAAGTCCTCCTACGCGACACCGAGTTCGAGAAGAGTTCAACACACAAGATCAAGCGATGCGCGTAAGTCTTTCCGCCCTAATACAAAACTCTCCACTGGATGCATGTAAGCGTCAAAGTAACTTCATAGCACCATCTGTATTCATTCGAGTTTCCGGATTCGATAGTCCTCCTGTTTCAATTGATTAGCATGGTCTTTACTTCATGTTCATTGTAGTAAACTACACCACCACATACGACATGAATCTCATATCCTTCCGGAATGGAAATCTTTAAGCGTGCTTTATCGTACCCACGTATGCGTCTCTGATTGTGCGTAGGTCCTTCATAGTACAGATTGCCATTTTCACGATAAACTACAGAGCTCGGAACTGCCGTAGAGACATAGTAGTCTTCTACTTCTACTTTCTTTTCACTAATCACAAAAAAACTGTCTGAGAACGAAGTGTTATATTGTACAAAGAATACGTCACTTTCTCTGTAAAGAACAAATGCAAAATCTCCATTCTGAGAAGATGAAAAAGAAATCGCGTCGACTCTAATCACATCATGCAATTTTTGCAATTCTTCACATATATACTGATGCCCATAATACGAATAAAGTCTAACTTCACGATTTCTATTCACATACATAATTGACCCGTGATTATACGAGAAGGAGTCTATATTCTCTGCAATTTGCCTCAGTTTACCTAGCTCGTCATCTGTATTAGTCAGTAACTCACCATTATTCAAAAGGACAGTCACTCTACAATGTGCTGAATAGCCGTTAATTTCTGCTTGAGAAATTTCATTATCGAATGAATACTCACACAATTTCTGCGTTTCATCGGAATCCATGTAGTAGATTTCTATATGATTATCCTCAAAGCCAATCAAAACATAGTAACCCCACATATCAAGAAAGCTAATATCCGTGTCAAAGACTACATCATTCATTACACTCCCTTCATAATCACACTGAAGAAATTCACGATTGTCCAACACTATCCCCATCGAATTCAATTCGGAACCACTTACAAAAGAAACATTACGGCTCGCATCCGAAAAGGTAGTGCATGTTTTTGTTTGTCTGAAAACTGAACAACCTGAGACACTAATCAGTATACAAAAACACAAAATCAATATTCTCATACCATGATACTTTCTCATACTCTACCTCCCCATCACTATTTCTATAGTAACGATATCTACCGATTTTTGAAATATCATCTATCTGGTGCTCTACCCTAGGAATAAGTCCAATTAGTCCTAAAAAATCTCCATTCTTGATACAATCTATGCAATATACGAAGTCCGAAGCTACAGCTGTCACATATTCAGGATACCAATCAAAGGACATTTCGGCTGAAAATGCTAT
>JAZLMM010000009.1:0-11806 GCA_045598705.1 Oscillospiraceae bacterium
TCTTGGCCGAGTAGCATGATTTCTCCTGCCTTGGAACCGCTCTGCGTCCCAACACGTCTTCTGATCCTTAGTGGCTCATATCATCGCCTACTTATCGGATTCAGTACCTTTTTGCTATCGGGTATTCAGTTGTCAAAGTTCAATGAAGGAGATTGTTCTACTGAAGAACCCCTTCACTTAGTAACGATTTCAGAGGGGTATTTCGGACGGTGTGCAAATTGTTAATTTTTCACGTCGAAGAAAAATCCCTCTCACTATGTAAGGAATTAGGAGGGGGGTAATGGACGGGGTCTAATTGTGAATTTTTTGTAAACACGATTCTGATTCAGGCACAAAAAACTCCGACTGAAGGCGCCGGAGTTATACAAATATAGTGAAATTATGAGCATACGAGCACAGCAATTTTCTTATCAGTACTCGCCTATGGGCTTATGAATTCATCTAGTTTTAGGTGTCTGATGTGATGAAAAAACATATGATGAACGCATCAAAATGATGGTTAGATCCGACGAAAATATTCTTAAGCGGAACACCCGTGAAAATGTCTGCATCATCTTAACAAGCAGACCGTTTATACTCCCAACGGAGCAAAACGGTGAAAACTCGTTAGGGCGGACCCTAAGACCCAGACTCGGAGATGACTCGTGATAGTTTGCCTTATGAGAGGTAGGAAAATCAACGGGATTATTTAAGTTCGATACTCATTTATGAACAATCCAATACTTCCTGAAATACCCAAGCATTAAAAAAACTATAGAAACATATTGTCTGTGTGTCCCTAAAACTATATACAATTGGGGACAAAGAGGGCGTAGATTTTGGATAGATATCTTGAATTGATCAAACAAATAATCAACAATCTGTCGCATAAGATTCTGCTCTAATGCTCGATATTCATCAATAGCTAGACAACTGATATGCAAAACAGAGAGCTTTCTCTGACAGGCTCCACTCAAATGCATACGTGACATCCTCCTCATAATCGATCACCGTGCGATGGTGATCGATCTGTTCCTTACTGGATATCGCAATCATACGGTCGTCTGCATCCAGGTAATACGAGGTCACAAACTCATTCGGGGGCGTCTTTTTATAAATCTTCCCGCGGGAACACCCATGGACAGTCAGGATCAGGAACATAGTCCCTAAATTGTGACTGCATAAAAATCTCTCAAAGAAATATGGTTAGGATTTACCGCATTCTCAGAAGCCACCCATGGAATTTCCTTTAATTTCGTCTTTAATTGTTCAACATCCAGAAACCACTCAGGATCATCAAAACTATTCGTTTCTACTATGTGTATTTTTCTGGTTAGTTCATGCAATTCTACAACATATTCCTTTTCAAGAAGAAATCCTATTCCAATCTTGGTATGAAGCAACAGTTGAAAACTCTCTTCTCGATAGAGAAAAGCCCATTCCTCTCCCACAGCTTGATCCCAGTCAATCTTGCAGGAAGGAATCTCATCCATGATACCTTGAACAAAAGACACAAAATCACAGATGTTCTCAAAGATGTTTTTTTCTTTTGCCTCTAATAATTCCTTGCACAAGTCTCTCATAATCAACCACCGCTTCCTGGACAGCCATGTACATACCCAGTGCTTGTTTTATAAACGTTTATATAATTCGTAGGTGTACCATTTCCAAGGACACCAACTGGTCCATTAGTAACAGGCACAACAGCTTTTGACGGATTATTAGTCTGCCACAAACCATACTTATCAGCATATGCTGCAGCGTCAAGAACTGCCTTTTCCGCATCTACATTTGAAAAGAACTGACTCTTTCCATTCTGGTAGTAATTCGTGACAATTACTTCATCACCTACTACCTCATAACCCCGATATTGTGTGTGTGGCACCATTCCCTTCGAATCTATTGTATACGTTCCATTAGTTAACACACCATCTTTATTAAGATATGTTTCTGGCGGTACGAAATCCGGCTCCGGAGGAGGAAATTCACCTCCGCCACCGAAGCCGCCGGAACCACCAGACCCGCCGGAGCCACCAGCGCCACCAGAGCCACTGCATCCGAACCCTTCGCCAGCTCCACCGAATCCGGAGTTAATCTCGTCTCGAAGAACTTAAACTCCATATCCTCCGGCTTTACCTCGCTAAAAGCACTTCTGTCATATTCTTTCGATCGAAAAACGCGATCTTCATCTTTTTCTCCTCAAACTTTCTTCCTCTATTCTTTTTCCATTCCGACAGTATTATATAACGTTAGTTAAAGATAACCAAATGGTTTGACCGCTAACCAGCGATATAATTGTTATCCAGTAAGAAAAGGACCTGTCTTCTTCAGTTCGCGTATGATTCGATCCATATCCTTTTCCATCCCAATACCATAAAGATTGCCACTATTAAGATTTTAGCAATCAGGAAAAGAAAGAGCTACACTTCACAATAATCCAGAAGAGCTTCTTTCAGAATCATAGTACTCTTTATATGTGTAAAAGGGGACAGCTAAAGATTTCGCTGTCCCTTTCGTTTATCAGTTCAAAAAGACAATGTTTCAGATTATGATGTCGAGAATACTATCTCTTGGTTTAATACTCGGTTTGTCCTGTTTGTACGATCAGTGCAATTCATCAAAATGCATGTATAGGCATGACAACTGCTCTTTCCCATCCACAACAATAGTCAAATTGCTATTTATCCGAATCTTTTCATATTTTTCTTTGTCCACACCATACATAATCACAGCACTATCGGGATCAAAAACCGTATTCTCTAATGTGAACATTCTAGAAGAAGATGGACATCTACTAAAGTAATTATATACCATTCCCTTTTGAGGAGTTAAATCACCCAAGGCTAACGTATAGTTTCCCATAGCAGCGTCGGGGACTACTATTTTACTCCGTTGAACAAAGTCAAGCGGAAAGTATCCCTGAACAAACTCTAACCGTTTTGAATCCAGTGAAAAAAACAACTCCAATGTTCCTATAGAAATTGAAAACAAATTTTGATCGTGAGTCTTCTCTTCAACAATTGCTTTATCTTCAAAAATATATATCATCGTGATCCCTTTCTTTCGCAATCAAGAACTGGTGAATAAGAAGTGAAGGATTTTGAGAGTAATAGGATTAATTACTAACTCATATGTTCCATATGATCCATTATAGGTTCCTTCCACAATCCATTTCAATCCATCTGCAGAACCCGGATCCTGCATCGCAGGTGAAGATATAATCTCTCTTATAAGAAGAATAGACTCTTGATATAAGCGATCTGCGTGGTATGCAGACTTTGTATACTCCAGTTCATTGAGATGACTTAGGATGTTTTCTATCTTATCGGCAAAAGGTCCAGCTGATGCAGGAACAAGGAAAGCCCATGCCTTTAACAGCAAAAGAACAATTCCGTATATTGCAAAGAATATTGCAACAGCAGCTAACGCACCTAGCACCATATACGTCAGGTATCCCCAGAAAGACTTCGGTTCATCATCATTTCTTAAGAACCCACAGTCATACAGGAATGCTCCAACCAATGCGCCAATTATTGCAATTATTGCAATTGTTGCAACACATTCCCCTAATGTTGCATGATGTCCGCTTGGATCGGAGTATTTAACAGGATTACTGTTCGCGAACAAGTACTTGTGGAGGCTCATGGGATCTGAAAGAATTCCTGCGTATGTATCCAAAGAAGTAAAGCTTCCCGTTGAAGGATCCATATATCTGGCTCTTAGATAATAGAATCCCGTCTGATCCTTTTCTTCACCCTTGAAGCCATAATTATTCTCAGTCGTTCCAGTTCTCTCTGTCTCATTTCCGAAAGCATCAAAGATATATGTATCTGTAATAGATCCATTTGCATCTGTTAATCCTCTTACTGACATGCCACCATCATAGAGGTAATACAGAACTGATGTACCTTCTCTTCTCGAAAGCAGTTCAACCCCTCTCGTATAATACGTAGTATTTGATCCTGTAACAGCCTTAAGCACCTGACTGTATCCCGAAGACAGATCGGTAATGTACTTAGTCTTTTCTCCATTAGTAGTTTTACTTGTTCGATTTCCAAGATAGTCGTATGTATATGTCTCATTAATTGTTCCGGAGACATCATTTACAGTTGCTGAAACCAAGCGGTTATGACTATCATATATATATGTTGCAAGTAGAACTCCGTTTGAAGATTGTGAAATGAGATTTCCAGCATCATCCCATGTATAGACTATATCTCCAGCTCTTGTTATCTGGTCAAGTTCGTTGTAATCATATGTTGTGACTACACCATCTTTATCCATAGATATACGATTAGAATTCGAGTCATATGCATAGGTGGTTGTAGCTACATTTGTGCCACTCGTCACCTTCTCCGAGATAAGTCTCTCTAATTCATCGTATTCATATTCGACAGTCCTGGAAAGTTCAGTACATTTGAGTCTCTCTCCATTACTCCCTATCGTGTACTCGTAACTCGAAAGAACAGTTCCGTTCTTATCTTTCGAAACCTGTTTAATGAGCGCGTTGATGCTGTTATATTCATACAAAACAATTACGCCATTCGGATACTCAACAGAAGCACGGTTACCGACTTCGTCATAGGTATAACTCGTCGTACCCTCAGAATCAGTAACAGAAATCAGTCTACCCATCAAATCATAACCATACAAAACACTTTGGCTATCAATAGTTACACTCTCAACTTGGCCAAAAGAATCATAGGTATACTGAATGATTTCTCCATCTGAATTGGTTACACTTGATATATATCCATCGTTGTTATATGTGTAAAGGATAATTCCTGTAGCATCACTTACACTCAAAAGGTTCCCTTTGGAGTCATAAGTATAATTTGTTACTTCTCCACCCACCTCAGTAGATACTACCCTGTCAGCAGAATCGTATGTATATGTTGTCTCAACGCCTCCGAAATCAGTATTTGAAACGACCCTTCCAAATGTGTCATAAGAAGTTGTAGCCGTCTTCCCAGCTGCGTTTTTAATCGATGTCAACTGGCCATCTTTGTCGTATGAATAAGATGTCGTGTTACTGTTAGCATCCTTAACAGAAGTGATATTTCCCATCGAATCATACGAATAGCGCCAGCTATTTCCTACAGCATCAGTCACTGTCTCGAGTCTATTCATATTGTCATAGGTATAGAAAGTCGTATGACCATATGCATCCGTTTGGTTAATCAATCTTCCCCTAACATCATAGTTTGAGATAAAGGTACTTCCATTAGGATATGTAACAGACGTCTGGTTCCCAATATTATCGTATGTATAATTGTATACATTTCCCTTCGCGTCCGTTACCGAAGAAACATTACCTCTGTCATTATATGTATAAGATGTGCTATTCCCGAACGGATCTGTAACAGAAGTATTTCTTCCTAAATGGTCATACCCATAGAGAGTCTTCCCGCCATAAACATTAGTAACAGACGTAAGCCTGTCGCATTCATCGTATTCGAATTTCTCAACGGTTCCGTTTGCATACTTCTTCTCAGTACAATTTCCAACTGAATCATAAGAGAAGGTTGTTGTTCGCCCAAGTCTATCTGTAGCGGTACGATTTCTTCCCTCAAGATCGTATGTAAAACTCTCGGATGTTCCGTCAGGATAAGCGATATGAGTAAGATTACCATATACATCGTAGGTATAATATACCGTTCTTCCCTGACTGTCAGTCGAGGAAGTTACATCGCCAGCCTGATTGTACGAATAATTTACAGTGTTACCATTTGCGTAAGTAATGCATGTTATTCTATCGGCAGAATCATATGTGTAAGTAACCGTCAGAGAATCACCCTGATATGTTTCTGTCTTGGAAATAACACGACCCTCCGAATCGTATGCAAAATTCGCAACTTGGCCATCCGCAGTGGTTAACGACGTCAAATGTTCATCCGAATCATACGTCATACTCATAATCGTACCAATGTTGTCACTAACACTAGTAATATTGCCCTTTTTCGTATAAGTGTAATCTTGTGTATTTCCAACGGAGTCAGTAACGGAAGTAAGATTTCCCTGCTTATCATAAATCATCGAAAGCTCGGTAACTCCCATTGACGTTATACTAAGTACCTCTCCCTGAGAACCGAATGTATTTGTCACTACTTTGCCATGACCATCATCAGAAGAAAGAAGGTTTCCATTCTCATCATATGTATATGTGAATGTTGTCCCATCCGGTTTTGTCTCGGATGTCTTATTTCCCTTGCTGTCATATGTGTATGTTGTTTCTCTAAGCAAAGCATCAACAAACTTTGTAACATTACCATTGTCATCGTAATAGTAGACAGATACATTTCCGAGCCTATCTGTCGTTACTTCCTTCTTTTTATCAAGATCATGTTCGAAGGTAATCTTGTTTCCGTCAGCATCAATTGTCTCAATAAGTCTGCCATCTTCATCGTAAACGTTTCTGACAAGTCTTGTTCCATCATCCGAATAGATATCTGTTAGATAATGAGTATTATCATAATCGAATGTTGTGTCATAGCCAGCGGTATCATTTACCTTTATGAGGTTTCCATTTGCATCATAAGTATATGTCACTTCATTCCCAAGGCCATCACTAATGGACGTAATTCTACCATCAGCTTCTCTTGTGAAGGAAATCGAGCCTCCTTCAGAGTCAAGAATTCCATCCTTTGTGATCTCAATCGTTCTACCCGCAGCATCCTCAATCTTCTGTAAACCGGTATCTGCGTTGAGATAGAACTTCATCCCATCGTATCTTGTAAGAAGGAAGTTTTTCGGAGCAAATGTCTCCAGGTACATATTAAATAAATAGAGTGCTCCGTCGCTTGAATACATGAGATCATCATGAGGATCAAGGATTTCAAGCGTAGATGTTCCGTTCTTGTTCACACAATATGCTGAAATACCCAACTGCATCTGGTATCCATTGTTTGTCTCGGGAGAGAGCTTCAGATCGAAGGTCTCGCTATGTCCATTACCCCAATCAACATAGATCTCATGCGGACATGCTTCCTCCCAATAATACTGAGGAACCACACTCAGTATTCTTCGATTCTGCTGCATCCATCCTGCATTTATATCTTTGGTAAGAGAGATAGTAGGTCCACCCACAGACATAGTCCAGCCATAGCCAAATTCTCCCAGCTGGTTTCTCTGTCTACTGTCGTATGTTCTGTAGATTTCTACAGGAAGTCCTGCAACAGGCAATGTCATATCCAGGAAGGAAATGCTGTAATTACCAACCTTCGCCTGCCCTGTTACAAGCACCGTGACCTCGTCGTAGAGGCCGGTTCCGTCGGCTGCGTATGCGGTCAGTTTAACTGTGTAGTAGCCATTCATGAGCAAGGTCGGATCAAGTTGGCCCACTACTCCCTTGGTGACAGGATCTGTTCCTGCCTTGGTGTATACGGCAACGTCGGAGTCTACAGGATAGACTTCGAGGATATAGTTGTTCAGAAGTGATCCAGTTACAGTACCATAGATATCAGTAATGTAGGTTACTTCCATGCCGTCCTGATCGTTGTCGTCCGCATCGTGGTGGACGTCGACGAATAGCTCGTCCTGCGTGAACTCGTGCGGTGTTCCTGTAGGAGATCCTGTCGGATCACCTGTGGGGTTGACTGTTGGATTTCCGGTCGGATTGAGGAATGGATCCAAATTGTACTCAAAGTAACGGATAACAGACTCAGTGTCTCCATTCTCCAGTGTTACTTCAAGCATGATCTCAATCGTATCCTGCGGTACCTGATCGATTGGAAGAGATCCGAGTACTTCGTAGGAATGATTTCCTTCACCGCTGCCCATCTGATACCATACACTTGTCTGATAAGGACGGTAGAAGAGCTCATAGGTAGAATCGACCGTACAGTTGATCGTACCAATGATATCCATCTGATCAGTATTCAGATTCGCACCATTAATCTCGAGAGCAAGGAGCGGTTCCTGAGTAACGTTGATCAGAATAGTCTTGTCTCTTCCGTCATCTATAGAGATGTGAAGGATATATGTCCCTTCCTCCCATCCTTGTGTAGATATTTCATCAAAGGAAGTATATTCAGAAGAACTCGGTACGGTATTGGAGTAGATCACATCCTGCTCCAATGTCATAACTTCAATATTTACATTTTCGCTCGGAACGTTGATTCGACCGATGATATCAAATGTTGAGTTGACAGATATTCTGTCTCCATCCTTCGGGCGGATGATCTCGATATCACCTACCGGATTCGGATGCATGCCCGGCATCGGGTCAAGTTCGAATCCGATGAGGTTATGGCTGGCCTGAGCTGCACCTGTTGCAGATGTGAAGCCCATGTAGAGCGTAGATACGCCCGCGAAGTGCTGCTCCAGATCGATCGGAACTACCATAGTCGGTGCGATCGGCTTCTCAGCTACACCATTTTCATCGTAATCAGCTATATATACGTAGAGTTTCTTTGCTTTTCCGTCATAAGAGACCCAAATATCACAAGTAACACTCTTATTTCTCAAGGATGGCCACTCGACATATGAATAGTGATCGTCAGAGTTACCATTCAGCATGACAGCAAAGTGGCTGTCGCTCTCACCGCCGACCCAATCGCCGCCGCCAAGAGCATTCTTGTGTCTTCCGCCGTTTCTGTAGTTATCCAATTCAATAATGAGTGACGGATTGATTCTTCCGTAGCCGATACTCTGACCGGTCGTATTGTTATTGACCGTATTCGGGCTCATAACAAATGCGATACCGTCTGCACGTGAAGATCTGTTTGTAACGCGTACAGTATATCGAGCATCAAAAGAAAGATCCTGATCGAAGGAACGGGATGTCATAAAGAAGGCATAACCGTTCGTCCATCCGGCATCCGGACACACTTCGATATTCAGAGGATCAAATACAGCACTGTTGCCGTAATTCCAGTCCTCTTCCTGGAAAGGTACTTTGTATCCATAGGCCGGATCGCCCTGAGAAATCGTCCAGTACTTCTGAGGTCCCGGAGGTGTGGGCGTTGGTGTAGGTGTATCTGTAGGAGTCGGCGTCGGCGTATCCGTCTGAATAGGTGTTGCCGTCGGTGTAGGCGTCGCTGTGGGCGTAGGAGTTGCCGTCGGCGTTGGTGTTGGCGTACTCGTCGGCGTTGGCGTAGGAGTATCCGTAGGCGTCGGCTCCGGTGTCGGAGTCGGTGTATTCGTAGGTGTAGGTGTATCTGTAGGTGTTGGTGTAGGCGTATCCGTAGGAGTCGGCGCTGCAATTGCAGTAACCGTTGCCGAGTCAAGTACGACTTCGCCTGTGCTCAGAACAACATATCCTTCCAGAGTATAATCTCCGGTCGCACTCGGTGTAATAACATACGTCCAGTCTTCGTTGAGCTCGACATCTTCTCCATTTAGGCGGAACTTAACTACATAAGGTGTTTCGATTTCTTCAGAAACAACAGTATATGTGGAGGTCTCACCAACATAGATCTGCTCCGGATCCGCTGTGATATGGATGACCGGAAGATCATAGAGGAGCTCGAGGTCACTGGCACTTGCGGTGCAGTTAAAGATCGAACCCTGATACATAAAGCGGTTCGCGATGATACGGCCGTTGAAAGAAGTATCGTATGCATTGATGCTTACTGTACCATTCGGCGCATAGATGATCCCGTTGATCGTGATCTTGGAACCATTGATCGTTACATTACCATTCTTGGAATACAGAACGACACGTCCGTCTCCGGAAAGCGACTCCACGTTATAAGTGATGTCGCCGTCTGCAACGATGACGCAGTCGCCGGAGAACTTGGTTCCGGAAATCGTCAAACTGCCGTTTGTGGAGTAGAATCCATCCGCAACGATATTGCTTGCTGAATTAAAAGCCGAAGCATCAACAGTAGACATTCTTGCGGACAGTCCCATGATGGCCGCGGAGAAGTCCGGCATCGCTACAGCGGGTGCTCCTTCATTACGGTTGGCTATATTCATTTGATAGCCGTTGGCATTGATCTTTCCAACTGCATCAAGATTTCCGAGGAGGTTTAATTCGGATCCCTGATAATCGAAGTTGCTCCCGGTGTAGACATCGCCGTAGATAGCGCTCTTCCAGCCCTGGAAGGAGAAACTTCTATTACTGTAAATTGCATACGGGAAAAGCGTACTTTCCGCTTCCGGTTCCGATGCTACTTCTTCTTTCGGCACAACATGGATGTCCGGGATCTCATTCATCTTGCCCTGAGTGATCATGCCGAAAGAAATCTTGGAAGCCGGCGCAATCGCCGAGTTATAAGTTTCGTTGCTAACTACGATTTTATTCGGGGAAGCCAGATCCATCGGAGCCGCAACTGCGTTCCAGATCGATGAAACAGTCGTGGTATCGTCATAGGTAAACTCGATCTGCCAGCCGTCGATGACCTGACCGCTTTTGTTTTCTACAGTAATTTCAGACTGGGTAAGATCCGCCCAGGCACTGACTGTATGATACGTGATCTGCAGATCGTTTTCAGTGAAAGTGGCAGAATCTGCCTTGATCTTCTTGAGCGGAAAAACACCGATCACAATAGCAAGTGCCAGAAAGACACTTAAGAAACGAACTTTTCTAGAACGCGAAAAAGGATCCATAATAAAACCTCCAAAATAGCATAGCTATCCTACGAAGGTTCAATCAAGCTGAAACAACCCCTTCTCGCCTCGTCCACCTAATCAAACCAAACGATTTTTAGAATACCATCTCAAACTGATGATGTAAACAGAAAGTTGAAAATATTAAAAAGATTGGCTCTTCACGTTTTCTTGGGGAGCACTAAGTATTTAGCAGGCAAAGAAATATAACGAACAAGAGTAAAGAAGTAGTCATCGTTACGGTATCCATACCCGACACGTTTGGCTACTTTTATTTTGTTGTTAAGCCCTTCAAGCTTACCAGTGCTTATCTGATGTCTTGAATGTGAGATTAATCCTTCAAGGCGTTTCTCTTTTAGATTAGCAAATCTTATAAGTGGTTCTATTCCACTTTCTTTAGCTGCTTCAAACCATTCTATCCAGCGTTGTCTTGCTACTTCTGGATCAGTTAATTCAAATAGCCTGCACATCTCTTCCTTCATTGCATAACAAACAGCTAAGTCGTTATGCTCTTCAAGGATTGTGTTAAGGGCGGATTTCTTGTCATCTCTGAGGTTATTGCTATTATTAAGGATAGACCATCTAGAGTTCTTAATATTGCTATATTTCTTGCGTTCTTCTTTATACTCTTGCTTAAGGTTTCTTCTTGTATCAGGGTCATCTTCATTAGCTAATACTTCTTTAATATCAGCTGCTGCTTCTTTGTGTTTTCTTGCTTCATTAAGTCTTACTACACCGAGTACTTCCTTACCAAACTGAGCTTGCATATGGCATCTGTCGTATACTATCTCTACATTAGGCATATACTCTTCTACAAGCTTATTATAAGAAGCATTCATGTCCATTGCAAAGGCTTTAACATTACTTAGATATTCCATATCGTATTCAAGAAAGAACTTTCTAAAATCCTCAGTTGCTCTACCTTTGCCAACCCATAGAACATCTCCTGTTTGTAGATCCATAACGCAGGAAGCATATGTATGTCCTTTATGGATAGCGAATTCATCTACAGCTAAATATGTTGGCTTATATCCTTGTTCCTTCAGATATTTCATTCGTGTATCCAGAGCTTCTTCCATTACTGAAGTATGGATTCTTCTAATGGTATCCCAGTGAATACTGGTGAGTTCTGATACAGCACTTATTGTAATGCCATACTTTATCTCTTCCTTTCGACTAATCACCTATAACTCATCCTTCATCAAGAAGTCTTTGAGCTTATAGTGATATACCGTACTGGTTGAATAATCTAAATCGTCATTTGTTATGATGATCT
>JAZLMM010000010.1:0-38230 GCA_045598705.1 Oscillospiraceae bacterium
ATACCCGATCAGCCACATCAACAACATCGTTAAGCCAGTTTCTTCAGCTCCTGCTGCTAAGAACGTAATCTTCCTCTCAGCTGATGCTTTCGGCGTACTCCCGCCAGTTTCAATCCTTACACCAGCTCAGACACAGTACTACTTCCTCTCAGGCTTCACAGCTAAGCTTGCAGGTACAGAACGTGGTATCACAGAACCAACTCCAACATTCTCAGCTTGCTTCGGTCAGGCATTCCTTGAACTCCACCCAACAAAGTATGCTGAAGAACTCGTTAAGAAGATGGAAAAGAGCGGAGCTAAGGCTTACCTCGTAAACACAGGCTGGAACGGCACTGGCAAGAGAATCACAATCAAGGATACACGTGGAATCATCGATGCTATCCTCAATGGTGACATCCTCAAGGCTCCTACAAAGAAGATCCCAATGTTCGATTTCGAAGTACCGACAGAACTGCCAGGTGTTGATCCGAAGATCCTCGATCCTCGTGATACATACGCTGATGCTTCTATCTGGGAAGGCAAGGCTCAGGATCTCGCTTCCCGCTTCATCAAGAACTTCGCTAAGTACGAAGGCAATGAGGCTGGTAAGGCTCTCGTAGAGGCTGGCCCGAAGCTCTGATTTCTGAATAAGAATCTGACTGATGCTTAATCGAATCCCGATGTGGAATCTCTCCGCATCGGGATTCTTGCATCTGTCGGTTGACCAATTCAAAACAGCGTGTTAACATGAACACATCTTAATGAAAGGCGCAGGGACGCGAATAGATGTATTGGATCACAGTCAATATTCAGCTCATGAATGGTTATGATGAAGTCTCCCAAGGGGTTACTGCGCCATTTTCTAGCAAGCAAGGGTATATTTGATTGCCCTTATTTCAATTCAATGTAAGTCATACGCAGAAACTCCGATGAACGATGATACAAAGTTTAAAGGAGATTTTTCATGTCTAAAAACAACCAACCAAATCAAATAATATCATCTGACGAAAGTACAGATGTAAATCGCCCAATGGTAGAAGTGCGCCGCGTGAAGGGGCAACTTCGAAAACTCTATACCTCGAATTTCCTAAGTAATATCTCGATTGCCGGGGCGGCCTGGGTGGCACTTCTGGCTTCGCGTGGATTCTCGATGCAGGACATCATGGGCGCGGAGACAGTGTTCCATATCGTGAGTCTTCTAAGTGAGATCCCATCCGGTATTCTAGCCGATGTGGTCGGACGGAAGAAGTGCTTGATCCTCTCATGTTTGTCCGGAATATTAAGTGCCATCATCATGGCTTTTGTCGATTGCTATGCCGGTGTGCTGCTGTCGATTGGGTTGAGCGCGTGGGCATATAACTTCGCATCCGGTTCTGATGCAGCGCTTGCCTTCGATTCGCTGAAAGAGGTGAACCAGACGAGCGAGTATGATCACTATGCTTCCATGCAGTCCATCATCTACCGTGTGGCCAATGGGCTCGCTTCTCTTTCGGCCGGTCTTGCCTTGTGGATGGGATATGTGAAAGCGGAGATGATCTCGGTCGGACTCGGATTAATCCAGCTTGTGATTCTTTCCACACTCAAAGAAAACAAGATGGTCATCAGTAAGAAGAATGATTCCTTCGGTAAACGCGTGCGGGATTGCTACAAAGAGAGTCTTGGATTCTTACGGACGCATCACGATGCGACTGCGCTGATCTTCCGAAATGCAGTCGTCGGGGCGGTGGATGTGCTTCTTCTCTTTGCACTACAGGAGAAACTCCAGGAAGCCGGCGCCGGACTTCTCATACTGGGGCCGATGCTCTTCATCACGTACTTAGGCGGTGTATTTGGATCGCTGATGGCGGAGAAAGTGAAGAATGTGAAACTGATACGGATATTCTATTTCTCGCTCATTATGGTACTTGCCGGAGCGGCGTGTGCTTTTACCAATTATCCTTGGTTCATGACGTTGGGCGGATTCATCGCGGCCTTCTCGGATGACCTGATTCAGATCCGGTCTGACGTGACACTGAATAACATGGTGCCGGAGCGCGCGCGTGCTACGTTGATCTCGGTGAACTCGTTCTGCTTCTCAGTGGTCATGATCGTGATGTCGCCACTTGCGGGAATCGTCTTCGGCTGATTACGAAACATCGAAACTTTTTGCAAGAATGGTTGCACGGATATTAGAAGTCTACTACTAGATAGCAGGGAATTGTGATATCATAAAATAGTTAAAGTTATTACGAAAGTGAGATTCGGTATGAAAGAAAGAACACCACTAGTAACACATATTTTTACTGCAGATCCTTCTGCACATGTTTTCGATGGTAAGATCTATGTCTATCCGTCACACGATATCGCTCATGATGGCGAGGATAACGACGATGGTGATGAATACAGAATGGAAGACTACCACATACTCTCTCTGGACAATCTCGATGCAGATTGTGTCGACAACGGTGAAGCACTTCACATGAAGAATGTACCATGGGTCAGCAAGCAGATGTGGGCACCGGATTGTGCGTATAAAGACGGCAAGTATTACCTGTATTTCCCTGCACGCGACAAGGATGGCATCTTCCGTGTAGGTGTAGCGGTAGGTGATAAGCCGGAAGGACCTTTCGAGCCAGAGGAGAGCTACATTCCAGGTTCATATAGTATCGACCCAGCTGTGCTCGTAGACGATGACGGACGTGTATATATGTACAACGGCGGACTCTGGGGCGGTCAGCTCGAGATGTGGCAGACTGGTAAGTTCGACGAGAATACACCGCGTCCGACAGGTAAGGATAAGGCTTTGGGACCGATCTTCGCAGAACTCAACGACGACATGAAGACATTCAAGACAGCGCCGAAGATGATCACGATCTTGGATGAGAATGGCGAACCATTGAAGGCAGAAGACGAAGACCGTCGTTATTTCGAGGGCCCTTGGATGCACAAGTACAATGGACTTTACTACCTCTCTTATTCAACTGGTACGACACACTATCTCGTATATGCAACGGCTGAGACTCCGGACGGACCTTTCACTTATCGTGGAAGAATCATGGAGCCGGTAATCGGTTGGACAACTCACCACTCTATTGTTGAATATAACGGCAAGTGGTATCTGTTCTATCACGACTGCGAATTCAGTAAGGGTATCAACCACCGTCGTACAGTCAAGTATACCGAGTTGAAGTATAACGAGGATGGAACGATTCAGACGATTTTCCCATACGAGAAGTAATCTTCGAAACGGGACACAAGATAGCATTTACAAAAGCCTCAGTGATTGAATCATTGAGGCTTTCGCTTTTGTGATTGAAGTTCGAATATACTGATTGCACGCTCTTCAGCGTAGTAAATGTGACGGAGCTTAACACATTTCCCGTATTCTGGGTAGATGATTAAATGAGCATATTTGAAAAAATGAGTTCCAAGCGTAGCGCGAACCTCGAGATCTTTGATTTCATCTAGTGATAGCTCAATCTGACGGTGAGAAGGACGGATTTTAAACTGTTGACCGTAGATACGGAATTTGTTTACTAACACGAAGGTGCCACGCCAATCGAGAATGGCAAGTATTAAGGCCCATAAGGCGAGTGGCGAAAGACCGATGGCAAGTAATCGAATCAGATGATGCATACGGTTGTGCTTAGTAAAGAATAACATGAGAAAGACTAGGAAAACACAGAGAAAGAAGTCTAAGATGACTGGAATGATGGACGCGCGAAGAGAGAATTGAATCGAATGATCTTCACGCTCAATGTTCTCAGTAGGTTCAAATTTCACAATGGTGACTCACTTTCAAGTATTTCATCTCTTCTATGATATCAGATTTGAAGAATAGGAAGTAACTGTGAAGAGAGTTTTTCGATTATAGCCAAGAAAAAAGCTGCCTTAGAACAAGACAGCCGGAACTATATTATGATCAGCAATGTAAGTAAGATGTTCGTGAAAACCTTTAACAAACAAACTCAACACTCAGGTCTCACATCTGCCATACATAGAACCGGTCTCTCCCCGCTTCCATGGTTATTGTACCAATCATGTTCAGATAAAAAAACCATTATTCTGTTAACGGTTGGGGTACAAAAGTGAAATCTATGACACAATTGAACACAATTATGACTAAATTTGTCAGTGAAGCCTGATTTTTACTTCGTCCAAGCAGGTTCTTTGGCCACGGAAGGTACAAAGAGCGTACCGATATCGTCGCCTTCGAGAATCTCTTCTAAGATTTGGGACTGGGAACCTTCTGCGATTACACCTGCAATTCCATGCTGCATCAGCATGGACATCGCAGAGATCTTGGTGGACATACCGCCTGTTCCTAGGGCAGAACCGGCACCACCAGCACCCTGAACCAGAGCATCGTCTATTTCTGTGACAACGGAGATACGCTTGGCATCCGGATTCTCACGTGGATTAGAATCATACACAGCGTCAATATCCGAGAGGATAATGAGCAAGTCTGCATTGACGACACGTGCAACCAGAGCAGAGAGGGTATCGTTATCACCGAAAGTTCCGGCATGCGGAATCTCTGCTGTGGATACGGTATCATTCTCGTTTACAACAGGGAGAATGCCCTTCTCAAGAAGGGATTCCATGGTGTTAGAAATATTGGAGCGAGTGCGCGGATCATCGATGCCGTCTTTGGTTAGAAGAATCTGTGCAACGACGCGGGAATACTCAGCAAAACAACGGCTATAGACATTCATAAGTTCACACTGTCCTACTGCCGCAACAGCCTGCTTGTCACGCATTTCGCTTGGTCGCTCAGGAAGATCTAGACAGCCCACGCCGACACCAATGGCACCAGATGTAACCAGCACCACTTCGCGGCCGGAATTCATCAGATCGGCAATGGCTCTTGCCAGTCGATCCATATTACGCATGTTCATACGACCATTTCCATAGGTAATCGTAGATGTGCCCACCTTCACTACAATGCGGTGTGCATTGGTGACAAGATTACGGCCTTGCTTCTCTTCCTCGCTCATGTTTGTTACTAACCTCATTTACTTATGTCGTGAAAACCACTGATAAGAATAACCCCTAAACAGGGAAAATGCAAGAAAATGAATCACATCTGTCTGCTTTTTGATAAGAGAAAAGAAGCGGTCTTCGATTTATTCGAAGACCGTCTTTCCATCCAAATTTAGAGATAGTGAGAGGAAGAAAAAATTCAATTACTTCTTGATGATCTTACCCAACCAGGTGGAGAGCATGAGATAGGCCCATGCTGCTTCAAAAGGCATGTCATAGAGTGGCTTGATCTTGGCAGCCAAAATCGTCTCGGTGGAAGCTGTGGGTACGAGTTTACTATCAATTGGCGCGACAAAAATCTGCTTCTCATATCGCGCACAGGCGTTACGCAAGTACAGGATTGAGAAAGGATTCTCTTCAGAAAGTGTATTTACGGTGCCATCGTAGTGGAGGCGCTGCAATACATATTTGTAGTCGGATCTTGCGATGCTGTAGTTGGCATAATTGATACATAGCGGGGAGTCAATGGTCAGAATCGTATCTTCTTTCGGAAGTGTCATCAGCTTGCTCAATGCGCGGAGATTCTTCATGGCGTTAGGGCATTCATCCGGAAGCAGAATATCCTCAGAAGGAATAAATTTCTTGCCGGAGATTCTACCAGCGATACGATTCTTGTAGCTTGCGTAGTCATCTGTCTTACGGTTCGCACTCATCATGTAGGCGGCATAGTGAACGTAGATCTTGCCGTCCGCATGCTTGCCAACAACGTATACTCCCTTGTCGATCTGCATGGCAAGTGCATAAGCAGCCTTCAGATTGATGATTGCATCTGTGTTCGGTTCAGTGGGTGAGATCTTGCTACCGAAGAATACGATTGGCAACTCATAACCGGATAGTAGCAGATTAGCAAGCTGTGCGGTATAAGCCATGGTATTTGTACCATGTGCAATCAGGACACATCCATACTCTTTCTTATCCAGTTCTTTCTTCAATTCATCGAAGAGGACTTTGTACATGGGCGGCGTGATATTCTCCGAGCATACACTGATTGGCTCAATGATGGTGAAATCTTTACCCAGATTCCCAGCGGCATCTAGTAATGAATAGGGTGCTACGCCCAACTCAAGTGCTTTTTTCGAAAGACGTGTGGAAATGTCTCCACCTGTAAAAACCATTAAGACCTTCTTACTGTCTGCCATGCGTGATACCTCCTCATAAAACGGCTTCGGAGTAACCTGTAATCGCTAGATATCGATAATCTTTCCAGACTTACTCTCTTGAAAGTATTATATCGCGCGAATCCTATATTTTCTCTGATATAATACACAAGAAAGATAAAAGAAATAGTGAGGAAATGTAAACATGCGGTTAATTAGTTGGAATGTGAATGGAATCCGTGCGGTAGCAAAGAAAGGGTTTCTCGAAACGGTCCAGAAATTGGATGCGGATGTGCTATGCATTCAAGAGACGAAAGCATCGATTGACCAGCTGGACGATGCATTATTGAACATCCCCGGGTACCACAGTTATTTCTCCTCCGCTGAACGTAAAGGCTATTCCGGCACGGCGGTCTATACGAAGAAAGAACCACATTCTGTCTCATATGGGTTGGGCGAAGATGAATTCGATCATGAAGGCCGTACCATTGAACTGGACTTCGGCGATTTCATCCTCTACAACATCTACTTCCCAAATGGAGGACAAGGACCGGAGCGCGTGGACTTCAAGCTCCGTTTCTACGACTGTTTCCTGGCCAAAGTGAAGAAACAGATGGACGATGGTCGCATGGTCTTAGTGTGTGGCGATGTGAATACGGCACATAAGGAAATCGATCTTTCTAATCCGAAAGCCAACAGCAAAATCTCTGGATTCCTTCCGGAGGAACGCGTGTACATGGATTATTTTGCCGAACATGGGCTGGTGGACACCTTCCGTATGTTGTATCCGGATGTTACGGAGAAATACTCCTGGTGGTCTTACAAGACTTTTGCCAGAGAGAGAAATGTGGGCTGGCGTATCGACTATTTCTTCGTCGACGAAGCTCATAAAGATAGCGTAATCGAGTCGGAGATGATGTCAAATGTCATGGGATCTGATCACTGCCCGATCTTTCTTGATATCAAGTAAGGTCGTGTAATGACGGTTCAGTTAGTGAAACTGGACTTCGTCTGTGATATAATGCGTCTGTTACGTAGAAGCGACGATTAAAGAGAGGATAAGAAATATGAAAAGAAAGAGAATCGTTGCCGCATTGATGGCAGTTATGATGACCGGCTCACTTTTGGCCGGATGCGATAAGAAATCAAGTGAGTCGACCGGAACGGACACAGCGACTTCCGATACTGGACTGAGCATTAATTTCGATCCCAACGCCTCGACAACATTAGAGACGGCTGTGGAAGTGAAGTATGAGAACAATTATGATCAGGCAGCAATCGATGCAATGGACAAGGTTGTGACGATTCACGGCATGACTTTCTCAAAATTGGAATACAACTACTACTATGCAAATGAGTATTTCAACATTTACAGTATGTACTTACAATCTCCCCAGAGCGTGCCGATGACGGATGCAGGTTATATCGATTTGGCGGCTGAGGTGACCGAGGGACAGACATTAGGACAATTTCTGGACGCATTAGTCATTTCTGATTTGCAAGGAGAAGTTTACTTCTTGGAGTACGTGGAGAAATACAATCTGCAGTTAGATGATGACGTAATCAAGGAAATCGATGCGACCATAGAAAATGCAACGAAGACTGCAGAAGGCTACGGTTTGACCTTGGATGACTACATGAAGTCTTACTATGGACCAGATGCAACGGGAGAAGGTATTCGTGAGATCTACCAACGCTATGAGCTTGTCAACCTTGCGATGAAACATTATGTAGAGAACTACAAATTCGCGGAAGGCGAGGATCAGCTTCCGGTCGTATACCATGTTCTTTATACGACAATGGATCTGACGACCGGTGCAGACTTGCCGGAAGACCAGCAGGCAGAAGCGAAGAAGAAAGCCGACGCATTACTGGCTTCTGTGAAGACTTTGGATGATATGAAGACAAAGGGTGAAGAAGGTAAGACAGCCGGTGAAGTGGCAGAAGCTGCACAGTATACGGTGAGCCGTGGTCAGATGGTACAGGAGTTCGAAGATTGGTGCTTCGAGAAGCATGAAGTCGGTGATACAGATATTGTCAAGACAATCTATGGTTACCATGTTATGTACTTCGTAGGCATGGAAGAGGCAGACGAGGCAACGAAAGAGACGATCATCTATGGTGTACTTCAGGACGAACTGGAGGCTGCTTTCGAGACGGGCGAATATGCACCGACATATGGTTGATCTTTCACACTTGATAGTGGTTCTACCAAAGAAAGTATGAATCAGTATTGACTTCCGAATGGGTTGGCCCTATAATCCAACCGTAACTTCGGGGCGGGGTGCAAATCCCCACCGGCGGTGATGCATCGATTCAGATGCGAGCCCGCGAGCAACAGAAGCAGAACCGGTGAGAATCCGGTGCCGACGGTATAGTCCGGATGGAAGAAGATTCGATAGCTGGCCTTATGTGCGGGAGATGCCGTACAAAGACAGCAGAGGAAGATTTTTCATAAAGCGGTTCCCGAATGCGGGAACCGCTTTTTTGCATCTTCTGAAAGAAAGTGTGAGGGAAGAAAATATGGCTGAGAAAGAAATGAAGAAACAACATCAGATGAGACAGCGTACGACCTATCGTATCGCACTTCTGGGTATTATGACAGCGCTCGCGGAAGTGCTCATGCTTCTGGAAATCCCATTACCGCTGATGCCAGACTTCTTGAAGTATGATTTATCAGATATCCCGGCACTTTTTGCCGGATTTGCATTGGGACCAGTGGCCGGTGTGGTCGTGGAGTTCCTGAAGAACCTGATTCACTTGCCTTTTACTAAGACGCAATATATCGGCGAGGTGGCCAACTTCATCTGCGGAAGTTGCTTCGTATTTGTCAGTGCACTGATCTATTCGAAGATGCGCAGTAAGAAAGGTGTCATCCTGTCTCTGTGCTTCGGTACGCTGGCCTTGACGGTTGCAGCTGGATTCGTGAATTATTACTTCAATCTGCCCCTCTATGAGAAGGTTATGGGTTTTCCAACGGCGGTCGTCATTGACTTGTGTGATGTGGCGAATGTACTGGCTACCATCGATAGCAAGTTGGACGTCATTCTGATGACTTTCGTACCTTTCAACATCTTCAAGGGCATCACGGTCTCGCTGGCAACGCTTCTTTGCTATGTTCCGCTTCGTTCGGTCATCGATGGACAGAATCGAACCAAGACGCAGGAGTGATGATGCAACAGCATGCTGTTACCATTCGTCGTATTAGGGTTGAATTGACAACAATTAGCGAAGGAGAAGGATTATAGATTATGAGAATTCAATTTGGACCACAGATTTCAAGAAATCTTCAGGATAAGATGAGTATTGGACCAGACGGCAAGATGGAGCTGACGCCAGAGATGATGCAAGCACTGGGAATCTCTCAGGAAGCACTGATGAATGGTGAGCTGAAACAAGAGCCGGGCGCAGGGTATGAAGAGGTCAAGTTATCTCAGTTGAAGACAAGACCAATTGCAAAGTCAGAGTATGAAGCACTGCCGAATTTCTGCAAAAAGGGAATCAATCAGCTTCTGAATGTAGGGTATTTCTTTGTGCTGATCGTCATGATTGTGATGACGGTCCTGATTATTCGTATTCCGGATATCAAAGAGAAGGGGACAGGTGTCACGCTGGCGATATGTGGTGCAATGTTTCTGATCCTTGCCATCATCACGATTGGCATGTCGATGCAGGGAATCGGTAGGAACTCTGAAATTACTGTAGGAGAAGTATTGTCCTGCTTTACGACGAAGACGAGTAACAAGCAGATTAAATACTACGTGCAGGTTTCCATTCCGGAACGCAAGGAGATGGTAGAGAAGGTCAGATGTCAACGAAGTACTTTCCATCGTCTGAAAGTGGGCGATCCAGTCTATATCTGTAAGAAGCGTGCATACGCTTCAAAGTGATCTATCAATCATTGTGCATAGTAAAACTTGTAGGGACTGTCTCATGGTGAAGAACACTTCTGAGACAGTCCCTACAAATTTAATTTAAAATCAATTGAAAGCGTGAAGTTCCGCTTACTTCAGGAGATTTCCGAAGATACCACGAATGAGGGAAGAACCGATCTGACGACCTGCGGAGGTCATTGCGGAGTTTGCAATCTTGGTCAGCGGACTGTTCTTCTTTGCCTTCTCCTTCTCTCTGGCTTCTTTCTCGGCCTGCTTCTCAGCTTCTTTACGAGCTTTCTCTTCCAGGCGCTCCTGCTCTTTGCGAGCCTTCTCTTCTTCTTTCTTTGCTTTCTCTTCTAAGCGCTCCTGTTCCTTGCGCTCTTTCTCTTCTTCTTTCTTCAGGCGCTCTTCTTCCTTGCGCTCACGGTCTTCCTGACGCTCCTGCTCACGGCGCTCCTGCTGCTCGATGCGGCGCTCACGGTCTTCCTGACGATCCAATTCACGCTGCTCACGAATCTCGGCGGCACGATCCTTGTCCGTCTTGGCCGTATCAGATGAGGCGGCTGCAACGACAGGCGCAGCGGCAGCTGCTGGTTCTTCTTCCGGCATGTTGACGTACTTATCCGGCTCGGAAACCGAGGAAGTTACAGAAGAGGACGGAGAAGTAGCCTGGCCATACTTGCCCATCAAGATCTCATAAGCAGATTCCGGATCGACAGCATCCTTATACTTCGCATAGAGCGGATCGGTCTTGGTCAACTCATCGATCTTCTCAAATCCAGCAGGACCAATGTAGCTTTGCGGTGGAAGAATGAATGCACGCTCGACAACTTCCGGTGCACCGGTCTCATCCAACATAGAAATCAGCGCTTCACCAACCGCTAACTCGGAGATGGCTGTCTCGGTGTCAAAATTCGGGTTTGCACGATAGGACTCTGCAGCGGCCTTGATATTCTTCTGCTCAGCAGGCGTATAAGCACGCAGTGCATGTTGGATACGGTTCTGAAGCTGATTCAGAATATTCTCCGGAATATCGCGTGGGCTCTGAGAAATGAAATAGATGCCAACCCCCTTCGAACGGATGAGGCGAACAATCTGATCAATCTTCTCAATCAGGAATGCAGGTGCGCCATCGAAGAGAAGGTGTGCTTCATCAAAGAAGAAGACCATCTTCGGCTTAGCTTGATCGCCAACTTCCGGCAAGTTCTCATAGAGTTCACTCATGAGCCACAGCATAAACGTGGAGTAGAGAAGTGGCTTGTTGAACAATTCGGTTGCATTCAGAACATTGATTACGCCACGACCGCTTGCATCACACTTGATGAAGTCTGCGATATCAAATGCCGGCTCAGAGAAGAATGCATCTGCACCTTCGTCAGTGAGCAATGCGAGGTTTCTCTGAATTGCGCCGATTGTAGCTGGAGCGATGTTACCATAATCGAGCTTATACTCCGAAGCATGGTCGCCAACATAGGTCAACAACAGACGCAGATCCTTGAGATCCAGAACCAGCCAATTGTTATCGTCAGCGATACGGAATACGGTAGAAAGAACCGCACGCTGAACATCCGAAAGATTCAGCATACGACCGAGAAGAATCGGTCCGATCTCGGAAATTGTAGTGCGCATCGGAATACCCATCTGACCGAATACATCGTAGTATGTGGTCGGATAGGACTGGAAAGCAAAGTTATCAATACCGAACTTCGCAATACGCTCGTCCATATCGGAGCTGGACTGACCTGCACAACTTAAGCCGGACATGTCACCCTTAATATCTGCGAGAAACACCGGAACACCTAAGTCGGAGAAACTCTCCGCCAACACCTTGATGGTGGTGGACTTACCGGTACCTGTAGCACCGGCAATGAAACCGTGACGGTTCGCCATAGTGGGCTTAATGAAGCACTTCTTGTCTGTACCGCCTACCCAAATCTTATTATCGTAAAGCATTATATTACCTCCTGCCTATGAATTAAATCACTGCTTCTATTGTCGCAAAGTAGTAGCTTATACGCAAGGCAGAACACCTCTAAAAATGACCGCAAATTGAAAACCTTTTGTTACTTTTTCAAAGGGGTTGGAATTTTATAATATATACTGAACGAAAAGACGAAGGAGGAAGTGTACATGACAGATTGGATCATGATTGCGGTAACGCTGTCTGCGGGGCTGCTCTTGTGTTTCTATGGATTTAAGATGTTCCGAGTTTCTGTGGCGGTAGCAGGATTCTACATCGGCCGCATGCTAGGAGATTTGCTGTATGGACTTCTGGCGGACCAGTTCCCTTCTTCTTGGAGTGGGCAAGCACAGGACATCTTACCGATTGTGACGGCGGTGATCCTTGCGGTGATTTCTTATGCCATCTATCGCAAAGCACTATGCTTCTTGACGAGTGCTTTTACCACATTTACCATCATGAAAATATTCGTCGTGTACCTGGTAAAAACAGAGGAGAATCTCGATCTGCTTATTAAGTTCGCTCCAGAGACAATCGAGAAGATCCGTAATACCAGTACGGGTGGTGAGACATTGCTCTCGGATGCAGAAGTCGGTAATATCCTGACCCAGATTCCAGGTGAGGCGGGCTGGCAGAAACTGATTCTAATCCTGATCTTCTCGTTGGCACTCGGTGTGCTGGCTGGTATACTGATTATGTTGATTCAGGCACCTGCCATCAAGATTGCGACTTCGGTGATCGGCGCGGATGCGATTCGTATTGCTTTGATGGATACTGTAGATAAGGTACTGCTGGTGAAGGGACTTCCGTCGTTCCTATCAACGTGGTTCGGGAAAGCCCAAGGGAATGTATGGGTGTCTTTCTTCCTGTGGGCGTTGTTTATTGGACTAGGATGCGCGGTCCAGCTACGAGAATCAGATGGATGAACGAAGAATTGTGCAACGAACAGGCTGGCCCGATCGTCTATATATCGAAAATGAAAAGAAAGCGAGTTCTACTCCAAAGGGAAAATATGAAAGGCTTAAGATATATAGTAATTTGTTTGTTGTTGTCGTTTTTGCTTGTAGCCTGCTCTGATAATGGTGATGGAACTTCTGAGAATTCTTTGGAGTCAACTACAGAACGAGAAGTTTTAGAATTACCAAATGATGAAGTATCAGTAGCAGACAAGTATGAGAATAGACATCAGATTGCGACAGTTCTGAATATCGAATCAGATAGTCAAAAAATAGATAATATACTCTTTGCGATCAATGATGTAGGAGCCGGAACGATTACTAACGTTTCTTTGAGTAAGGACGAAAACTCGGAGTATGAACTATTTTTCAAAGGTGAAGATGGTAGTAATTACAGAATCCTTCTGAATAGAACGTATTCTTTCATTGCGCTTCAAAATGTTGATACGGGAGAGTGGCTAATCAAATCAACAAAATAATGGTAATTTATATTTCCAATGTTCGTGGCTAAAAGGAGGAAATGAATATGGATAACAACATTCAGCATAAGAAACAGATTGCTCGACCCACCTATCCTACGCTTGCGCAGGTGAGGGATTCTTCTAAGCATAGTTCGATTGCGAAGAGCGCTGCCGTCGTGGCAGTGATTGCATCGATGGCGATGGGGGCTGCGGCCTGTGGCGAAGAAACGGGAAAATATAAGGGCGACAACATTGGCGAGAAATTCGCCAGTGTACGTGAATCACAGAAATGTGGATACGAGATTTCCGGTGAAGTATCGGTTGATGGTGTAGCACCGTCTGAATCGACGGAGATGCAATTGGACGGTGAGACGGAGACCATGGTCTCTACAGAAGAAATCACCTATGAGGGCGATATGCAGCAGGCCCCAACAGAATAAACTCGAGGTAATTCCATGAGAAAAATGACATTGGTCATGACCCATCAGTGCAATTTCCGTTGTAGCTACTGTCCACAGAACCATGAGGACGTGGTGATGTCTCGGGAGACGGCCATGCACGCGGTCGATCTTTTCGCTTCCTCTGTGGCGGCAGAGAAAGAAGAAATTCCCAGCGTACAGATTTCCTTCTACGGTGGTGAACCACTTCTGGCGGAGACACTGATTCGTGAAATGGTGGTATATGCTGAGGAGAAGCTCACTTCACTCGGTGTGAAGAAAGTACTCTTCGAGATTACGACCAATGGTCTTCTGCTGAAAGAGGATTTCCTCGTTTTTGCGAAGCAGCACCACATCTATCTTGCGTTGTCGCATGATGGCGTGGGACAGGATGTGTCAAGAAGAGACCGTGGCGGAAATGCGACCAAAGAACGTGTAGATGCGATCCTTCGCACGATGCTTCGTCACAATCCGAAGACGTTTATCATGATGACCCTTCATTCGGATTGCGTGGAGACGCTCTGTGATTCTATGCGTTTCTTCCATGATTCTGGTGCGAATTATGTCAATCTGACACTGGCCAATGGACCGAAAGTGAACTGGACAGAGGAGAAGAAAGAGATTCTGCTGAACCAATTGGAAGAATTGGAAACCCTGTATGAACAGTGGAACCAAGGCGAGAACGAATTCCACTTCACACCTTTCGATAATAAGATCCGAAATTTCATACTCGAAAGAAGTTCAGATGATCGGATGTGTCACTTCACTTCCGACAAACTCATGGTGGATTGCGATGGCCGGTTCTTCCCATGTAACCACTTCATCGGAATGAATGATTTCTGTATCGGAAATCTGGAGGACGGCCCGATTGAGCCACTGATCCAGTCGCTGGATGCACAGCGCGTGGAATCTGACACTTGCAAGGCCTGCGGTTATGCGGAACGTTGCCGCCATAATTGTGCTTGCGCCAATCATGGTCACACCGGAAATATGTGTGCGGTCTCTCGCTTACAATGCGAATACGAGCAGGCTACCATACGACTGGCTGATCAGGCTGCAATGAATCTGATCTCGGAAGAGAACCCGAAGTTCGTGAAGCGGATGTATCGCCAGTAGTACGAAACAAAGACAATATCTCAGAAGCAGTCGCAGAAATATTCACAATAAAGCCATAACAAAGCACTGGAAAATCGTTGATTTTCCAGTGCTTTTTCCTGCTCTATATAATTGCGTGCGTGATATAATGCGAAACTGTGTGTGAAGTATTTACTTGCGGTTCTCATGATTTCGCGAGAGAAAATAGAGGGTGATTGAATGAATAACATGTTAATGAGTCTGGCGCTCATGTTCTTGGTAGGCTTCTTGATCAGTGGGCTTTTTAAGAAACTCCATATTCCATCACTGCTGGGATTGATTATTACCGGCATTATTCTTGGACCGGAAGTGCTGAATCTTCTGGATGGGAAGATCCTCGATATTTCTTCTGAGCTTCGCGAGATTGCGCTCATTGTTATTCTCTTCCGTGCAGGTCTGAACTTGGACTTAAGCGACATGAAGAAAATTGGTCGTCCGGCTGTAATGCTTTGCTTCGTGCCGGCTTCTTTCGAAATCGTGGGTGCAGTGATTCTTGGACCTGCTTGTCTGGGACTGTCCCGCGTGGATTCTGCTATTATTGGTGCCATGTTGGCGGCGGCTTCTCCGGCCATTATCGTACCGAAGATGCTCTGGCTGATGGAGGAGGGATATGGTGTCGATAAGCACATTCCTCAGCTCATCATGGCGGGAGCTTCAGCTGACGATATCTATGCTATCGTAATGTTTACGGCTTTCATCGGCATGAGTAAGGGCGAAGGCATCTCTGCGTGGACGGTCGCGTCCATTCCACTTTCCATCGTGACGGGTCTGGGTGTTGGCATTGTCTTTGGTATTATTATGGCGCAGTTCTTCCAGCATGTTCATCTGCGTGATACTATTAAGATCCTGTTGCTGTTCGGCATGTCGTTCCTCTTCGTTGGATGTGAAGATTTCATCTCAAAATATGTACCATTCTCCGGTCTTCTGGCGGTTATGGCACTGGGCGGCACCATCTTGAATCGTCGCCCACACGTGGCAAAACGTCTCTCGGCAAAGATTGCGAAGATCTGGGTCGGCGCGGAACTGCTACTATTCATCATGTTAGGATCTGCAGTAGAGATCAAGGCACTCATGAACGCAGGATTGGGTTCAGTCCTTCTGATCCTGGGGGCGCTGCTGTTTCGTTCGATTGGTGTCGTGGTCAGCCTGCTGGGTTCCGGTCTGACCATGAAGGAAATCCTCTATTGCGATGTGGCATATTTTCCGAAGGCTACCGTACAGGCAGCTGTGGGTGCGATTCCGTTGGGCGCAGGATTGGCCTGCGGCATGACAGTACTAACGACTGCCGTGCTCTCTATTCTGATTACGGCACCGCTTGGTGCAATCCTCATGGATGTCACGGTCAAGAAGTGGCTGACAAGAAGCAAGTCCGCTCGAGAATTGTCGAGCCGAAATCCAGGATTGCAGCTTCCACCGGAACCGCTGGCAGAAGGACTGCTTAAATCCGAGAAGAAGTGAATACCTTCACGTATATGTGAAGAACTTATGTTACAATGACTCTGCTATAGAAATTCGGGAGGACATCAATCATGGAAGTCGCATTAGGTTTTGGTAAGGAGAAAATCAACGTTACAGTTCCGGACAGTCAGGTGATGGCCGTCTTGAAGCCAAATGAGTGTGAAATCGGATTGACCGGCAGTGATGAAGTATACCGTTCCATGCGTGAACCAATCGGACTTCCACCGCTTCGTGAGATCGTCAAGAAGGGTGAGAAGATTGCGATCATTACTTCCGATATTACTCGACCAATCCCGAGTTATAAGGTTCTCCCAGCTGTGCTCGATGAGTTGGCAGCGGCAGGAATTCCGGATGAGGATATCACGATTGTATTTGCACTGGGTAGCCATGGTGGTCATACGGAAGAACGCATGCGCTATATGGTTGGCGATGCAGTGTTCGACCGCATCCGTTGCATCGATTCCGATGTGAATGACGCGGTACACGTAGGCACCACTTCACGTGGTACCCCAGTAGATATTTTCCGTCCGGTCGTGGAAGCAGATCGTCGCATCTGCATGGGCAATATCGAATACCATTATTTTGCCGGATACAGCGGAGGCGCCAAGGCCATTATGCCGGGTGTGTCCACATGGAATGCCATCCAGCATAACCACAGTGCCATGGTTGAGCCGACTGCATGCGCCGGCCGTCTAGAAGGTAATCCGGTCCGTGAGGACATCGAAGAGTCCGGACGTATCTTGGGCATAGATTATATCGTGAACGTTGTACTCGATGCGAAGAAAGAGATTATTCGAAGCTTTGCCGGTGACCCGGTTCTCGCACATCGTGAGGGATGTAAGTTTCTAGACTCTTTCTATAAAGTCGGCATTCCCGAACAGGCGGACATCGTCATTGTCAGTGCGGGTGGTTTTCCCAAAGATATCAACATGTACCAGGCGCAGAAAGCATTGGATAATGCGAAGCATGCGGTCAAGGACGGTGGCATCATCGTATGGGTGGCATCTTGCATGGACGGCCTAGGTGAGAAGCACTTCGAGGAGTGGCTCACCGGTCATGAGAAGGCTTCTGATATGATCACACACATCAAGACCGACTTCGTGCTGGGCGGCCACAAAGCGGCGGCCATCGCGATGGTGCTCGAGCGCGCGAGAATCTTCTTCGTGTCTGATCTCGAGGCGGATTTCGTAAAGAAGGTATTCCTCGAGCCATACTCCGACATTCAGACTGCGATTGATGCAGCGATTGAAGCGAAGGGTCCGGAGGCAAAGATTGTAGTAATGCCATACGGCGGATCGACGCTGCCGAAGGTGGAAGGATAAATTCCTTTATTGTGTATTTGATGTACGGCTAGAAAACGGGAAACCGCGAATCCAGCCGTATTTTATAGGTGCGATGTACGGCTAGAAAACGGGAAACCGCAAATCCAGCCGTATTTTATAGGTGCGATGTACGGCTAGAAAACGGGAAACCGCAAATCCAGCCGTATTTTATAGGTGCGATGTACGGCTGGGAACTCGATATTGAACTTATAACAGGAACGACAGTCCAGCCAGCGCGCCGTACGAGATGAGCGTGACGATGACGGAGGCAATGAGAACGCCAAGGATTGCTGCGAGAACAGCCTTCTTGAAGGGAACGTCACAGACGGCAGCGATACCGCTTCCTGTCCATGCGCCGGTTCCAGGGAGTGGAATTGCAATAAAACCGACCAGTGTCCAGAAGGCGACATTGCCTGCACCGGCGACTTTCTTGGCAAACTTATTCTCACAGAACACAACGATCTTATTCAGTTTCGGGTACTTGCGCATCCAATCAAAAACCTTACGGATGAAGAGCAAGATGAACGGAACGGGGAGAAGGTTGCCGATGATGGCCACAGAGATGGCAAGATACCACGGTACACCCATTGCTGCACAATAAGGGATACTTCCTCGTAATTCGATAACCGGAATCATCGATATGAATAATGCCCAAAGAACATGCTTTACCATGAGATATCTCCTTATATTTACGCGGACCAGAATCTAGGTCCCTAATTCTTGTATGTTGATGCAGTTGCCTGACAACGGGTATTAGGATACCACGTTTACAGGGGTTCCTTCAAGATAAGCACGCAGATTAGAGGACGCGACATCCATGAGACGGATACGTGTGTCCTTCGGTGCCCATGCAATGTGAGGAGTCAGGAAGGTGTTTGGAGATTTTAGAAGCGGGTTGTCCTCGCGAATTGGTTCCACACTGACGACATCTGCACCGAATGCGGCAATCTTGCCAGATGCGAGTGCATCTGCCACCGCTTGCTCATCCATGACCGGTCCACGTGAAGTGTTGAGAAGAATCACGCCATCTTTCATCTTGGAGATGGTCATCGCATTCACAAGTCCTGTCGTGGCCGGAGTGAGTGGACAATGGAAGGAGAGAACATCTGATCTGGCCCAGAGCGTCTCCTCGTCTACAAATTCTACATGAGGATCCGCCTCTCGCATCTCTTCTGTGATGGGGCTACGACGGCAGGCCAGGACGGTCATGCCCAAGTCAGCGGCAATGCGGCTCACGCGGGAAGCAATCTTTCCGAATCCGAAAATTCCCAGCGTCTTGCTCCAGAGTTCGGTAAGCGGGCCATCCCAGAAGCAGAAATCACGGCTTTGCGACCAGACACCCTGATGGACGAGGTCACTGTGATGACCGACTTTGCTTGCAATCTCCAGAAGGAGTGCGATCGTCATCTGTGCGGTAGCGAATGTCGCATATTCTGGAATGTTTGTGACGGTGATACCGTGCTCATGACAATAGTCCACGTCTACCACATTGAAGCCGGTAGACAGGCAACCGATATAGCGGAGGTCAGGAAGATTCTCGAGCACTTCCTTCGGGAAACAGGTCTTATTGGTGAGACAGATGGACACGCCCTGAAGACGCGAGAGTGTATCTTCCGGTGCGGTGTAGTCATAGGTAATCAGTTCGCCTAGGGCCTCAAAGGGTGCCCAGGAAATATCCCCAGGGTTCAGCGTATATCCATCCAGTACGACGATTCTCATATTTCTCTATTGGCGCAGATGTGTGCGCGCCTCCCTTTCTGTCAAGTGTTCTTCTCTTTGATGTATGCATCGATGGATGCAGCTGCAGTCTTGCCTGCGCCCATTGCGAGAATGACGGTAGCCGCACCGGTAACGATGTCTCCGCCGGCAAAAACACCCGGCCGTGAGGTAGCCATCTTCTCGTCGGCAACGAGGCAGCCGCGCGAGGTGGCATCGAGACCATCCGTTGTATTTCGGATCAATGGATTCGGGGAAGTACCAATTGCCATGACGACAGTATCGACTTCAATCTCGTGATTGGAATCTGGGATGGCGACCGGCTTTCTTCTTCCGGAGGCATCCGGTTCACCAAGCGTCATCGAGACGACTTCGATGGCACGGACTTCACTTCCTTCCGTACCGAGAATACGCACAGGATTATTAAGACACATAAACTCGATGCCCTCTTCCTTGGCATGGTGTACTTCTTCGGCACGAGCTGGCATCTCGTCTTCGGAACGACGATACACGATGTAGACTTTCTTGGCACCGAGACGTTTGGCCGTACGGGCAGCATCCATGGCGACGTTACCGCCACCGACGACTGCAACCGCCTGACTGTTCCGAATCGGGGTATCGTATTTGTTGCTATAAGCTTTCATGAGATTGACACGGGTGAGATACTCGTTGGCGGAATATACGCCGATGAGGGATTCGCCCTCGATGCCCATGAAAGAGGGAAGACCTGCACCGGAACCGATGAAGATGGCCTCATATCCTTCGGCAAAAATCTCGTCGACGGTCAGCGTCTTACCGATTACGAAGTTGGTACGCATTTCAACACCAAGCGCTTCCAGATTCTCGACTTCTTTCTGTACGATTGACTTCGGCAGACGGAATTCCGGAATACCATATACCAGCACACCGCCGGCTTTGTGAAAAGCTTCGAAAACAGTCACTTCATATCCGAGACGGGCTAGGTCACCGGCACAGGTCAGACCGGAAGGACCGGAACCAATGACGGCCACACGGTGACCGTTCTTCTCCACATTCGTTCTGACCGTTTCCTGATGCGCCATGTGATAATCTGCGACGAAACGCTCGAGGCGCCCGATACCGACACTCTCTCCTTTGGCACCGCGTACGCAACGACTCTCGCACTGACTTTCCTGCGTGCAGACACGTCCGCAGACAGCAGGGAGACAGTTCGTGGTAGCAATAATCTGGTAAGCTTCTTCGAAGTTACCGGCCGCGACTTGGGCGATAAAGTCCGGAATGCGGACATTGACCGGGCATCCGCTGACACATGGACGATTCTTACAGTTCAGACAACGGGCGGCCTCTTCCTTGGCCATCTCTTCTGTGTAACCGAGGGCCACTTCCTTGAAGTTGGCGATGCGTTCTGCCGGATCTTGCTCCGGCATGGGTACTTTGGTCAAAGACATATTTGCCATCTCACTGCCCCTCCTTTTTATTGGATTCTGTCGACATCGCCGCATCACCCATCTTGATGATGCGACATTCATGGTCACGGGCGTGTTCTTGTTCTTTGTAATAGGCATTGCGACGCATCAGTTCGTCGAAGTCGACTTCATGTCCGTCGAAATCCGGACCATCCACGCATGCGAAGCGGATCTTCCCACCAACGGTGACTCGACAACCACCACACATACCTGTTCCATCGATCATGATAGGGTTGAGGCTGACCAGCGTCTTGATCCCATATGGGCGAGTCACCTCGGATAGGAACTTCATCATGGGAATCGGTCCGATGGCAATGACCAGATCGTACTGGTTGCCGGCATCAATCAGTGATTGCAACTTATTGGTGACGAACCCCTGCTCGCCGTAGGAACCGTCGTCAGTTGTGATGTAAAGATGATCACTGACGGCACGCATTTCCTCTTCGAGAATGACGATGTCCTTATTACGGAAGCCGGCAATCATGTCCACGTGAGCACCTGCCGCATACAGCGCTTTGGCCGACGGATAAGCGATGGCACATCCCACTCCGCCGCCTACGACACAGACGTTCTTATATCCTTCAATATCGGTTGCATTGCCGAGTGGTCCGACGAAATCCAAGATTTCATCTCCCACATTTAGCTGCGCCAATGCCTTGGTGGAACTGCCCACTGCTTGAAAGATAATGGTGACGGTGCCACGTTCGGCATCGTGATCGGCAATGGTCAACGGTACGCGCTCACCATATTTGTCGATGCGGAAAATAATGAACTGGCCGGCACGGGCTTTGGATGCGATATAAGGCGCTTCCACTTCCATCAGTGTCACGGCTGAATTTAACTGTTTCTTGGCGATGATTCGATACATATTCCCCAAGCCTCCAAATGAAAATCATATCTCTACTTATATACCTCGACAAGTAGAAAAGCAATAACAATGTGTACATAAAGGAACGGTCAATTATTAACGACTTGCAAAAAACTTGAATTATCGGTTAAATTTTCGTTTCAGCATGCAAACATGAATAGCAGAATGCGTGAAAAAATGCTAGACTATTCATGGTTATTTATCAGATTGCAGGGGGGAGAGCATGCTTCGCGTCACGGGACTTACGAAACGCTTCGGTAAGAAAGTTGCCAATGAGAATATCTCACTGTCGCTTAATCCAGGCGAGATTGGCATTCTCCTTGGACCGAACGGCGCCGGTAAATCAACGGCAATCAAGTGTATTCTCGGTCTTCTACGATACGAGGGTGAAGTCTCGATTGGAGGCTATTCGGCAAAATCACCCGAGGCGAAGCGAATCTTGGGCTACGTTCCTGAATTTCCTTGCCTTTATGAGATGCTTACGGTGAAAGAGCATTTCGAATTCATTATTCGCGCTTATCGTCTAGATCGTGTTCGTGCGACTTCCTATGCCGCCGAGCTGATGGACCGCTTACGTCTGACAGATGTTCTGGATACACTCTGTAAAGACCTATCCAAAGGTATGCAGCAGAAAGTCTCCATTATCTGCGCGCTCCTGCCGCGACCGAAACTCGTCTTACTGGATGAGCCGATGTTGGGCTTAGATCCTCATGCCATCAAGGAACTTCGTTCCATCGCGATGGAACTGGCGGAAGAGGGTGCGGCAGTACTTATTTCTACCCACATGATTGCCACCGTTGAAGGAATCTGGGAGAAGGCTTATATCATGTACAAAGGCCATGTTATCTCCTGTCACAGAAAGAACGAGATGATCGGTATGTGGGCTGATTCACTCGAGCGAATCTTCTTCGCCGAGACCGAGTCGTATGATCCATCTTGGCAGATGCCGATGGAACCGGAGGAGTTTGCTGAGCGTGCGAAGGCTACTGCCAATGAGGAAACTTCGAAGAAGAAACCGAATCGTCCGCCTACGAAGAGAGAACTTGAGGAGATGAACAAGCAGAAAGCGGCGGCCAAGTCGACGGACCAGGCGGTAAATGCCAGCCAGAAACAGAATGGACCACCGAGAAGGTCGCAACAGGTCTCCACGCCAAAGACCGCTTCAAAGAAGACAAAGAAGTCGAAGAAGAAGTAGTCATTCAGAATCAGTACTACATTACGCAGTTTAGAGAGAAGACATCATGCACGCGTGCAGTTACATGACAATTAAGAAATGTAAGAACACCCTCTACGAGAAGGTGAAGCATCCTCAGTTCTGGCTTGAGGTGCTGGTGGTGATGGCTTATTTCGCACTCTTCATTTATCAGGAAATCTCACATTCCGGTGTATCCGGCGTTATTGACGATCCTATTCCAGCCTTCCAAGGTGGTGCGACTTTAATTTTCTTGCTGACTGCATTTATTGGAATGGGCATTGGCCTTTCTCATGGTAATACTTTCTTCAAACCAGCAGATATTAATCATCTTCTGGTCTCACCAATTCGTCCAGAGAAAATTCTCCTATACGGATTATGCAAGAAATTCGGGGCAATTTTGCTTGCTACGCTCGTGCTTCTGACGCAACTGATGAACCTTCGTTTCTACTTCGGACTTGGATTACAAGAATTACTGATCCTTATGGCATCTTGGTTCATGTTGACACTGGCGATCTCCTTCCTTTCGTTAGGAATTTATGCCGTAACGGCCACCCGTCCTTGGATTCGCCACCTGATTCGCTTCTTTATCTACACGATGCTTGCAGTTGTCGTAGTGGGTGCCGTGCTGGCCCTGTGGCGAAGCGGACGACCGGTTCGTACTTCACTTGATTATCTTAATCGTTCCTATCTTCACATGATTCCGATTAGCGGTTGGACATCTGGTTTCTTGGTTGAGGCGATGGCAGGGAACTGGTATCAGGCAGCAGTGTATGCGGCAATGCTTCTCGTGCTTCCTTTCATTGGACTTCTCCTTGCTCTTGTAAGTCGCTCCTCGTATTACGAGGATGTTGTTCTCTCAATCGGCCACACCTATGGCAGTATTGAAGAAGAACGTACACCTTCCCGCGGGGATGTCAGAAGACGTTCCGGCAAGCGAAGCAGATCTCGACTTCTTGGTAAGAAGGGCGGGGAAGTCGTGCTGATGCAGCGTCAGCTGACGGAGCAGAAGCGAAGCCTGATGGTGCTGTTCGACCGTAGTTCTCTCGGCATGCTGGCCATTGCTGTGGTGCTGGGTGCGATCCTCCGTTCGCTGATGCGCAAGGGCATGTATCCAATCATCATGCAGATCATCGGACTTCTCGTGCTCTGCTACTGTATGCTTTTCCTGATTCCAATGGGCAGATTCGTTGAAGAACTGAAGAAGCCGTTCATCTTCCTGATGCCGGGAAATGCTTTCCGCAAACTCTTCTATGCGTCGTTCTCCTCTGTGGTCAAAGCACTCGTCGAGGGGGTCGTCTCGCTTGCCGTGCTGGCTTTCTTTGCAAGGTTGAACCCGGCATATGTACTTTGCGGGGGATTCTTCTATACCTCGGCGGCGATGCTCTTCTGCGCAGCGTATCTTGCATCGTTGCGCGTATTGGGTCTTTCCAATTCCAAGACTTCTCATATGGTGATGGCCTTTGCTATCATGACAGCGGTATTCCTGTTCGAGGTATTTATTGGCGTGGGAATCGGTACGCAATTCTATGACATTTCAGAAATACTGTTCCCACTTGTTTTTGTGGTGACTGGCGCGGTCAATCTGGTCGTATCGCTATCTTTCTTCTACAGTTCCCGAAGCATTCTGATGTATCGTGATTAAGGAAGATGACGAAGTAGTCATTTTTCCCAATCGTCTCATACTGTATAATCATAATCGGTGAGAAGTGTTCTGGAGGAGATATCTGTGAGAAAGATTGCGAAGCGCATATTGTCTACAATTCTAGCCGCATTGATGGTGATTCCTCTTGCTGGCTGTAAGCATAAGACGAAGAAGAAGACGGTATCTGCTTCTGACCCATATTTCAATACAACGCAAGCAGAATTAGTTCTGGAAGGTAAGACGGGGAAGACTATAGACCGTAGTTGGATTGATTCTACCGTGATCATAGACAACAATGTAGCGGCCACGTATTCTATCGTATATAAATTGTCACCGGAAGAAGAAGCTGAATTGGAACAACTTTATATGGGAGAACTCACGGAGAAGAACTACTTGCGCATAATGGAGATCGAGAACAAACAAGTTGAAAACGGTATAGCTTTCTTTGATTTAGAAGGAAAAGAGATTTCTAAGTTAACATTTGATTCGATGTATTCCACGAGTGTTATGAAGACAGACGGAAAGGGTAACTTGTTGCTTCTAACTAGCCATGTGGATGACTGGAATCCATTAACGAACGAAATTCCAGAAACTGTGTGGAGTATTTGCAAGTATTCTCCGGAAGGTGAACTGATTCTGAAGACGGATCTGGACGCAACAGAGTCCTATTATTTCGATATATTCCCATTAGAGGACAATTCTTGCATTGTTGTAGACTATGAAAGCATGGCCAAATATAGTGCGGATGGAAAACGCCTTTGTATCGAGAAACTGGAAGACGGGTCTTTGGTACAGTATGGGAATAAGGTTTACCTCAACACGTATGAAGAGTCAGGGGATACATACAAGAATTACCTTTCAGAATTAGACGTGAATACACTGAAAGCGGACAAGTCCAAGAAGAAAGAAGTGACCTCCAATGTTTTCACTTTCTTGGGATTTAGCAACAGTGGCGACAAGTGCTATAGCTGTAGCACAAATGGCATTGAAATAATCGACCCCTTGTCGGACAAGCGTGACATGTTTATGGAGTGGGACAGTGTAGATTTCAATTACAATTGCTTGATGAACGCCACCTTCCAGGTGAAATCTGAAGATGAGATTGCGTTCATCTATATGGATTATCGTGAAGGAGAAGAAACAGAAGGCCCCGTTGCAGTTGCCGTTCACCTGACCCGTGCGGAGTCGAACCCACATGCCGGCAAGACATATCTCGATATGGGTGCTTTTCAGGTACCTTCTAGGGAATTTATCGACTATCTTGTGGAATATAACACCCGCGAGGATGGCCTGGCCAGAATTCGTCTGCATGACTATGCAGCTGAGATGGGTGGAGAATCCGATGAGGAGGTTGCCAAGCTTTCTGAGAAAGTCTATCTGGATCTCTTGAACGGAAGCGGACCGGACATTCTCCTCAATTTCTCTGGCTTCAGTCAGTTCAATTCAGAAGAGGTATTGGTAGACTTGAATACGTATATCGATGGTGTCAATGGACTGAATCGCGATGAGTATTTCGATAATGTATTCCGTGCTTTCGAGAAGAACGGGAAACTGTTCCAGATACCGGTATGTGTGGATATTGAAGGACTGATCGGCAACAAGGAGATGATCGGAGAGCGTACCGGCTGGACATACTCGGAGTTTACACAGATTGTCGAGACTTTGCCAGAAGATGTGTCGGTCTTTGAAGATATGGAGTATGAGCAACTGCTCAAGTTGCTTCTTGGACATTCCATGCGGGATCTGATCGACTATGAGAAGAAAGAAGTCTACTTCGATGGTGACGAATTCAAGCAGATCCTTCAGATCACCAAGAAATACGGTCTGGCAGAGTTGCCGGATACCGATGTTGACGATGACTGGGGTGTAGTCGAAGCGGATATCGATAATATCATTTGGGTCGACGAGAACATCATGCCGCCGTTTAATCCTGACGAACAGACTTCACCGGAAGAGCGTATGAATGAAGGACTTCTGGCGCTAAGAAGTGCATATGTTTACTCGTTGGAAAGTTATTCCGATTTGACGGCTACTTGCAAAGGCAATGGTATTTTCGTCGGTGTTCCTTCTCCGGATGGAAGTGGTGTATCGGCGCAACCTATGCTGACATGTGCCATCTCTGCATCTTCTGTGAACAAGGAAGAGGCTTGGGACTTCATCCGTCATCTCTTTGATGAAGATGCACAGTATAAGTACACAGCTTCGTGGTTTTCTATTGCACTGAATCGTAAAGCTTTCGACCGCATCAATGATGACGCGGTAGCTGAAAATGTCAAGCTGGGTAAGGAAATTGAAGAGTTTAGGAAAGGCCATGAGAACGATGACAATTACATCGATTGGTGGACATTCGATCCCATTACTCAGGAAGACCGCGATGGCTTCCAAGCACTGGTAGAGAACATCAGCTCCATCTCCACTGCGGATCAGGCGGTCATGAACATTATTCTGGAAGAGGCGGCGGCGTATTTCGCTGATCAACAGAGCATTGAAACCGTGTGCAATAACATCCAGAATCGCACAGCTAATATCGTCAGAGAGCGTTGAGAATAGAAGGAAAGTGATAGAAAAGTCACTGAAAGCCGTGTCATTGTGACGCGGCTTTCATTTTCTTTGTAGGTGCTTCTACTATAATTTGCGTGAACTAAGAAGTGGAGGTTTTAACATGAAGCATGTAGCAGAGAAAATGTTGACGTGGGTCTTGGCGAGCGCGCTGATTCTGTCATCTACAGCATGTAGCAAAGGAAAAACAGCGAACGGAGGTTCCGGCGGAAGTAATGAACATAGCGCGCCTTTGAAGACAGGTACGATTAAGGAGGATGATCCATTCTTCCAGTGTACCGAGGTGAAGCTTGATACAGATGTCGCAATCGATCCTACTAGAGAGGTAGTCTATTCATATTTCGGAGGCTTTGCATTCGCTGGGGAAAATGTACTGCTTGATTATACAATTTCCTATTCCATGTCACCTGAAGTGGCGAAACGTATGGAAGACTTCTGGTTGAGCCCCAATCCTCAGACCGATTCAGAAGAATATCTGAAGCTACAGAAGGAATATAACTCATATTATGATACGGGCATCCTGATCTTCAATCAAAATGGCGAATTGGTGAAGAAAATCGATTCCAGTGGCGATGATGGCGTGGAGTATCAACTCATGACCACTTTGCCAAATGGTGATGTCTACTTGTTCGAACGGAAATTGCTTCCCGGAGAATGTTGTAGCGACATGTCGGTGATCTGCATAGATAGTAATGGTGAGAAGAAGAATCAACTCAAACTTGATGAGGAAATCATGGATTCCGGTGTGATGAGTATTTTCCCGGTTGAGAACGGGAATCTTCTTATTGGCACATGGGGCAGCGTATTTCTGGTCGATGAATCCGGCAAAACGCTGGCTAAACAGGAAATTGAGAACTTCTCCGGTTACATTCTCAAACAAGATGGAAAATACTATGTGCTGACAAGTATCTTCGATATGAAGAATTTTGCCAATATATGCGAGCTCCAGGAGTTCGACCCGAAGGAACTCAAACTGATCGGTACGTCTTACGATGTATCGCAGGATCTGATGTTCTCGATTCAGAGCGAGGATGCAACCTATGTACAGGGAATGGATGGACTCAATCGCTGCGATCTCAAGACAGGCGACAGCATTTCGATTATGAACTGGAATGATACAGATGTGAACCGTCTCCATTTCAACGGCGAGTGTCAGGTTCATTCAGAAAATGATTTCAGTATGATTGATACGAGAACGATCGTAGAAGGCGGAGGTGAGTATAGTTTTGAGTACTACATTGCGCATTTTACACGTAGTGAGAAGAATCCGCATGCAGGTCAGGACGTAATCAATGTAGCGGTTTTTCAAACAATGCCCGAACAATTTATGGATTATGTGGTGAAATACAACACTGACTCGCAGGCAAAAAGCCGTGTAAATGTAGGATTCTATTACGATAGAGATATAACAGGTGCGGATACGCAGGCAAACGGAACTGATGTCGATAAACTTTATCTGGAAATGTTTGCTGGAGATGGTCCGGATGTACTGGTCAATTTTGCTTCTTTGAGTCAGTTCAATACAGAAGAAGTGCTGGTGGATATGAATCAGTTTATCGATGGTGCGGATGGACTGAAACGTGATGAGTATTTCGACAATATCTTCCGCGCATACGAATCCAACGGCAAGTTGTACCACGTACCGGCGCTTCTAGAGGTCAACGCATATGCGGTGAACGAAGACCAGCTAGGTGGACGGACCAGTTGGAATTACGATGATTTCAAAGCAGTAGCTTCCGGCGCACCGTCAGATATGTCTATATTTGCGGATATGAGCAAAGAAGACGTGATGCGCGAATTGCTGATGGTATCCGGCTCTGCTTTCGTAGATTATGATCAGAAAGAGACCTATTTTGATTCCGAGGATTTTAAGAAACTCCTGGAAATAGCGAAGACATATGGTGAGGATTCAAACCCCAATGACAATATTATGCCTGTTGGTGGTGGTATGATGCCAATTAGCGTATATGATGAAGATATTCTACCATCGGCTAAACTTGATAATGATATGCTTCTGATGATGCGTGTCTATCTGAACAGTGTCAGTGCATATGCAGAGAACGCGAAGTATCGAAGTGGCAAAGTGAAGATGATGGGCCTCCCGACACCGAATCAGAGTGGATATGCTGCCGATACGATCATGAGCTTCGCCATTGCGAACGCTTCCAAGCATCAGGATGAAGCATGGGACTTCGTTAAGTTCATGTTCGAGAAAGAACAACAAGCTACGATGGCTACAGAGAATGCCTATATCCCGGTACACAAAGAGGCGCTGAATCAAGTAATTGATGCGCAGTACAAAGAGTACGACCATCTCAAGAAGGTCGAGGAAGAAGCGAAACAAACTGGGCTACAAGGTTACTGCGCGATGGAGTATGACCTGACAGAAGAAATGCGTGGAGAATGGATCAACATCGTTGAGAACATTGGAAGTGTGAACCAGTTCGACTCTCGTGTGCTCGCAATTCTCGAAGAAGAGGTGCCTGCATATTTCCAGGATCAGCGCAGCGTGGATGACGTATGTAAGAACATCCAGAACCGTGTACAGAATCTGGTTCAGGAGCGATAAAGTGACGATTTAGTCACTTAACGGTCACCTTATAGTCATTCTGAAATGAGAGAATGAAAATGTCGAAAGGGAGAACTCCTTACATACCAAACACTCCCGGACGATCAATAGATAGAACCTGTACTATCTTCTATTTACTTTCATACCCTGGGAGCGAGGAACACCCCCCCTCGCTCCCAACCCTCCTCAAAAACTGAAAAGAGTAAGTAAACTACTTCGCAGTATGATAAAATTATGATAGTCATACTGCGAAAATATGTGAAGGACACGAAATGGCAACGAACGACTGGAATGCGGATGAAATACGGAAGAGGAAATTGCGCGGAAAGCGAAAGAAAAGCATCCGCGAATGGTTCGTATTTACCGGATACTTAACGCCGAGCCTTCTGGGCGTCCTTCTTTTCTTCTTCGGACCGATGCTGATTGTGCTGGTCCAGTCTTTCCAAAGAAGTTCCACCAACTCAGAATTCGTGGGTCTCAAGAACTATGAGACAGTCTTGAACAACCAAGCTTTCCAGAGCGCTTCGAAGAACACCTTGATCTTCGCCGGCCTTGCCGTTCCGCTGGCTGTGCTGTTATCTCTGTTCCTCGCCTTGCTCCTTAGCTCGAAGATTCCAGGAAAGAGTGTGTTCCGTAGCATTATGTTAAACCCGATGATGGTACCGGTTGCATCCATCGTTCTGATCTGGCAGGTCATGTTCAGCTATAACGGTGCGCTCAACACCTATCTTGGATGGTTCGGGGTCGATAAGATTGACTGGATGAAATCTTCTTGGTCACGACTCGTGATTCTGGTGCTTTTCCTGTGGAAGAATCTAGGCTACAACATGGTCCTCTTCATCTCTGCAATTGCGGCGGTCCCACAAGAGCAATTGGAATCGGCCAAGATGGACGGTGCCAATGCGGTGAAGCGATTCTTCAGCATCAAGCTTCCGTATCTGTGGCCAACGATCTTCTTCGTCGGCATCATGTCTCTGATCAACTCATTCAAGATCTTCCGTGAAGTCTATCTTCTGACCGGTGATTATCCGGTAAATGAACTCTATATGTTGCAACATTTCATGAACAATATGTTCTCGCATCTGGATAATGCGAAGTTGACAGCGGCGGCCATCATCATGTGCATCGCCATGATCATCATTGTCGGTATTCTCTTTATTGCGGAGTACCGTCTAGGCAAGGATACGGAGGAGTAATGCTATGAAGAAGAATGAGATTACTCCACTTCAGCCGTTGGCAAAGGATACAAGTGCGAAGGACCAGAGTTCTTCGGTGCGTGAACCGAATACCCATGCGTCAATCCGAGAAGTCCATGCCAATGAGATTGAGATCGTACGTCTTTCGGATGAGGAATTGACTAAACTTCATGAGAAGGGACGTGTCGATGCGCGTCGTCGTGCGAAGGTCCGCACGGTACGTGAGAAGATTTTTGTTACACTCGGCGTGATTCTTGCCGTCGTTGTGGCCGTCTTCGCCTTGATGCCGATCGTCTTGACAATCCTCGATTCTTTCATGTCGACCGATGAGATCAAGACCAACTATAGTGCGGTCTTCAATAGCCTATCGTCCGCTTCTTCCGAGACAAAAGTCTATCTGTCCTCTGCACCGAAACTGAAGATGATTCCGGACATGGTCTCCTTCAGTCAGTATAAGACGCTCCTGTTCCTTAGCCCGACGTATCTTCTGAAGTTCTGGAATTCCGTGGCATTGGTCGTGCCAATCGTACTGGGACAGATTACGGTGGCGTGCTTGGCGGCGTATAGCTTCTCCAGATACAGAAGAAAGAGAAGAGAGGTACTGTTCTTCGCCTATGTCATTCTGATGCTGATGCCCTTCCAGGTTACGCTTGTGCCGAACTATCTGATCGCAAACAAACTAAACATCTACAATACGTGGTGGTCGATCATCTTGCCGGGTGTTTTCTCCACATTCAGCGTATTCCTATTAACGAAGTATATGAGACAGATTCCGTCGTCATATATCGAGGCTGCGAAGCTAGACGGTGCGAACGAATGGCAGATCTTCACACGCATCTCCTTACCGATGTGTAAGAGTGCGGTATTCGCCATGGCAATCCTGCTGTTCATCGACTACTGGAATATGGTCGAGCAGCCACTGATTCTTCTTGAAGATGCGAGCAAGCAACCGCTGTCAGTGTTCTTGTCGCAGATCAATGCGTCCGAAGTTGGCATTGCTTTCGCTGCGTCGTTCATCTTCATGATCCCGCCGCTACTGATCTTCCTCTATGGGGAGCAATACCTGGTCGAAGGTATTTCCCGTTCAGGTATTAAATAATGATTCGATGGTATTTTTAGGAGGTTTTGACTATGTCAGACACAAGCAAGAAAAAGAATAAGAAGAAAGTGATCATCAAGGTTCTCATCATCTTCCTTGTTGCGATGGGACTACTGACTTTCTTCTCCAATACCATCATGAACATGACGCTGACTCAAGTCAGCACACAACAGATCTACGGTGCGACATTAAGTACCATTACGCGCACATCCGGTATGGTCCATGCCAATATCGAACAGCAGGTCAAAGCACCGAACGAATTGAAGATCGAAGGTGTAAACGTCTATCTCTATCAGGAAGTAGAAGCAGGTGAAGTACTGGCTACATTAGATATTCCTGAAGAGCGTACGGATCTGGAAGAAGCCCGCAAAGCATTGGAAGAAGCAGAGAAGCAGATGGAGTACGACAATAGAAAACCATCTGAGAACAGCGACTTCTACGATATGGAGATGGCAGTCTACGATGCACGTAAGGCAGTCGATGAAGCGAAGAAGAATCTGGAAAATGCAAAGAATAAGGATAAGCTGATCACGCAGACAAAGAACGATATCAGTTCACTGGAAAGTCAGATTACATCTCTCCAGAAAGAGAGTGAAGTACTGGCCAATAAGCAGCAAGAGGCAGAGGGTCAGCGTGCGACTGCATATGAGAACCTTGCGGTGTATCAGGAGACATTCGATGCAGCCAATGCAACATTGAGTTCAGCGACAGCACAGCGTGATCAGGCACAGACCGCATTGGATACGGCCAATGCGAATCTCGCTGCTTGCATCACAGATTCGGCAGATCCGAATTTCAGCCAAGAGACGCTGGATGCCTGTAATCAGGCAGTCGTCGAAGCACAGGAAGCTTTGAATACGGCTTCTTCGGAAGTGACATCTGCCCAAAGCGAAGTCGATGCAGCGAAGAAAGATCTGGATACTGCGAAGTCTGCATACGATTCAGCGGATGCTACGGTCGCTTCTTATATCAGTCAAATCAAAGACAAAGAGAAAGCCGTAGCCGCTAAAGAGACAGAACTTCAGACGAAGCAAGCTGATCTGGAAGGATACAATTTACTGCCGACCACGGCGGAAGCTGAACGCACCTTGAAAGATGCACAGCATGCTTTGACCGCTTCGGAGAAGTCTTTGAATGATGCAAGAATCAATGCCGGCATCAGCAGTGATCAAGAGAAAGATGCCAAAGACGAGAAGGAGAAGGAACTTCTGAAGCTTCGCGATCAAGTCAAGAAGTTGGAAGAACAGTATGGTGTAACGGAGATCGTAGCACCGATCTCAGGAAGCGTGATTGCCATCAATGTGGACCGCAATTCTCAGTGCATGAAGGACGATGTGATCTTCGTCATTGCAGATATGAATTCTGGATTCTACATGGAATGCCCGGTGAGCAAAGCGGATGCGGCAAATATGTATATCGGATCTGAAGTGAAGGCAGATTACTGCGACAGTGCGTACGTCGAAGCCATGCGACCGGATCCGGCGGACCCGATGAATTCTGTGATCCTTCGTGTTGCGTTGGAAGCACAGTATGTCCAGCCTGGTGCAATGACGGTCAGCTGCACAATTGCGACGTCGAACCATTCTTATGAGAATGTGGTACCGAAGGGTGCTGTGCAGGAAGATAGCGAAGGTAAATTCATCTATATTCTCGTGACGAAGAATAGTCCACTAGGTGAACGATATATCGCGAAGAAAGTACCGGTCAAAGTGATTGCAGAGGATGCAACTTCTTGCGCAATCGAAGGTTCCGGTGTCAGCTTCGCTTACTGTATCATTCGTACTGAGAAACCAATTAAGAATGGTGAACAGGTGCGCCTTGCACAAGGAGAAGCGAACTGATGGAGATTCGGACCAAGCTGAAAAACTATGCTGTCCGCAAGTGGGGCGATATCTGTCGACATGCCCATTATGCACTGCTTGGCATACCCTTCGTATTGGCAGTGGGCGCGCTGGTTCTGGGTGTTGCTTCGGTAGTTCGCATCAATCAGGTGCTGGATGGACAAGCTTTCCAGTATGCAGCGGAGCAGTATGAGGCATCATCTTTGAATTATCGTCAGTTGACCGTGCTGTCTAGTTCCTTGCGACAGAGCGATAACTCCGCGCCGCATGCTACATCGGAAGGATTGAATCCAGAGAAGGTGAAGCAGCTACACGAGGCATTGGATCTGATCGAGCGCTCCAATACCAGCAGTACTCGCCAGAATTCATTCAACAGTAGCAATGAAGTATCGATCTGGAAGGACTGTTACTCGAGCACCGCCTTCTATCCGGTGAGTGGTTCAATCAACGGTAAGGAGACCGGTTCTCTGGAGAAGTGCGAAATAGTGGGTGTGGGTGGAGACTATGCAACCATTCACCCATTCCGTTATGAAAGTGGTGGTTTCCTCTCCCCGGAAGGTGGAGACCGATACGCGATCGTACTCAATACGCAAATGGCGTGGAACCTTTTCCATTCTTTCCAGGTAACAGGTGCTTCGGTTTCGATCAACGGAAGTGTGTACCAAGTTTGTGGTGTAGTATGTGAAGGGGACGATGCAATCGCAGAGGCGACCGGTGTCACCGAAGCCCGCGCCTATGTGAGGTTCGAACAACTGGTCACGCTGGCCAATGACTCCGAGATCCCTACCAACTCATATGATCAGGAAAATGCGGTGACGATCGATAGTCTGGCTGTCATGACTTACGAGGTGCTCCTTCAGGATCCAATCGACAACATTGCATATAACGATCTCATCTCAGCAATGGGTGAAAGCATCGGATACTCAGAGGGTAGTGAAGATATTCAGATTATCAATAACACCGGAAGATTCGGTGCATGGAAATTGTGGAAGAAATACTTCCCTTTGAAAAATGCATATACCGGATTCGATGGCATGCAGGTACCGTTCTACGAACGAAGTGCACGGCTTGCGGAACAATATGTGGTATTCTGGGCGGAAACTCTGGTTGCCTCCATCGTGGTGCTGATTGTGGCCGGATGCCATATCTACGTGACATTCCATGGAAGAAATACGAAACATAAGCGGCAGGATGAGGAGGATGAAGATGAGAACATTCCCGAAATCCAGCGGGTATAAGATTTCAAAGAAGATGAAGAACTCTACATGGCGAGGCGCATGGCTGCCCCGTATGTGGAGTTTTCTTGTAATTCTATGTCTTCTTGCTTCGCTTGTTGCTTGTAAGTCGGAGACTTCCCATGCGTCGGCCAGCCTCTTCGCACTCGATACCTATGTGACGATTTCTGTGGATGGCAAAGAAGCGGAAGCGGCGGTTCAGGCGGCATCGACTTCGCTTCATACATATGAGGAGATGTTCTCTCGACACCATGAGGGTGGCGAGATTGCGAAACTGAATCAAGCGACGGTTGAACAACCGGCCACGTTGTCAGAAGATACATATCAACTGCTGTCACTAACTTGCGAGTATGCAATCCTGACCGATGGTACTTTCGACCCGACGGTCGCCCCCTTGATGGATCTTTGGGGGATTGGCACTGAGCATGCACGGGTGCCAGATAAATCCGAAATCGATGAAGTTCTCACAAGGATCAACTACCGCAATGTCCAACTCCTACCGAATCATCAGGCGTATGTGAAAGACGGTGCCCAGGTAGATCTGGGCGGTGCTGCAAAGGGTGCAATCGGCGATCTTCTAATGGCGAAGATGCGCGAATTCGATGTGACGAAGATCATCTTGGATCTTGGGGGAAACATCTGTATTTGGGCAAAGAACGATACACTTCGCGTGGGCGTCACTTCACCACTGAAAATGGAAAAACAAGACCAGCAGTCCATGTGTGCCATCGTGACGATCACAGATTCAGAACAGCCAACTTCAGTCGTGACCAGTGGGGCTTATGAGCGATTCTTCGAGCAGGATGGTATCCGCTACGGACATATTATGGATACCCGGACCGGCGCCCCGGTCCAGACGGATCTTCTTTCTGCCACCATCGTGGGCAGTGACGGAGCGGTGTGCGATATCCTGTCGACCACGCTATACGCGATGGGACTGGAACATGGCAGAGAATGGGCACAAGATAGGAACATTGACTGTATTTTGTGCGCAGAAAATGGTACATTATGGGTATCTTCATCGCTAAAGGGGCGCGTCGATGCCGAAGAAGGATGGACAATCGAATACTTCGGATAAGCTTACTACACGACAGCAGACGTGTGGGAAACATCTGCCGCCCCGACATTTCCGATTCGCATCCGGAGATGTGTTCCTGATTATTGCAATCCTTGTATTCTGCGGCATCCTGATGACAGGCATGCTGGTGCGAAGACATACCTTATCCAAGAAAACGCCATATGTGCGGATCACCGTAGACGGGAGTGTCGTCATGAGCCGAGCGTTGAGTGATTTTGCCAACGAGACGGAGTACCGCGTAACGACCGAGAACGGGGAAGTCGTCATAATCCTCAACGACCACGAAGCGTATATCCAATCCAGCGACTGTCCAGACCAGATCTGCGTGCATGCAGGGGAATTAACGAAGCCCGGAGACGGTGCAATCTGCCTACCCAACAAGGTCGTGGTGCAGATCGTAGCGGGGACTTCCGATTCGGGAGAAACTGACGGAAAGGTGGACGCAGTGGCTAAATGAAGAAACATTGGACAGCTTTCCAGATCACGAAACTTGCCATCCTTCTGGCCCTGGCGCTCATGCTGAGTATTCTGGAGGCATGGCTATTGCCGAAGGGTATTCTGCCGCTTCCCGGCCTGAAACTGGGCCTTGCCAATATTGCTATCCTGGTGACGCTATATACGGTGGGGAAGAAGGAGGCACTTCTACTTGCTATTCTTCGCTCGTTAGTAGTGCTCATGATAGGCGGTAATTTTGTCGGATTCGTATTCTCGATGCTGGGAGGCGTGTGGGCTTGGTGCGCGATGTGTCTGCTTTGCGAACGGAATCACATCTCGATATTCGGAACCAGTATCGGTGGGGCAGCCTGTCATAGTATCGGGCAGATCATGGCGGCGATGATTATGACACGGACCGTCTATGTGATGGTCTATCTACCTTATCTGATACTGGCGAGCTGCGCGATGGGGGCGGCGATTGCTTTCCTGACGATTCCAGTGGTACGTGCACTCGACCATTTGGGAAATCCAGTGATACAATAGAAGCATCATTGCATGTGCGACATGGGAAAAAAGTGTTCGTGTGAGATTCAATAACTCGCAAGAATGGGAGGTAAGTCATGAGAAGAAACGAGAGTCCTTTCTGGCCGAAGAAGAGCATCCTTCATCCGGCGCCTCCGAAGACTCCGGTGGAACCGGTGCGTCGTGTGCGCATGACCTTAACACGGGAAGAACAGCGCCAGATCGATAGCGTCGCGTCCAAGGATTATTCCCTGAGTATTTCTATTCTGATGGAACATGCCGGACTCGCTTGCGCCAATGTCAGCGCAAGTCTTGCCAAGGCCACGACCACGCCGATCCATATTTTTGCCGGTAAAGGCATGAACGGTGGCGATTCCTACGTGGCCGCACGACTTCTAAAATCTTGGGGATTTCACGTAACTGTATGGGATTGCTTCCCCTCTGAGACACAGTCCAACGCAGTGCAGATCAATCGTCGTGCAGCGGAAGCTTTCGGCGTGAAGATCCGACCAGCAAATGAGTTCGATCCCAACATCTGGCAGGCGGGCATCTCCCGCATGATTCATGAAGAAGAACCCGGTATGCCTTGTGTGCTGGTTGACGGCATCATTGGCACCGGTTATGAATACTCACGTCCGCTGCCGCCGTCTCTGGTAGCGATCACAAGTCGGATCGAAGAAGGACACCGCCGCGGTGCGAGGGTGCTCTCCATCGATATTCCAACCGGCGTGGACTGTAATACAGGTGAAGTCGACCCAGGCGCCGTCTCGGCAGATGTTACGGTTTCTTTTGTACTGCCGAAGAAGGGCATCACGGTTGCACCTGGCCGCTATAAAGCGGGACAGATCAAAGTACCGACATTAGGACTACCCATTAACTTTGCAGACATTGTTCTGGGTCCAGTCGAGAAGACGTAAGGGCAACTGCACCAATTCTAGAAATCCAGGATGAACCCATCCATGCCTTTTCCCTACTGAAAAACTTTTTTGGTTCTTCACGTTTTCTTGGGAAATGGAGATCTTTTTGTCAGGCAAGAAATGTTCCTTGTTTCTTCCAGACAAGACCGTTTCCGACTGGAATGAACAAATGTCGCTGTAGTCGGAACATCTAGGACCACTTTTCACGCTGC
>JAZLMM010000011.1:0-4365 GCA_045598705.1 Oscillospiraceae bacterium
AAATCAGAGAATTTCCAACAGATTACTTGAATTGTACATCAAAATTTCGGTCAGAAACAGTCTTTTTACGTTGTATCTTTCTTCGTAAGTATCTGTTCTCTAATTTAGTATTACATTTAACCAAGCCATCTCCAGGAGATGGCCTTCTTCTCATTCAACTTCAAGTGCTCAAGCGAATTATGTATTCTTCATAACGATTGCTTCAACCGTATCAGCCACTTTTTCCGTCGCATCCGCGCAGGACTCAAGTGCACCATAGATCTCACGCCAGGTCACCATAGACAGTGCGGCTTTGCCATCGGAAACATCCAGATTCTTGCGGAAGCGATAGTTCGCATTTAAGAACAAGCGGTCGCACTCTTCTTCTGCATGGTTGATCTTTATGACCATCTCGTGAATCTTCGAAGACTTACGGAATGTCGGTAGCTCTTCTAGGAGCTCCTTCATCAGCACACAGCACTCATTGACCTTCTGTGCGAATTCAACCGCATCGTCTGATACAGACTCTACGCAACCCATATACACATACTGCAGCACTTCTTCAATGCTATCTACAACAGAGTCGATGTTCTGACTCAATTCAGCCATATCTTCACGCTCCAAAGGTGTAACGAAAGCCTTGGCCAACATTGCAGCCATCTTGTGTCGCAAATCGTCACCCTTGTGCTCATACTCGTGCATCTCCACCAGCATTGTCGCAATATCTTCCGCTCGGAAAGACTTCAGGGACTTGCAAAGATACTCAGAAGCCGCCACCGCAACTTCAGCATGCTCTACATAAATCTGAAAATAACCTTCATTACTCTTGTTTGCCATATCTTCTCTCCTCGTTCTTCATATCTCTTGCATCTTCTATTCACTTACTTCAATCACATCGTCTAGAAAATCACCATAAACAATTTTGCCATTAGGAAGCCGATTAGTCCACATCCTGGGAACGTCAGCACCCAGGTAAGTCCCATCTCCTCCACAACGGATAGGTTGATAGAGGATACACGCTTCACCGCGCCCACGCCCATGATAGCTGTAGTCTTTGCGTGAGTTGTTGATACCGGAATACCGAATATCGAACTGAACAGAAGCGAGATCGATGCTGCCACGTCCGCTGAGAATCCTTGATACTTCTCCAGCTTCACCATGTCCATACCGACTGACTTAATGATTTTCTTTCCGCCGATAGAGGTACCCACCGCCATAACAATAGAGCATAACGCCATAATCCAGATAGGCATTTGCACAGATTCTGCACTGCCATTTCCGTTTGAGAGCATCACGCACAGCAGGATAACACCCATGAATTTCTGTCCATCTTGCGCACCATGCATGAAGCTCATTGCTGCCGCACCGCCAATCTGCGCCTTGGTAAAGATTGGTTCCGTCTTCTTTCGTTCAACTTTCCGGAAAGCAATCGTCACAAGCTTACATACGACCCAACCCAACACGAAGCCAAGTACCACAGACAATACAAGACCATAGATAACCTTGATCCATTCGCTGCCGTTCACACCCTTCAGACCGCCCTGGATTGCAATTGCGCCTCCGGTCAGACCAGCGATCAAGGCATGACTCTCACTTGTCGGTATTCCGAAGAACCAAGCCAGTACCGCCCACACCACAATGGCAAAAAGTGCCGCCGCCAGCGCAGTAATCGCTTTTTGGGAGTCCTCACCGAAGTCCACCATATGCGTGATGGTTTCCGCCACCGTCGCATTGAACATACTCATTACAAATACACCTAGGAAGTTAAAGCAGGCAGACATCAGAATCGCTGCTCGAGTTGGCATACATCTTGTCACTACACAAGTCGCAATTGCATTCGGGCAATCCGTCCACCCATTAACGAAAATAACGCCCAACGTAAGCACAACGGCAAGAAGCAGCAGTGGGTTGGCCGCCAATTCACTCATAAAATAACTGAAAGATAAATCCATGCGTTTCTACCTCCAGTTATATTTTACATGATTATATGTCAAAACAGTTTGTTTTCTAATATGGCAAAAGTACTTTTTCTGATAGAGACGAGTGAGTAGTTTTTGTATATTTCGTGCATTCCCGCATTTAAAACAAGGCGTGTCGGGCAGATTTCTTGCCTGACACGCCTTGAAGATACTTCATCAGGTCCACTGACTGTTGGCCATCACTTCTTCGAAAGCATCATACACTTTCTGATCGGTTTCGTCGTCATTATTCTGATTGCTCACCAAAGAGAATACTTGAAGTTCTCGATACTTCGGATTGTAGATCAAACAGTTGTTAACCACCAGAGAGTAACCACCATAATCGCACATAATACGGTCTGACGAGAAATACATATCGCCCTGCATCTCACGAGCGATCACCTCTATAGATACATTGGTAAAATCAGGATTTACATCATAATCTTGCGCAAAAGCATCTGCAATTTCTTCGAATTCATCCATACTGTTAATGGAGTATCTATCCATCGGAATGCTCTCTACCATAATGAAGTTCGATGTGTCATCATAGTCAAAATAGTGATAATTCAGAGTCGAAGAATCTTTCACAGTATACATATACGAATCTACACTATAGATTACGTGTCCAACGGTGTACTCTTGCGTCTGTGTCCCGTCCGGTTGTTTCGAACTGATAAAATGAATGCTGTCAATTGCTTCCTGATAATCCTCGTAATAGGTTGCAATCTGTGTCGTATCGGTACTTACTGGGAACTCCAATGCAAACATACAACATTTGGTTTCTTCGTTTTCTTTACTTAGCACCATGTGCGAATACGACGAATAACGTTCACCACTGCTGTAATCGAAAGAATAGAACATATCCGCATAGTAGATCAACCCATCATAATGGGTTTCCACTGACACCCATTGGATACTGGGAATATTAGAAGCAAAAGCCTGTTTAAAATTCTCAAAGTCCCGATTAAAATCATCAAAACTATAAGGCTGATCAAGCTCCCAGCTACCGGGCATGGCCAACATCATCGCGCCATTTCTCTCACCGTCTAACGAGAAATACACAGTATCTGATTGGATGTCACTCACAACCTTCCACTTTGAATCTAGCGTAAACTCGAAGTCTACCACAGTATATGGAACATCTTCTGAGATAATCGGCGCAGAAGTCGTCGTAGTCGTAGGTTCCGTCGTCTCTGTCGGCGGTTCTGTAGTCGTTGGCGGTTCCGTGGATTCTTCAGAAGTCATTTCTGTTGTGGTCGTCGTTGTTTTCTTCTTCTTTTTCTTCTTGGTGGTTTCCTCTTTCTCCGAGCAGGCACAAGCGCCTACAGCAAACACCAAACATAATATCGTAGCAATGGTTCGTCTCAGCAAACTATTCGTTTTCATCCTTACCTCCTCCTGTTAGCAAAATATAGACTATCTTCTTCAATACTGTTATTGTATCACTTACTCCAAAGATTGAATTTCTTTCTTGAGTTTTGAGATGGTAGTAATCAGCAAATACACGCCAACCGCCAAGAACAACAAGGCCATACCAATGACAGCAATAAAGCCTGATGTGGGGAAATCCGGTGTATTCAATGTAGCGATTATCATCACGATCGGTGAATAACTAAATACCGCACCACATCCCAGAGAAATCAGATGCTTACCGATAATCATCACTCTCTTCGTTCGCACGCCTTCATTTGCTTTCTCCGAACTGTATTCGTCGAAGAAAACAAGGTTCCGGTAGATTTCGAAAACGCCGACTGCCGTCGCGAGAAGTCCCATCATGCAGACCAGTAATCCACCGGCCAGAGAGGACACCACTATGATATAACATCCGGCACCGATGAACAGAAGTCCAAAGATGATGAACATCGAATTTTGCAACGAATTGGATATGAATAGCAACAACTTCGCCGTTCGATTCACAGACTGATTAGAGTTGGCGACCAGAAAACCTATGCTACCGACAATCACACTTAACATCATGATTACGATATAGCCTAGGATAAGCAGAAAAAACACTTCTCCAACGGGATTACCCATCGAAAGTATTTTAGAAATCAAGGAGAAGCGGATTAGTATGAAGATCAATGCACCGATGAACAGAATAGCTCCCACAAGAGATACTATCACTTGAAATTGCATTAAACCCGATTTAACTCGATTGCTTAATCGATCATACTGTTTACGATAATCCACTTTCTCGTCCTCCCAAACTCAGAACAGTACTATTCATATCATATCATGTAAATTTAGAATAATAAAACAGTACTTCCTGGGTGGGTACAAAGATGGTATGGCTATTTTCAACTCTGTAGTTGAGATTTATAAACCGCTGATAAAAGAATACCATACCAGCACTTTAATGGCACTAGCCTGATGCCTCTACCTGATCTAATTCAGGCTACTTTCAGTTTGGTGATCTGTTCTCTTTCCT